>CAZLKK010000334.1:0-4384 GCA_964559995.1 uncultured Chloroflexaceae bacterium
TCGCCACATTGGGCGCACCACCGTGCGCCCCTACACCCGCATACACCCACAGGGGCGAGGGGATGGGGGCTAATGGGGGTTTAGCATGCTCCCCGCTCCCTAGCGTAACAGGGGAGACACGGACATCATCTCGCCCGTAAATGTGCTGATATACCAGTAGGCACTACCCGTAAAGAGCAAGACCACGATCACCGCCCACGCCACGACATATCCCGGTATTCCCCGGCGTGCCAACTTATCAAGCAATAGCCCAATGCCAATACAGACCAACGGCACCATAAAATAGATATAGCGCACCTGGAGGGCAGTTAGCATCTCAATAGCCCAAAAGACTGCCACTGTGCCAAGCCAACCCCCAACCAGCACATGCCCCCCTACTGGCAGAGGTCTGCGCCAAAAGAGCAACAACCCAGGAATCATGAGCCAAAAGCCAAGCTCGTGAAAGGCAATCTTGAAGCCACGGTAGATAAGCCAATAGGCAGGCACATAGTCGCTTGTGGCAACTTTGTTACCCACCGCCAAAAACTCCGTAACGATAAGTACTGCTGCTGTTGCATAGACCAGCGCAACACCTAGCAAAATGCTGATGGTCAACTTGAGCGTATAGCTCCACCAGACCGCCATTGGCAGGGTGCGGCATAGCCATAGGATACCCCACACCAACCCAAGCCATGCTACGGCTAGGATAGCCACGCCGATATGCGAGAGCAACGCCATACTGAACAACACCACAAACCATAACCACCCCCGATTACGCAGCCGTTCTTGGTGGGTGTTGGCAGCCTTGTCCCACGGCGGCTGAAACGCGACCAGTAAGGCAATGGTCAATGGGAGCATTAACGCCTGTCCAAAGACCTGCGCCGATAGCCCCCACCACAGCGCAGTCAAGTTGATGGGAATTGCCGCATAGAACAGGGCAGCAAATAGGGAGGTACGTTGGCTCATCCCAAACACCCGTGCCATTACCGCAACGGTCAACGTCCCAAAGCCATCTATAAGCGCAACCCCACTCATAACCAGTAATGGCAGCGGGATATGCGCCAATACGCCTGGCAGCAGCAGCACGTAGGGACCAGAGGGATAGACCGTCACCCCATTACGAAACTCAATCGAGTTATTGGTATCAACGAGGGTACCGTAGAGGGTACTAAGCAACCTTCCCACATTGAGCGAGAGGTCATAGGCAGCAAAGTTGGGGTAGAGCGACCCGCCGAGCCGCAGCATACACGCCAACATGGTAACACCCCACAACAACCGCATCAGTGGCGCAGGCGCAATCCAGCCGGCATACCGTTCTGCTTGGGGCAAGATGGCATAGGTAAGCAAGAGCAATACCCCCGATACCAGCAGCAAGCGCACAAGATAGCGATACATCAGGAGCAAATGCAGGTGGTAGAGCAGCAAGAGCAATAGGGCAATGCCCACTATGACACCGATGAGGATGAACGGGGGAGTATGCAACCGATACAGCAACAATGCCCAAGTTGCCAGGAAGAGGAACTGGACAAGTATACTTGCCAGTGGGGGATGGGCTATGCCCTTGCCGACAAACCCCAATGTTACCCCCTCTAAGCGTAGCCCAACTTGGCGCGTGTCTGGAGCAACAATGGTAGTAGCACTTTGGAGATGGACGGTCAGATTGGCAGATGTCCAGTGTTCCGGGGGGACAAGCAAGCGATAGGTGCGCGGTTTGCCCTGTTTATCCAACGGGAGCACTAGCGGTTGCCTGTCACTTTTAGGCGCACCCCCATAGGCTATACGGACGTGTGATGGCGCACCTGTAGGCGGAGCAGGTCCAAGCGTCAAGCCAAAGATGAGCGTATCGCCACGCCCAAACTGGACAAACCGCAACGTACTGTTGCCGGTTGTCCAACGGTAGTCCCCGCGTCCGTCTGTTTCCACCGCATGAAAGTCATCGAGCACCGAGACCGCTTCGTTGCTCTCCGGTTGTAACCGAATTTGCGGGTAGGTATGGGAAAAGAGCCACGTCTCTGTGGCAAACAAGAGTAGGGCTATGCTGCCTATAGCAAGCGGAAGTAGCCAACGAAATGTCGGCACATGCAGCGACCAATGGCGGGGTTGAAGCATGGTACTAAACGATGGTCGTTCTAAGGACATAAAACAAGGTAGGATAAACGTATGCTACAATACGATTCACGTTTTGTCATGACTATAGCATAGCTTTAATCTTGAATTTTGTAAACTCCATATCGCCTGCGATACCCTGGCAACACCTCTACCTCTACCCATTGCTCACGACCCTGGTCTTATGGGGAGGGTTGACAATGAGTATGCTCTGGCTCAATAGTCGGGGAATCTGGGTACGCCGTGCATTACTCGTTGGTACCTTTGCCCTGTTGGTGCTTGCCCATTACCACCTTTGGGTATTTCGCAATGTCCAAAGTATCAGTGGCTATTACCACACGTTCATTGCAGCTATGGTAATCTGGGCATGGCACGAGTTGGCATTCTACAGCGGGATTATCACGGGACCAAGGACCACCAGTTGCCCTACGGATGCTGACGGTTGGCAGCGGCTTCGTTGTGCCATTGAAACGCATCTTTACCACATAGGGGCTATTGGCTGCGACACGCTGGTGCTCTGGTGGCTCCATCAAAACGCCACCAACAAACTTGGCTTCCATCTATTTGTGATGCTGTGGGTATTCCAGCTCAGTGCCAAGCTCAATATCCTGTTGGGTATGCGAAACTTTGAACCACGATTGTTGCCCAAGCATATGCGCTACCTCGGCTCCTACTGGACCAATCGCCCCTACAATCGGCTCTTTTTTCCTATCGTGTTGTTGGTAGGGGTGTGGGCGGTGATGCTGTGGATACAGGCTATCCAGCTTGCGCCATCTACTGTGGCTATTGGGACGAGTTTTTTGGCTACTGCGGCAACGTTGGGATTCTTGGAGCATATCGTGTTGGTGCTGCCGCCTAGCCGTTCAGTATTCGCCATAACCAAGCCAGATGAGCAATCGCTACCGTCATCGTCCTCATCCCCCCAAGCGTCCCAAGAACAGGATGGGTAGGCAACGCAAAAACCAATATGGTTAAACCCTGCAATGAAAGAAATCATAGCCCTTTTTTGCTCCCGCTCCCCCAATCCCTGCCCCACAAGGGTTGGGGAGAGTAAACAAGGTCTCACCGGTCTACCCCCATCCCCTGCTCTTCCCCCGCAAGCGGGAGAAACCGGTCCGTAGGGGCGCACCGCCGTGCGCCCAATGTTTGGCTCCCCCTCGCCCTGGGATGGGAGCGGGAGCAGGGGGAGCGGGGCAAAATTTCTTTGATTGTGCGACTTTGCCAGAACCCTGGTACATAGCTTATTTGGTAGCAATCCAATGGGGCGACCAGTCAAATGTCGTTGAGGGGGTAAGGCGGGTTTGCGTGCTGCCATCGCTGGTAATTAAGAACAGGTCAAATGTCCCATTGGTAAAGGTATGGAAGACAATATATGCCCCATCTGGCGACCACGCTGGCGACATGTCGGTAGAAGCGTTGGTAGTCAGACGGGTAATACTGCTGCCATCCTGTTGCATCACGTAGATGTCTACGTTGTTGTTGCGAAAGGACGAGAAGGCAATATGAGTGCCATCTGGCGACCATGACGGTTCATAATCACGGGCGGGGTCTTGGGTAATGTTTAGCTGGTTTGTGCCGTCTTGTTGCATCACATAGATTTCTGCGTTGCCATCGCGGGTAGACGAGAAAGCAATGTGGATGCCATCTGGCGACCACACTGGCGAGTCATCGGCGGCAGGGTCAGTGGTCAAACGGGTGAGATTGCTGCCATCGCTGGCTATGGTGTAAATGTCGCGGTTGCCCTCAACCTCTGAGGAAAAGGCAAGACGAGTACCATCCGGCGACCAAGCGGGGGACATATCCATTGCGGGTGAGGTAGTGATGCGGGTAAGACTGCTGCCATCACGAGCTATGGTGTAGATGTCGCGGGTGCCAGTGCGGGTAGAAGAAAAGGCAATACGGGTGCCGTCTGGCGACCACGCTGGTGCATCATCGGTAGCGGGGTCAGTCGTGATGCGGGTGGGAGTATCACCATTAACCGGGATCGTATAGATGTCGTCGTTACTGTCGTGGGTAGAGACGTAGGTAATAGTGCCGGTTGGGGGGGCGTTGGGGGTAGGTGATGCGGGAGTCGATGCAGCACAAGCCCCCAGGGTGAGGGCAAGCAAGGTAAGAAATATTGGGTACAGTTGGTTTTTCATCATAAGATAGAATAGATTAGGTTGTATGCCTCAGCATGTTATTAGGTAAAGTCACGCCCGTACCACCGTCACCACTCGCCCGGTGGGGGTCGTTGCCTGTTCTGTGGTCGTGCGCTCGGCTATGCGTCCCTGGTCGCTCCGCTGGTCAAAGATAACGA
>CAZLKK010000335.1:0-1227 GCA_964559995.1 uncultured Chloroflexaceae bacterium
CCGAGACCATCGACTTTACCCTAGACCCCATCGCAGGCACGATACGCGGTACTGTTGTGGATACCCAGGGGAACAGACTCACGGATATAGATGCGTGGGCGTATGCTCGCCCCGTAGATAGCCTGGAAGAGGTCAGCGTCAATGTTGTTGCTTCTGGGCGGTTTGCGCTCAAGGTGCCAGCGGGGGAAATGCGCGTAGGGTTATATCTAGCCCCCGGCAGCGATTACTCCTTCACGGACGAGGGCATACCGGCAGTATCGGCAGGGGGGGATCAGAGCGGGGCAGAACTGGCAATGCGAGAAAGGGAACCCTACGAGCAGGTCGTGATGGTCTCGCCGCAAGCCGACTCATCCGTGACGATCACCCTCAAGCCCAACGATGCTACCATAACCGGCAAACTGGTTGATAAACAAGGCAACCCAATAACCGGGATACAAGGGGAAGTCTTTGTCTCCCCCGCTGGCAACAGCCATACGTGGCAGTGGAAGTCGATCAATCCCGGCGATGGGTCGTTTAGCATCTCCGTGTCATCAGGCGATTGGTTGCTCAGTTATGACCTGTACACAGAAGAGTACATCCCCTACCCACCAGAGAACATCGAGGTGACGGCTATCTCCAATCAAGCGACCACCCAAGACCTCACCCTGACCCGCTTGGATGGGGAGATAAGCGGACAGGTAGTTGACGAAGAGGGCAACCCCAAAGCCTCTACCTACGTCTGGGTCGGCAATGACGACTACTCAGACTACGTTCTTACCGATGAGCAAGGGCAGTTTATGGCATACGTGCCAATGGAAGAGGAGACCAGTCCTATCAGCACGACATTGGCAGCAGATTTGCAAGCCAGACGGTTTTCTCTCCGCACAGCAGTCAAGAATTGCAAGCAACGCTATAGTGGGACATCACGGGTGCGCTGTATCCGTGATGCTATCAAGCAAATGAGAAGACCCCGCATCCGCAACGTCATGCAGAGTGGCGAGGATGCGGCGTTGAATCAGACGGTAGATGTGGTGTTGGTTGTGCGCGAGTCCAATGCCTACGTGGTGGGACAGGTGTTTGATGCCAACAACACGCCAGTCACCGGGGCGTTTGTGGATGCGTATAGCAGCGATGATCAGAATGGCAACACGACCACGGATACCAATGGCTGTTTTCTGCTGGACGTAGCGCATACTACCGATACGCAAGCAGATTGGTGGCTCTCAGCACGCTACTATGATGTCCCAT
>CAZLKK010000335.1:1295-2335 GCA_964559995.1 uncultured Chloroflexaceae bacterium
CTTGCAAGCCCCGCTGGTGCTCAAGAGCATTGCCAACAAGCTGCAAGCCCCAGAGATGCACAAGTTCAAGGTAGCGAGTGGGTGGAGCTATACCCTACCGGATGGGACGCGCATCCAGATACCTGCCAATGCGGTGCCCACGGCGGAGGAGTGGGTACAGATTGCCATTGCGCCTACGGTCTACCTGCCAGATACCGGCATCTATCGCAAGGTGGGCAATGGCTATACCATCACCTTGTATGAGGCGAGGAGTGGCAAGAAGATCAGCAAGAACCTCAAGACTGACGCGCAGATGAGTTTTAGCTATGCGAACGTATCGCAAGCAACATTGGCGGCGTTGGATGATGAGGTAGCGTTCCACCCGGCGCAGTATGCTGCGGATACCTGGCAGCTGAACCAGAGCTTCACGATCAACCCGTCAACCAAGCGGATAATGGTGCAAACGCGGCGGTTTGGGGTATGGGGATTGGTGCAGAAGCAGGCGGAGTTAGCAGTGGAGCCGCAAGTCGAGCAAGTCTTTCTGCCAATAGTGCAGCGGTATTTGGAGCAGGGGTAAGCGAGCCTTGTAGTTAGTTCCCCCTGCCCCCATAGTGTTCGCGTGGGGAGCCGATACCTACGGCTCCCCATTTTGGCATCCCCGGCACATCCTCCCCTTGCCAATACCCAAAAACTGTCGTACAATAACCTACAATACTCGACAAATATATTCAAATCTCTTGGTTGCACACACAATCCTTATGAATTTCATACAGGGCTATTTCCTCCTATCCCCGGCTGCGCTAGGATTCTTTCCTTCCTTTCTACTGCAAATCGTTATCCTTGCAGTACTCCTTACTTGGAACCACAAATCGCCACACATCTGGTTCCTCATCGGCTGGTTGACATCACTTATCCTGATGCTTGGAAGCTTAATTATCGGGTTGAGTCTCTACATCCCCATTGGGGGGTACATCTACTGGATCGGGGGCATAAGTTTTGCTTGGTTTACCAGCATCTGCACCATTCAGCTTGCCTATCGGTTTCCAAGTAAATGTTTTCCA
>CAZLKK010000335.1:2345-4381 GCA_964559995.1 uncultured Chloroflexaceae bacterium
CTTCAATAAAAGATTCGTTAGATGTTATTTGTGTATTTAATAAATCTGCTATACTTTTTAATGATGTTATTTTACTAGTTAGTTTTGTTATATCATAACCCATAGTCAGTATTTATTTTCTAAAAGAATTAAATCCTTTAATATAATTAAATGATTTTTCTTTTTTCTTCTTTTTCTTTTTTACCAATTTTTTAGATGGTGAAGAAATTGGTGGCATCTTTATCCAATCGGGGTTAGATGATTATGCTGAACGCATTACCAACTTTATTAAAATTTTTATTTTAATTGTAGCTATTGCCCTCATTATTACCCTGCTGCTTTGGATAGGCTTATTGCTCCTGATGGCCTATGAGGCTCTCGTATTGCCAAATACCATAGAATATGCCTTTGTCACCTTTTTCTACGGTATCTTCATCCACGAGAAAGCAGGAATTTGGTACTCAGCAAAAATCTTTGATATTTTCTATCCCATAGTATTTCTCTGGGCTCCTATGGTCTGGCTGCGCCAGAGCATCACCCTCTCTCGCCAAGCCATCGCTGATGGTGAACAGCATCCATCACGCTGGCAACGGTGGGGGCAGAACGTACAACTCCTCGCCACACCCCAAAGTATGCAAGCCAACACCGCACGGACAATGGCACTCGTCTTCACCATTGCTGCCTTTGGACCGGTAATCTCGATGTTGGAAGAGAAGATTATCGTACCGGTTGGTTCATTCAGTGGCTTTCTCCTGATTGCCACAATGCTGTTTGTGGTGCTGTACCTAGACCGTTCGCATGTGCCAACAACGATTCAAGTAAAGCTCATTGGCATTTCCCTGGTCACTATTATGGTTTTGCTTGGCTTGATTGGTCCCTTCATGCTCCAACAGGCAAGGCAAATGTATGATACCCAGAGACGCAACGAGGTAGCAACTATTCGCGTACTCCTTGAACATGGAATCACAGACCAGATGCCGTCTCATGTATCCTATATCGCCACGAGACCAATAGCCGATGGGCTATTTTCCACAAACTACCAGATGCTGTACACGAGCGATCCTACCATCACTAGCCAAATGCTTGTTGAGCAAGATGCCCCATTACAGCACATGCTGGCTACGAAAGCGAGCAATATTCCCTTTAGGTGGAATAAGATAACCCACATTCACCCCTGGTTGCATGACCGTTTCGACAGCGAGCCACCCTTGCCCCAGATACTTGACCAGACCATACCCGATGGGGTGCAGGCGTATCACGGGCGGTTTAGCACCGACCCACATCACCATTTCCTCCGGTATATCATCCACCTTGATGAAACAACACTGGCAGAAGTGGGCTACAGCTACTATGCCTATCGGCAGATGATCCATACCCAAGCAGTACCGATACTTCAGATAACCATAGGTACGTTGTTGCTCTTCTTGTTGCTCATCCCCCTGTTTATCAAGGCGAGTCTGGTAAACCCCCTTAACGCGCTTCAGCAAGGGGTGCGGCAGGTCGAAGAGGGGAACTTGGATGTTGCGGTACCCATTCGGGTAGCCGATGAAATTGGCTTTTTGACGGGGGCGTTTAACCGTATGGTTGTGTCCCTACGCGATTCGCAAACTGCCCTGCTGCAAGAGATCGCCGTGCGGCAACAGAAGGAGCATGCGCTTACCGAACTCACTGCCACCCTAGAGCAGCAGGTCGCAGACCGAACTCGCGCCTTGACTGCGTTATATGAGGTGTCTTCCATTGCCGGGCAATCGTTTAGCCTAGAAACTATGATCCAAGAAACGCTCCCTCGGATATTGACCGCCCTAGAAACCCCAACGGGTCTCGTTTATCTCCCTGAAGAACTCACCGATTCGTCAGCAGACGGGCATAATGATGGGTTGCACCTGGTAGCATACCAGGGGATACCCCCAGACATACGGGTTGCCATCCAACGACTTACCAAACAAGAACCGATTATTCAAGCGATTCTTGCACAGGCTAGTCCATTGCATATAGACAACGTGGCGACAGATAGACGGGTTTCTCCAGTGTTCCAATACCTAGACTACCCCACAATG
>CAZLKK010000336.1:0-3345 GCA_964559995.1 uncultured Chloroflexaceae bacterium
ATAAGGTTCAGCGCATCTGCCTGAGCTTGTGCTTCGATAAGCACAGCGTCTGCTCGCCCCTGGGCTAACCGCCGCAATTGCTCCGCCCGATATTCTGCCCGCAGGCGGTCTTCCCATGCGACCTGTTTATTTTCAATCGAATCACCATATTCTTTGGAAAAGGTGACATCACGCAATAAGAACTGGTCTAGGATAAATCCTTTGGTTGCCAGTTCCTCACGGATTAGACGATCCAACGTACTTTCCAGGTCTCGACGGGAGGAACTATTGACTTCCTGTACCGTAAACTGTGAGACATGGGTACGCACATAACCGCGTGTCAGTGGACGTACCAACTCGTGCAGATAGCGATGCTGCCAATCTACATGGACCATCACCGCTTGGTCTGCATCTATGCGAAAGATAAGCGAACAGTCAAGGAGCACCTCCTGTCCATCACTGGTTCGTGCGCGAATTGAGTCATTCCCCGTTTTATTGCCTTCTGAAAACTTGCTCGACATGGTGTAGGTCTGCCAATAGAGCGGGTAGATTTCAGCGCGTTCGAGGAAAGGGACAATGACATGTAACCCCCCACGCAACGACTGTGGACGAACACCTCCACTCGAAAGAAATGAGACCACCACTCCCACTTGCTGCGGACGGACAAAGACAAGAGCTTGACTCAATAAGTTGATACTGATAGTCAACAGTAGGGGGATAATCACCCGAAACGACACGAGCCGCACAAACGCGATTTTCCATCCATACTTCCGCCACGTTTGGTAGAAGAGGACAATGGCGTAGATGGTGAAGATAATAGCAGATACCCACCCCGCCAGCGCGAGCAGATAATCTATCTCAGGAAAACTGGTTATGATCGTTGCATCGTTTTGCATGTTCATTCGGTTCTCGTCTTTGCGCCCCTCTTTTGCTGGTAGTATACCACAACAACGCCTTAGAAACGCCTTATCTCTATGCTATTGGGTGATTTTTTCCCCAAACACGAAATGCTCTTCAGGCAGCCCTTTCCCCCTGGGGGAGAAAAGGAACCAGGCTGCCCCCCCTATCTCCATACCCCACACACCCCATCGCTCACTACTGACATTATACCTGCTCCAGGTCACTCAGCGGAATATGGCAGCGCAATGCATGGTCTGCTCCACTCGATTGCCAGGGAGTCGGTTCTTCGTTGCATAGTACCCCCAGGTTCAATGGGCAGCGGCGTTGAAATGGACAACCACGCAACGGCGGCTCCCTTTCAGGAACATCGTTCGCCAGTAACCGCGTCTCCCCATACGGTGATGGCTCCAGCACGGCATCCAGCAGCGTGCGCGTATAAGGATGCCAGGGCGGAGCAAAGAGCTGCGCCACCGAACCTGTTTCACAGATGCGTCCCTGGTATAACACCGCCACATGGTCGGCAAACGCTCGCACCACTGCCAGATCGTGCGTAATGAAGAGGTAGGATACATCCTGCTCACGCTGCAAAGTTGCCAGCACCTCCAGCACTGCCGCCTGCACCGACACATCCAACGCCGAAACGATTTCATCACACAACACCATCGCCGGGTCTGCGGCAAAAGCTCGCGCTATTGCTATGCGTTGCTTTTCCCCCCCCGACATTTGCGCGGGAAAACGATGCAGGTAGTTGCCGTCTAGCCGAACATGGTCAAGCAATTCTAGCGAACGGGTATGACACGCTTTGCTATCGAGCTTGAAATAGAGCCGCAATGGTTTTGCTAGTATCTGGGCAACAGTCTGGCGCGGATTGAGCGAGCTATCTGGGTTTTGGAAGATAAGCTGGATGGCACGCCGCATATCTGGCGAACGGGCATCTACTGGCATCGTAATATCCACGCCATCAACCATGATACTCCCACTACGGGGACGTTTCAAGCCAGCCAAAGCACGGATAATAGTCGTTTTGCCGCTACCACTCTCGCCGACCAGAGCCAGCGTCTTGCCCCGCGCAAGATGTAGCGTTATGTCGTTGACGGTTGCCACGGGTTCAGGTATGGTGAGCAACCGTTGCACTACCCCATAAGGAGCGTAGCTGATGACGATGTTTCGCATGTGCATAAGCGGTGTGGCAGGTGAGCCGTGTCCATTGCGGAGAATAGCTCCATTTCTCTTCGCTGCTTCTGGAGTACGCTCTGCGAGGTCTTGCCAGTAGTGACAGCGTACCAGATGTTCTGCTGGCTCCTGGCGGTCTGCCGCCAACAGTTGCGGCGAGTGTGTGCGACACAGATCATCTACATAGCGACAGCGCGGGGCAAAAGCACAACCTTGTCTGAGCGTACCAAACTGCGGCGGACGACCTGGCATAGGGGTGGGGATGGTATCCAGCGTGAGCCGTGGCACAGATGCCAACAACCCCTGCATATACGGGTGTCTAGGCTGCACAAAGAGTTTGTCTGCTGGTGCCACTTCCACCAGTTCGCCGGCATACATCACGGCGACACGGTGGCTAAGTCGCGCAATCACGCCTAGATCGTGACTGATGGAGAGCATAGCAGTGCCGGTGCTTTGCCCTAGCTCTTGCAGCAGGTTGAGCAAATGGGCTTGCGTAGTTACGTCCAGCCCTGTCGTTGGCTCATCCAGGATGAGCAACTCTGGCTGACGAGCAAGAGCCAGCGCAACTGCAACCCGCTGCTGCTGTCCCCCGGAGAGTTCATGCGGATAGCGGTTGAGCATCGCTTCGGGGTGGGGGAGCCGCACTTGACTGAACAGTTCAATGCTGCGCTGCCGAGCGGCTTGCTGACCGATGTTGCTGCAAAACCTAAGCACTTCGTTCATCAGGCTACCCACGCGCATCGTTGGCGTAAGCACCTGGCTGGTGTTTTGTGGGATAATGCTGATGCGATGGCGGCGCAACTGTTGCAACTGTTGGCGGTTCAGTTCCAGCACATTGGCTCCATCAAAGCATATCGTCCCTTCGGTCACGCGGCTACCGGGCTTCATATAGCCAGACAGTGCCATACCGAGGGTGCTTTTGCCACAGCCCGACTCGCCCACCAATCCTAAAATTTCGCCGGGATAGACATCTAAATCAATGCCGTCTACGGCTTTGATGGTGCGACCGGGCGATCGCGTGAATAATCGCGCCAAAAAGTTTTCTTCAAGGGTGAAATGTTGCGTGACCTGCTGCAAGGAGAGCAAGGGTTGCGGTGTGGCCGCTTCGCTGGCTGCCTGACCAGGGCTAGCTTGCAAGTGGAGGGCAGCATTCAGGAGCGATCGCGTGTAGTCGTGTTGAGGATTGGTGATCACGTCATTGACCGGGCCCAATTCCACCAATTTGCCGTCGTACATCACCGCAATGCGATCGCAATATTCGCCCACTAGCGCCAGGTCGTGGGAAATCAGCAA
>CAZLKK010000336.1:3355-4353 GCA_964559995.1 uncultured Chloroflexaceae bacterium
TCGCCCACCAGCCCAAGCGTTTCGCCGCGTTGCATGGTGAGTGAAACATGGCAAACAACAGGTATCTCTTGCCCATCACGAGTACGATAGGCAATCGTGACGTTTTCGAGTTGCAGGAGTGGTGGCTGGTGCGCTATCATAGGTTTAGAATATTTCTTGCATACGGTCTAGCCCCATAGCTTTTGCCAGTGAGCCAACGAGCAGATTAGCTCCGATAATCAATGAACTGAGTGCCAGAATAGGGAACAGCGTTGCCCAGGGAGCAATGGACAGGGTATCGCGGTTTTGCGCCACCATCAAGCCCCAGTCTGTCGTGGGGGGGGTCACGCCAAAGCCAAGAAACGACAACGCGCTAAAGCTAAGGAGCATCCACGACCAGATGATGCCACCCTGCACTAGCACGGTATCCAGCACATTGGGCAGCAGTTCTTGCAAGATGATGGTGCGCCAGCGTTCGCCACGGGCACGGGCAGCCAGGATGAAATCTTGCGTGACAAATTCAAGCGTAGACGCACGGGACATGCGAATAATCACAATACCATACAAAAAGCCCAGGGACAAGATAAATACCACGGTTTCCGTGCCAAGCATACTGGCGATAAGCAGCAGAAAGAGCATTTCGGGAATAACCAGAAACGCATCTACCAAACGCATCAAACTTTCATCCAACCACCCACCGGCAAAGCCAAGCAGAATACCCGCTAACCCCCCCCAGACAACCGCCAGCACCGTAGCCGCCAGTGTGACAACAATAGCCACCCGTCCGCCCGTCAAGGTACGGCTCAGGACATCGCGCCCAAGCTCATCTGTCCCCAACCAATGGGCTGCGGAGGGGGGCGCGAGCATCCCGCCCGTGTTCAGTTCAGACGGGGTATAGGGAACGAGTATAGGCGAGAGCAATGCCAGCAGCAGATGCAGCGTCACCAGCAGCAGCCCGATGACCCCGGAGGGAGAACGGCACAGGTTGCGCCATATCTCTGCCAGCGGGTTGCGTTGGG
>CAZLKK010000337.1:0-4331 GCA_964559995.1 uncultured Chloroflexaceae bacterium
CCCATCCCCTGCTCTTCCCCCGCAAGCGGGAGAAGGGAGACCGTACGGCTCCCCCTCGTCCCCGTAAGTAGGGGCAGGGGCGGGGAATAATAGACTTTGCCCGACAGACCTACCCCTGAGAGCTTCCCCCCGCCCCCATACAACACGTCTGGGAATCCTACGACTCCAGCGTGCTGATGTCGCCGACATCCTGCCCAAGAGCCTGCGCCTTGAGCACCCGCCGCATAATCTTCCCGCTACGGGTCTTTGGCAGCGAGCCGACAAACTCAATCTTTTCTGGACGGGCAATCGGTCCCATCTCGTGTCCAACGTGGGCTTTGAGTTCCTCCTCCAGATGGGGGCTACCCTCGTAGCCATTCCGCAGGATAACAAAGGAGTGAATAGCGTTACCCTTGAGTTCGTGTGGTAGCCCAATAGCCGCAGCTTCAGCCACTGACGGATGGCTAACCAACGCACTCTCTACCTCAGCTGTACCAAGCCGATAGCCACTCACCTTAATCACGTCATCAATACGCCCGATAATCCAGGTATAGCCATCTTCGTCTTTCCGGGCACTATCACCTACGGTATAGACCCCACCAGGAATCTTCTCAAAGTAGGTCGTCTTGTAGCGTTCGGGGTCATTGAGAATAGTGCGGAGCATGCCGGGCCACGGCTTGCGGATAATAAGCATCCCATCTTCATTGGGAGCACATGATGTCCCATCTTCATGGACCACGTCCGTCTCTACACCCAGGAATGAACGGGTTGCAGTACCTGGCTTCAACGGCACAATGGGCGTAGGGGTAATCATGAAGTGACCAGTCTCTGTCTGCCACCACGTATCCATGATGGGGCAGCGTCCGCCACCAATAACCTGGTGATACCAACGCCATGCTTCGGGGTTGATTGGCTCGCCCACTGTCCCAAGCAAACGGAGGCTGCTCAGGTCGTGGCGGTTGGGCCACGCTTCGCCAAAACGCATCAAGCCACGAATAGCTGTTGGTGCCGTGTACAGGATGCTGATACCGTAGCGGGCGACAGCTGACCACCAGCGGTCTGGATAGGGGTAGTTTGGCGCACCCTCATACATAAACGAGGTTGCCCCGGCTATGAGTGGGCTATAGACAATGTAGCTATGCCCCGTAATCCAGCCTGGGTCTGCCGCACACCACCAGCGATCCTCTTCTTTGATGTCAAAGACAAATTTCAGTGTGGCATAGGTTCCAACCATATAGCCACCGTGGGTATGGACTACGCCCTTTGGTCGCCCGGTGGTGCCGCTGGTGTAGAGGATAAAGAGCATATCTTCGGCATCCATCTTCTCGGTTTCGCATTTTGCTGAAGCAATCGGGAGCGCGAGTAGATCGTTCATCCAAAGGTCACGCCCGCTCTCCATATTGACGCTCTGCCCGGTGCGGCGAACGACAATACAGTTCTGGATACTCGGCGTGCGAGCCATCGCCTCATCTGCAATCTGTTTGAGTTCTACCACTTTACCGCGCATAAAGCCGCCGTCTGCGGTAATGAGGAGTTTACTCTTGGCATCATCTATGCGGTCTGCTAGGGCTTCTACACTAAATCCCCCATAGACCACGCTATGGACTGCGCCAATCTTGGCACAGGCAAGCATACTGATCATCAGTTCAGGGATACGTGGGAGATAAATCGTCACAATGTCTCCCTTTTTGACCCCCATGCTCTTGATAACACTGGCAACTTTGCTCACTTCGCGGTCTAGCCCCTGGTAGGAGAATGTCCGCAGTGTGCCATCTTCCCCTTCCCAAATCAGGGCTAACTTATTGCGCCGCCATGTCTTCGTGTGGCGGTCAATAGCGTTGTGTACAATGTTGGTCTTGGCACCAACAAACCAATGATAAAACGGAGCTTTACTCTCATCCAGTACTTTTTCCCACGGCTTGAACCATTCAAGCTCACCTGCCTGCTCTGCCCAAAATTCCTCTGGGTGACTTATTGACCAGTCATAGAGTTCTCCATAGGTAGTAAATCCCTTTTGGCGCATATATGCGGTCACATTGGCATTTTCATACACCGAGTCAAGGGGGTGATACAATCCGCCTTCTTGCGAACTAATTGTCGTAGGGGTCTCATCAGTCATTGGTTCTGTCCTCCTTGTTTCACAAAATATACACTTTAGCCAATAATGACTATCGGGTACACAAAAGACCTTTTTCCGGCATTGTAGCATACAACTATTGCTGCTATTGTACCTGTCAAGTATCAGGAAAGCATAAGCAGCATGTAAAATTTTGGTAAAAGCCAGCGATAACGATTGCGGTAATTTTGGGGAGCGATTGCTCGCTTGCCCCCCCCGCCTAGTCCCCCCACCATTTGCGGTTGGTGGGGGGGAGCGTGGGGCATCTTTGCCATACCCTTAGAGTTGCTTTCGCATAGCCTCTACCGCCTCGCGGATCATATCTACCGTTGCATCCTCTTCTATCGTGCTCAAGTCACCGATTTCGTCTCCTTGATAAACAGACCGCATCACCCGCCGCATAATCTTGCCGCTGCGGGTCTTGGGCAGCATAGAGACGAAATGGACATTGTTGGGGGTAGCAATAGCCCCAATGCGTTCTCGGACAAGCTGTTTCATATCGTTTGCCACACGGTCTTCATCCGCAGGGGCAACGTGCTGTTTCAATACGGCAACCACCAACGGTACTTCGCCACGCAGCTCGTCTTTCACGCCGATAACGCTCACCTCAGCAACGGCTTCGTGGGAAGAGAGGACCTCTTCAATTTCACGGGTACCAAGCCGATGCCCAGAAACATTGATGACCTCATCCGAACGCCCAAGCATCCAGAAATAGCCGTCCTCATCTTCAATGGCATAATCGCCCGTGAGGTAGAGTTGTTTCTCCTTGAAGTGCGACCAGTAGCTCTTAATGTAGCGTTTGTCATCTCCCCATATGGTCATCAACATACCGGGTGCCAACGGTCCCTCTTCCACGAGCAAACCCTTTTGCCCCCGTTCTAGCGGGTTGCCATCGCCGTCTACCACCGACAACCGGTGTCCCACCGCCGGTTTGGTGGGGGAGCCTGCCTTGATAGGCAGCATTTCTAGCCCCACCGAGTTTGCCAACATAGACCAACCGCTCTCTGTTTGCCAATAGTGGTCTACCACCGGCACACCGAGGATGTCTGTTGCCCATTCATAGCTTGGACCGTCTAGGGGTTCCCCTGCGGTAAAGAAATAGCGCATAGAGGAGAGATCGCAATCTTTAATCCAACTGTCGGGGAATTTCTTGAGTGCTCGAAGAGCCGTTGGGGCAGAAAAGACACACGTTACCCCATACTTCTCAATAATGCGCCACCAGATACCAGGGTCGGGGTAGTCTGGTCGTCCTTCAAAGACAAGGGTTGGTACTCCCTTGAGGAGCGGTGCGTAGACGATATAGCTATGCCCAACGACCCAACCAATGTCTGAGGTAGACCAGTAGACATCACCCGGTCCCACATCATAAATCTGCCCCATCGAGGTATGCAGCGCGACCATATAGCCGGCGGTATCGCGCACAATGCCCTTGGGTTGCCCAGTGGTCCCAGAGGTGTAGAGAATGTAGGATGGGTCGTTGCTGCCGAGTGGCACTGGCTCAACGTACCGTTCGCCTCGTTCCTCAAGCTGTTCTGTCCAGTCGAGATCGCGTCCCTTCTTCATTTGACATTCGACAATTTCGCGGTTGTAGACCAGCACATCACGCACACTGTCTATCTTTGCCGCATCCAATGCCGCGTCTACAATTTCCTTGAGTCGTACTGGCAGCCCCTTTCGCATACTGGCATCCGCCGTGAGGATGGCAACAGGGCTGGCATCATCTATGCGGCTTGCCAGCGAACCAACGCTAAAGCCCCCAAAAACCACGGAATGGATAGCTCCAATACGAACACACGCCAGCATGCCGATAATGGCTTCGGCAATCATGGGCATGTAGATGATGACTCGATCTCCCTTACGGACTCCGAGATTTCGCAATACCCCTGCCAACCGGTTGACTTCACGATAGAGTTCGTGAAAGGTGATGATGCGAGATTCGCCGGTCTCGGCACTTTCGCAAATAAGGGCAGCTTGCCCTCGCCCTAGACCAAAGGCATGACGGTCTACTGCGTTGTAGCAGAGGTTTGTTTCTCCTCCAACAAACCAACGATAAAATGGGGCATTGGAGTCGTCTAGTACCTTGTCCCATTTTTTATACCAGTGGAGTTGTTCGGCTTGCTCTGCCCAAAACTCTTCTGGTGCTTCAATAGATTTCCGATACACTTCTTCGTAGCTCATCCAACCTGCTACTTTCTAAGTACTCAAACGTACTCACTCATTGATTCCAAAGAAATTC
>CAZLKK010000338.1:0-4309 GCA_964559995.1 uncultured Chloroflexaceae bacterium
GGACGCTGCTAGAGTGAGGGGGGGCTGACCGGTGAGACCTTGTTTACTCTCCCCTAACCTACCCCTGTAAGGTATGGGGGAGTGATAGCGGTAAGCCTATGCTATGGTATGATAACCAGTATGGACTATAGACAAACAACGATAGCCCCCGCTGCGTCCCGTATGCTCCCGCTGGTCTGGACGCTGGCTATTGCCGGCTTGCTGCTCTGGTACTACCACGCATGGGGGTTTGACGATCCCTATATTACCTTCCGCTATGCCGAGAATATCGCCCAGGGCAACGGCTTTGTCTACAACAGCGGTGATACCACCCTCAGCACCACGACCCCGCTCATGACGCTGCTGCTCGCGCTAGTTGGGCTAGTTGGTATAGACATCCCGCTGGCAGGGGCAATTATTGGGTGTATCAGCCTTGCGCTTGGGGGACTCGTGCTGTGGGCTATAGCAGACCGCTGGCAAGCCCGGCTGGTCGGGGCAACAGCCCTGCTCCTCTACCCCATATCCCCCCTGCTTGTGCAGACCATCGCCGCTGAAACGACCCTCTACCTGCTCCTCATCCTCGTGGGGTTCCTTGCCCTAGTGCATGACAAGTATGCGGTTGCCGGGGTCTTCTTGGCACTCGCCACCATTACCCGTGCCGATGGCATACTAGCAGCAGCATGCGCTGGCGGCTATCTGTTGTGGTTTCGCCAATGGCGAGCTATTCTCGCGTTGAGCGTGGGGTTTCTCGCAGGCATGTTGCCCTGGCTAGTCTATGCGCTCGCTACATTTGGCTCACCCTTTCCCGTCACGCTGTATGCCAAGCAGCAGCAGGGGTTGATGCAAGGGCGACACCAGTTTTTTGATGCGTTCATCATCATGGGTGTGGATATGCTCTCGCGCTTCTCCGCCCGTTGGCTTGGGGTCTTGGCTATTGTGGGCATTGCCGGTCTGGTCAAAAACCCCCGTTGGTTGCTGCTTATCGGCTGGAACGTGCTGTATTTTGCTGGCTATAGCATCCTGGGTGTGGCAAGCTATTTTTGGTACTATGCGCCGCTGGTCATAGGGCTTGTGGTGTTGGTCGGTATGGGGGTAGAGATGTTGTATGAGGCGGTGGCATGCCGCTTCTCGCGCCGTTGGGCAACGGTGCTGGTGGCAGTGTTGCTGCTGGTGACGGTTATTCCTCGCCTAGACCGTATCCACACCATCCAACGCTCACCCGACCCCCGCTTGCCTATCTATATCGATGTGGGAACATGGCTACGCACCCATACCCCGCCTGATGCCAGCGTTGGCACGTTGGAGATTGGCATTATTGGCTACCATGCCCAACGGGATATTATAGATTTTGCCGGCTTGCTACAACCCGACATTGCGGCACAATTGAGCACAACCCGCGATTTCAACGACTCCTCGCTATGGGCATTTCACCACTACCACCCAGACTACCTCGTGCTGCGTGATGGCAAATTTACTGCTATTGAGCAGGACGAGACATTTCAAACGATTTGCCAATCGCAAGCGACATTTGAGACAAGCCGTTACAAGTATGTGCTGGTTATCTACGCATGTTCATGGTAAAACGATCCCTCCCCGCTGTTGGGCTATGTGTTTTGGGGGCAGTGCTGATAGCCCTACTCTACCAATTTCCCGCTCGCCACAGCGTAGATATTGGCGGCTATGATGCTGGTTATGTGCGCGGTTTTCACGACCCACAGCAGCACAATAGGAGCATGGAGCCATACCTCGCTGGCTCCGATGGGCAGGTGCGCTGGAGCCGTGGTCAATCCTACCTTATCTTCCCCCAGGCAGGCTTGCCGGCTGACATCACGTTGCGATTACGCGGGTGGCGGGGTGCAGGCGAGCCGTTGCCAACGGTGCAATTTTGGCTCAATGGGCAGGTATTGGTAGGCAGCATCCAAACTGACGGCACATGGCAGAATTATCATTTTCGCATTACCGGTGGGCAGACGAAACCAGACGATGTGGTCATAGAACTACGCTCCGACACGACAACGCTTGCTGGCGAAGATCGCACCGTAGGGGTGTTGGTAGATCGCGTTGTCTACGCGGTGTCGCCTGGGCTGAAGGGGCAACCTGTGCAACCTTACCCGTTGCAATTGGTCTATGGCGGTGTTGCGCTGGTGTTGCTTTGGTATTTGCTCATCCCCCACCCGTCACCCCGGCGAAGGTGGGTAATGCTGACGTTGGGGGCAGTACTCATCGGGGGGCTATTCCTGTGTTGCTACCGCTGGCAACCGCCCCTCTATCCCTACCCTATCCGTTGGTTATTGCCCATGCTCAATGCGCTATTGCTTAGTATGGTCATCATTCGTGATGGTCCAGTGTTGCTCAAACGCTGGCACTGGCTACCAAACGCGGCGGTAGGGGCGGGGGTTGTTGTATGGGGTATTCTTGTGCTGTCCAGTGCCAAGCAACACGTTACCCTCTCTGTCCCCGGTGTAGAAAAGGACTTTCGCGTTTTCGCCACTCGCGCTACCAGTTTGGAGCAGGTCTTCCAAGCAGACGGTTTCTACAACTTGGGCTATCCCTTGTTGCTTTGGCTCACTCACCCGCTCACTGATGGCAATGTCTTTGTGGCAGCGCGGTATGTGGCGGCGGTGAGCGGCGGTGTGTTGCTATTGTCTGGCTACTGGCTTGCCCGTATGCTTAACGAGCCGCGAGGGTCAACGAGCGGATTTCCCGATAGCCATACAGATTGGCGGGGGATGTGGGCAAGTCTGGTTGTGTTCGTATTGGGGACGAGTCCGTTGGTTGTGCAGTATGCGCTGTACGTTGGTAGCGATATGCCCTTTGCTGCATTGGTTGCGCTATCGTTGGCACTGTTTCTGTGGGGTATGGTAGGAGATACCCCCGAACAAAGCCATGTGTTACCCGCTCCCCCTGCCCCCGCTCCTATTCCAGGGCGAGGGGAAACCAACCTCCCCCTTCTCCCGCTTGCGGGACACAGGGCAGGGGCAGGGATGAATCGCGGAGGGATGATACATCCGCTTGCTAACGCTCGCGGCTCATTATACCCGCTTGTTCTCGCAGGCGCGGCGGCGGGGGGGGCGTTTTTGATGCGTCATCTGGGTATGGTGCTGCTGGTGTGGGGGAGTATTGCGCTTGTGATACCCGTTGTGCTTGAACATCTAGCACAGCGATCTACTACGCGGCGCGAGGTGGTGTGGGGTATGGCAAAGCAAGTGACCTGGCGAGTCTTGCCCTTTGTGGCAGGGTTTGTGCTTGTCGCCATGCCGCAGCTTATCGTCAACACGCAGCAAACAGGCGACCCACTCTATAGCCAACAGGCAAAGAACATCTGGTTAGCCGTGTACGGTGATATAGACTGGGGGCGTTGGGGTGAAGTACCCGACTCTATCCCCCTCAGCGAGGTAGTGTTGCGCGACCCGCCCCGCTTCCTGGCGAACTGGTGGGGAAATGTCACGGCGTTTGTTGGCAGCGGTGCAGAGGATACCAGCGAGTTTGGGCGAGCAATCCAGCTGCGGTTGCTTGGCTTCCCCGCAAACTGGTTGGCAATCCTGGGGCTATGCGGGTGGGTGTTGGCAGTGTGGCGGGGGGGTATAAGATATACAGACACACGTCAGACGACAGGCTTGGCTAGTATGCTGTTGGTTATTGTGGCATATGTGGCGGTGGTGTCGTTGGCGTTTGTCCTACAACGGTTTTTCCTGCCACTCGTGGTCGTCTACGCGGTAGCGGCAGTGTGGCTATTGCAACAGGTGGTAGCGGTGGTAAGCAATGCTGCTCACCGTTGGGAATGGCGAGGGGCATTGGTCGTGGGGGTGCTGTTGTTGGTTGTGCTGCATAGCGGTTTCACCACTGGCACCCGCGCTGTGCTGGACAAGCAACCTGCCGATGAGGTCGCCATTGTTCAACAGACGCTCGCGCTGTTGCAAGCGGGGGAGCGGGTTGTTGTGCGGGTTGACCCCGAAGTGCCGCTGGCAAAATACTCTGCCCTCGCCCATCGCACCATTCCCTGGCGAGAAGGCGGTGATCCTATGGCAACGTTGGCATGGGCGCGGGGGGAGGGGGCAACGTATCTGCTTTGGGACACAAGGTTAGCCCCCCCCCCGCTTCCCGGTGAGGCGGCGATTGTGGCGGGGTGGTATGCGTTGTACCGGCTGGATAGTGTGACAGACATTTTCCCTGTTTTTTCTAGGTAAGCCCGCACTATTCGCCACACTATACAGCCTGTGGTATGATGCATAGGTGAAACATAGAAGCTATCTAAACGCACTTGAGAATAGTTCCTAAACCAGAGAAATCTCTGGCATGGAGCTACCAGACGGCTCGAATGGGCAGCCGT
>CAZLKK010000339.1:0-2222 GCA_964559995.1 uncultured Chloroflexaceae bacterium
GTCTACCCCGATCACCCGTTCGGGTGGTTGGCGTTCTGGTGCTGGGAGCTGGACATGGATACTCACAAACCAGTAGCCTGCCCGTTCGCTGATCCGTGCGCTCATGATTTTGCCCGGAAAGCGCAGCGGTTCGGTCATGTTCACCCACCCAAGTTTCGGTATGCGTATCCTGTGTCCGTCTACCGTGAACTTGTCGTTTGCCAGATAGAATGACCCATACCCGTGCTTGCGGGATTTGAAACGCGGGAAGCCAACCCGTTTGCCATCCTTACGGCGGTTGCCGTTCTTCCGTTTCGTGATGTCGTGAAAAAAGGTTGTCAGGGCGTTATTCAGGTCGGCAAACGGCTGTTCGGTTGCACACTTGGTTGTCTCCATCACGAACGGAAACTGCTCTCGCTTGATGCGGTTGAACTCGGCTTTCAGGTCGCTGACCAGCGGGAGGGGCATCTGCTGTGCTCTCGCGTCCCGCATCAGCGCAACCGCCCAATTCCAGGCAAAACGCGCATTGCCTGCGGCTTGTCGGAAATACTGTTCCTGCTCAGGGGTTGGGTTCAACCGTATTTTGTGGGCGCGTATCATGGGATTCCCATACCTTTTTTAATGACTTCCGGTAATGTCGTAATCCAGGGAGCCGAGACGAAAAGCAGTGGATGATCGTCATCAAATCCTGCACCATTTCCTGTTCTGGACTGAGGGTTTCCTGGTTCAGAACAAGGATGGTACACTGATGCATGGTGCAAAGATGGGTCAACAGGTCGTAGCCAAACCGAGCCAATCGGTCTTTGTGTGCGATAATGAGGGTACCAACGTGGTGGGCAACAATAGCATCCACTAATTGCAGAAACTTTGGACGTTTGAAGTTCAATCCTCCGCCAATTTCCGCAATCCATTCATCCACTGTCAGTCCGCGTGCTGCACAAAACTGCTCAAGTGCGTGACGCTGATTATCTAGGTCAGGTTTCTGCGCCGGACTCGATACCCGCATATACACCACGGTTTTTCGCGTTTCGATGGTCGTCTGGATACCCCGTAATCCAAGTGCTTGACGGATGTGTTCATCGGTATACTGTCGTCGGTTGCTTGGGGTACGGAGGGGAATGAGTTTTCCTTCCCGATCCCACCGCTGGAGTGTCTTTACCGAAACGCCGATCCGCTCTGAAAACTGTCGAATAGTATACATACCCATAAAGCGTAGTATAACACACTTCTGAACACTTTTCAAGAGCTAGAAACCGTCTCCCCAGAAATATTAAGCAAGTATTAAGCGGGTGTTAAATACTTGCATATTTCATGGTACAATGATGTGTTATATACCTTATGGAAAACACAAAGGAGTCAACCCTATGATACCGCATTGCCTAGCAGATATAGCTGGCGCATACTACGATCCAGCAAAACCCTTTCGCAATTGGTCATCACTCCCCTACTATCAACTGGATACAGACGATGCCCCCTGGTATGCCGCACACCACCAGCTTGCCCAGGGTACAAAGCAGGCGATACGGTATCTGGAACGTATCTCATCCCAGGGATACACCGGCATTGTGCTGGACAATCTCGCCCACCTCGTTGGGTTTGAGCATGCTCCCGTGCCTATCTACGCACCCGGCGACCCCTACCGTGTCCGTGCGAAAACTTACCGTGCTGGCTTTGCACCGCTGTTTCACAAGGCGAGCGAGCTTGGGATGCAGGTATTTGTGACCTCTGATATGCAATGGAGCACCCCCCCTCTACGCCAGTATGTGGGCAAGATGACTGCCGATAATCCGCGGCTTGCCCAGGTAAACCAATGGGCATTGGAAGACCTCTTCACTATGGTACCAGAAGTGGCAGGCATCGTCATTCGTGTGGGCGAGGCGGGCGGCGCACACAACCAGGGGGCAACCTACACCGGGCATATGTTGTATACGTCACAGCAGACCTTGCGCTCACTGATAGACACCCTGCTGCCGGTGTGTGAGCGGCATCATCGGTTGTTAATCGTTCGTACTTGGAGTATTGGCATTGGCGAGCTCGGCAATATGCAATGGTCACGCGAACAGTATAACAGCGTCTTTGCCGACTATACCTCACCCCATTTGCTGGTCTCTATCAAGCACACCCCTTCAGACTTCTTTCGCCATCTGCCGCATAACCCGACTGCTGGCACTCGCGGACCGGCGCAGATTGTCGAGATGCAAAACCGCCGGGAGTATGAACTCTTCGGGATGATACCCAATGCG
>CAZLKK010000339.1:2232-4308 GCA_964559995.1 uncultured Chloroflexaceae bacterium
ATATGGGCATGGAATAGTACCGGCGGATGGGGGGGCGGACAGGCTGCGCTTGGCACAAACCACGAAGGCTGGAGCATCTGGACAGAAATCAATAGTGCCGTCACTGCGGCATTGGTGCATACGCCAGATGTAGATACCAACAAGGTTGTCCAGTCGTGGTGTGAAGAGCGGTTTGGGGGGGCGTTTGGGCAGGCGATTGCCGCGCTGCATGCCGAATCAGAAACGCTTATTGAGCAAGGATGGTATATTCCCAAAGACCATGCTCCCCTAGAGCAGTCGATAGGGACAATCTATCTTCCCTCGCTGCTTTGGGTGTGGTGGATGCGTCCCACGGCTTCCTTGCTCATTTGGTCCTACCTTGCCTCGGCGGTGCATACTATTTTGCCGATGTGTTGGGGGTAGCGCGGGACATACGCACCTTTATGCTACGGGGGCTGCAAGCGGCTTGGGACAACCGCCGCGATGTATGGCACGGGTTGCGCTCCCAAGCTGCTGTCCTACAACAGACGCTCCAAGCCCACCAGCAGCGGTGGGGCGATAATGCCCACTTGCCTCCCCTAGAACTCGACGAAATGGGGGCATTTTTGCAGAGCTACCAGCAAAAACCGCGGTGGCTTTGGGTGCAGGCACGGGTTGCCTGTCTGGTAGTACGAAGGTTGCGTGATAGCAACCAGCAACAACAAGAGCCATCCTCTCGCCAATCCGCCCCCTTCCCGCTGGCACGGGTGCTTGCCGCTTCGCTGTTGTTGATTGCCCTGTTCACCAAAGGTCGGCAACAACGGGCAGGGTTAGTGGGGATGATGGTATCGCTCTTTTTCGCTACTTCCCTACGCCAACGCACCCTTGAACTGCTGATACCCTGGGCAAATCGCCGCTTCTATATGCTGCCGTCTATCTTTTTTGAGACAGGACCAGCGTTCAAGGAATGGATGGCTTGAGTGAGCGGTCTGTGAGTGAGCGCACGGTATCACGAACTTTTATGCCGACATACTCCAGGGTCCGATGGCTGCCCCATGCTGCCCCATACGCGGTGGTTTGTCGCATGAGTAGAGCCCGGCGTAGGTCGTTGGCAGTGCTGCCGGGGAAGAGGGTATAGCCTAGCCCTAGCGTAGAAAGCTGGTGCGAGTCGCTGCCGCCACATATGGCGAGGTTGAGGTCTTCCCCTGCGGCTGTGGCACTAGCATTGTTGCCTGCATACCAGAGGCTGGCATTGAAGCCCTCAATGCCATCAAGCATCCAATCGCCACCGGTCCTGTTCCCATTACCGGTAGTGTTCCCCTGGCAGCGTTCGCGTAGCCCATGCCAGCCAAGCGATGGGACCAACCAGCCATAGGGATGGGCAGCAATGCAGAGTCCCCCTTGGGCATGGATCGCAGCTATGGTCTCTGCTGCTGGTCTGTGTGGGGGGACAAAGTGTTCAATGAACAGGGCTAACAGGTGTCCCTCTTGGGTTGAGACCTCTTCTCCTACGATTACGTCTAGCCCATAGTCATGGGCAAGGCGGCGGGCTTTGAGTGCTCCGCGTATCTCGTCGTGGTCGGTGATAGCCAGAACTCGTATATCTGTCTGGGTAGCGAAATAGTCTAGCACCTGTTCAACTCGTGCGGTACCATCAGCACTGTAGGTCGTATGGATATGGATGTCTGCTTTGCTCCAGATAGTTGCCACTATGTTGCTCCTCTCTCAAGCGTTAGCCCCTCATTGTGGTTTTCCTTGTGGTTTTCCTAGCTAGTAGGGACACCAAAAGCGCAAAGAGTGGGTAGCTCTCTGCGTCTCTGCGTTGTTTTGTCACTCACCTATTTGGTAACGTTGGTAACGTTGGTAACGGTTGTTGGTATGCTCCTGTTTAGGTAGCACGAAACCTTCTTGGCATACTGTAGCATGGCTTTATTAAGGCACGAAAGAAAATAGATGAAGAAATGGAGAAATAGCAAAAGAGAAAGCGTTAAGGTAGGGCTGCGTCAAAGTCGCACAATCAAAGCATCTTTGCCCTTCTTGCTCATCCGCTCCCCCTTGCCCCCTCTTAGGGGTAGGTCACAGGGATTCCGGGCAGAAGGGAACCATAGATGAACACAG
>CAZLKK010000340.1:0-4240 GCA_964559995.1 uncultured Chloroflexaceae bacterium
ACGAGCGGATGTAGGGGCGCACGGCGGTGCGCCCAATGTTCGGCTCCCCCTCGCCCAGGAATGGGAGCGGGGGCAGTTGGTGCTGTCTACCCCCGCCGCACTCCCTGCTCAAAGATCATTGCCAACAACCCTGCGACAGTTTCCGTGTTGGGTTCCCCTGCCAGCGAAGTATGCCCAATATTGAGCGCATGTACCAGCGAGTAGAAAGTACGCACCACAATAGCCGTATCTAGGTGTGGGTCTATCTCCCCCTGCGCTATCGCCTCCCGTACTAGGGTTACAACCGCCTCATCCAGCCGGTTGAGCATTGCCAGCGATTCCTCGTGTTCACAGAGAAAGTGAAAGGTCTCTGCTCGCCACGGACGCGGCACCATATCCTCGCCTATCTGAAACTCCACGAGAATTTGCAGGAAATAGACGAGCCGTTGGAGAGGTGTTTTGGACTGTTGCACTTCCTCCATCATCGTAATAGCCTCTTCAATCATGCTTGCCGCCGCTTTGACGATAAGCTCGTCCTTTGTGGCAAAGTAGCTATACAACGTAGGTTTGGAGATGCCAGCCTTTGCTGCCACCTCATCCATCGCCATAAGGGTATGACCCTTTTCAGAGATCAACCCTTGTGCTGCATGGAGAATTTCATCTCGTAACAATTGTCTGCGACGTTCGCGTAGTGGCGTAGCCATACCTTGTCCCTTTTCGTGTGATGTCAAAATTGTGTCCGCATCCCCTCCTCATGTCCCATCCCCTGCTCCTGCCTCATCCCCAAAAATTGATGGTACAATAACGGCAGGGAGCATACCTCCCGATATGCACCGCTAGAAGTCAATACCCTAAGCCGGAAATGGCTTGGGCGAGCAAGCCGATGTTGACCAGACTCAGCCAGGTCTCCAATAGGCAAGTCACGATACCCAGGGGGGCGGAGTGCCAACTCCAGGCTCTATCGCTGGCGGTTCCCCAGGCAGATGATCTATGCCCGTATGCCCATGCTGCCAGCATAACAAGCCTCCCTATCCTTGTCGAGGCACACATTACCGCCGTAAGGCACGGAGGTTGCTGGTTGCTCCTGTCGTAAGACCAAAAAACCAGCCCCATACTGCAACGGGCAGTTGGGGATGAGTAGGGCTTTGGCAGTGGGCTAAAGCCGCTCAAGCGGGGCACTTCCCCCCCACCGTTCATTGGGGGGTTCTGTGCCTGAAGGCAAGCATCTATGAGGAGTAAAAGCCTATGAATCCCCTCGGACTAACAATAGATGGTACGCTCTTGGGCGAAACGGTCCTGAGTGAAGTAGACGGCACTACGGGTCTTTTGAGCTACCGTGGCTACAGTCTGCATGAGCTTATTGCCAACCGAGTGTCCTGGGAAGATGTCCTCTTCCTGCTTTGGTATGGTAATCTCCCTACAGACGAACAACGTGCCCCTATACAAGCTGAGCTTGCTGCCCACCGTGTTCTCACCGATGACGAACTGGCTATGCTCCATGCGCTCCCCCGCACCCTGCATGGCATGGATGCTCTCCGCACGGCAGTCTCAGCTCTCGCCGCTAGTACCCCCCCGACTCTCATGACTACTGACAAGATAGAGGCAGAGGGGTTTTGGCTCACTGCCAAACTGCCTACCCTACTGGCAGCGTACATCCGCATCCGCAATGACCAACCCCCTATTTCGCCTAACCCATCTCTGAGCCAGGCGGCAAATTTCCTGGCTATGCTGCATGGCACCCCACCTGATACGGTGGCTGTGCATGCGCTGGATACCTATATGGTCATTTTAGCAGAAAATGGGCTGAATATTTCTACCTTTGTTGCCAGTGTCGTTGCCAGTACCCGCAATGATCTGTTGTCAGCCATCACTGCCGCGATAGCCACGCTCAAGGGACAAGCGCATGGGGGGGCAAATGAGCTTGCTCTCCGTACCTTTCAAGCCATTGGCAGCCCCGATAATGCTAAGAGCTATCTTGATGAAATGCTTGCCCGCAAAGAACGTCTGATGGGGGTGGGACATCGGGTGTTTGACGTAGAAGACCCACGCAAACGGCATATGTATGAGCAGTCTCGCGCCCTTGCCCAACGCCCCAATACCAACCCAACGCTGCACTTGATAGCCGAGCGGGTGGCAGAGATTATCAGCACCCACCCCTACTACCAACAACGCCAACTCTACCCGAACGTAGAATTTTATAGTGCTCCCTTGCTTGCCCAGTTGGGGTTTCCAGCAGATTGTCTCACAGCAGTTTTTGCCTGTGCGCGTATGCCTGGTTGGATAGCCCATATCCGTGAACAGTTGACCAATCGGCAGCTTGTCCGTCCTGAAGCGGTATACCGTGGCGAGCGGGGACGAACGCTTACCTGAAAATATTGGGACAGGGGCGCGTGGCAATGTCCTATTTGTCCCCCATCCCCTCGCCCCTGCCCCCACTACGCGGGAGAAGGGGGAAACCACCTGCCTGGTTCCCTTGCTCCCCCAGGGGACGCGGGTTAGGGTGTCGGGGGGGGGAATCCGCTCGTTGACCCTTGCGGCTCGTTGAGTGGGGCAGAGCGGGGGAGATGTAGGGGGCAAGGGGGAGCGGAAGGCGGCAAGCAAGCCGCAGCAAAAATCCTTTCATTGGGCAACTCTGCCATGACCCTGGAGTCGTGATCACCCCATTTGCACCATCCCCCCACTTCTGGTATGCTTGGTAGCTATGGAACAGCAAGAATATACCACACTCGCAACGGTAGAACCTACCCACTGGTGGCATGGGGGAATGCGGGCAATTACTGCCAGCACCCTTAATCGGCTCTACGGTCCGCGCCGCGACTTACGTATCCTTGACGCTGGCTGTGGCACAGGCGGCAATATGCGCTTTTTGCAACAGTACGGCGATGTGGTGGGGCTAGACCTAGCCGCAGAAGCTCTTGCGTTAAACCATGCCCCATCGCCGCTTACTCGCGGCTCTGTACTTTCGTTGCCCTTTGTCGATGAACAGTTTGATTTGGTGACATCGTTTGATGTGCTCTACCATCGTCAAGTCCCGGATGAAGTGGTCGCCTTACGTGAGTTTCACCGCGTGTTGCGTTCGGGGGGATGGTTGTTGTTGCGTATGCCGGCGTATGCCTTTTTGTATAGCAAGCATGACCGTGCCGTGCATACCCGCCGTCGCTATACTACCGCAGAGGTGGCAGATATAGTCTCGCAGGCAGGCTTTTTTGTGGGACAGTGTACCTACATCAATACGCTACTGTTCCCCCTAGCCTTGATGCAACGGCTATTGGAAAAAGCCGTCCCAACGCTTGAGCAACAGCAGTCTGATCTAGCCTTACCTGCACCACCTCTCAATGCGCTACTTCGTATGCCTATGTTGCTAGAGTCTCTCTGGCTTCAAACGGGCAAATCGTTACCCTTTGGTCTCTCTATCCTTTGTGTAGCCTACAGCGGCAAAATGGAAATCATCAAGACGAGGAATACCTAGCGTGGTTCCTATAAGCACACCTAACGACAACTGATAACACCGAACGCATACCCGAAACGAACGCTACCAAACAATATCTTATGACCATAACTGATACTCTCCTTACCCGTATTAGCCAAATGCCAAGCCTATGGAATGTGCTGCGGCGCATTGTGGAAGATAACTTTCGCGGTGAGAAAGCTATCATAGCCGAAGAACTGGCACCCTGGAGCGATGTTGGGAGCCGCAAGTTCCTAGACTTGGGCTGTGGCACCGGCGAGTTTGCCCCCGCTTTCCCCGCCAGCCAATACGTCGGTGTTGATCTCTCTATTCCTTACCTACGCTATGCCCATCAGACCTACCAGGGAGCTTTTATTGCCAGTAGTGGAGAGCATCTCGCCTTGCGCGACCAGAGCTTTGATGCTGCCCTCGTGCTAGGGGTGTTACACCACTTGTCAGATGACCTGGCTGCCGCCTTTATCCGCGAACTTGCGCGGGTTTTGTGTCCCGGTGCGATGGTGTTGGTGATGGAAGACATCCCCCCACCTGGCAAGGAAAACCCCGCTGGACACCTGATGCACTGGCTAGATCGTGGCGGCTATATCCGTGATGAAGCGGACTACCGCCGCTTTTTTGCCGGGGAATTCCAGATAGTTCGGACGACGACGATGCGAAGCGGTATCTGCGACTATGGGGTGTATGTGTTGCGGCGCAGAGATTAGCCACCTGCCACCCGGTTGTTGCTCGATCCCCCTGCCTCGACGACGCGGGAGAAGGGGAACCGATCAGGTGTTCGCCCAAATGAGCCGCGAG
>CAZLKK010000341.1:0-4229 GCA_964559995.1 uncultured Chloroflexaceae bacterium
ATGGTACCGGGTGTGCTTGACCTCGCCTTTGCCCGCACGTCGGTGCAAGCCCTCGGCGGCATCCCCGTCATCAGCCTGCGCGAGTCTGCCCTCACCGATGGGCAACGGTTGCTCAAGCGTATGTTTGATGTGGTCGCCAGTCTGCTCCTGCTGCTGCTCCTCTCGCCGGTGATGCTAACGATAGCCCTGCTGATCAAACGGGAATCACCTGGCTCCATCTTTTTTCGCCAGGAGCGCATCGGGGAGCACGGGCGGCGGTTTAAGATGCTCAAATTCCGTAGTATGTACCAGGATGCAGATCGCCGCTGGCATGAAGTAGCGAAACGTGATGATGACGGGCACCTCATCCACAAGATCAGCGATGACCCGCGCATTACGAAGATAGGGCGCAAGATACGCCGCACGAGCCTAGATGAACTGCCCCAACTGTTGAATGTGCTGCGTGGCGAAATGAGCCTTGTTGGGCCGCGCCCGGAGATGCCCTACATTGCCGATGAGTACGAACCCTGGCAATGGCAGCGGTTTCGTGTGCCGCCTGGTATCACCGGCTGGTGGCAGGTCAATGGGCGCAGCGACAAGCCTATGCACCTACACACTGAGGAAGACCTCTACTACATCCAAAACTACTCTTTCTGGCTCGATTTGGTGATACTCGTCAAGACAGTGGTGGTCGTGTGGCGGGGGCAGGGGGCGTATTGAGCGGCGATACCCCCTAGCCCTTGTCAAGGGCAGGGCAGGGGAGGTAAACCCGGACTTTGCAACCGCCCTGTCATCCTTTGGCATGTATCCCCCGCTCTATATGCTATAATGTATGCGTGGTACTCACGGTCTCATTATGCTACTAGAGAAATCCAACATTAGGGAGTAAGCAATCGCAAAGCGTCACAAAACCATGCAACCAACTAGTAAGAATAGGAGTGTTTATGGATCGAAGCCTGAACCCAGTTCTCAGTCCATCACCAACGGCGATACTCAAACAAAGCCTACGAAGGTATAAAAGTGGGGGGTGGCTTTCGCATGTACTCCTGCTGCTGTTTGATCAGATGCTTGTACTCGTTGGCTTTAGCCTTGCCTACCTCCTCCGCTACCACGTCGAATGGCACCCCATGCTCCAACCGATTGTTTCCGAAGTGGCTACCCAAAACTTTGTGGATTTTACCGCATTCCTCCCCATTACCATCTTACTGATGGTCGTGCTGATGATCCTTTTTGAGACAAAAGGTCTCTACCGTCTCCCCCGTGGCACGGGCATACTCGACTACAGCAGCATCATTGTCAGCAGCGTACTTTCTGGCATGGCTCTGCTGATAGTCTTTGTCTTTCTCTACCGTCCCTTCTACTACTCACGACTGATCTTTGCCTTTGCTGGCTTGACCATTGTCGGGTTGCTTATCCTCTCCCGCCTGCTGCTGCTGCTGTTCTGGCGATGGGCATGGGCGCAGGGGTATGGGCTAGAACGGGTATTGGTAGTTGGCGGCAATGGGCTAGGCCATCAGGTGATGGATGCCATCGCCGCCCGCCCAAATCTCGGCTACCACCTAGTCGGCTATTTGCATGACCGTCCAGCACCCAATGACCACGACACTAGCCATACCCACTATCCCCACCTGGGCAACATTGAACAGATCAAACAGCAGGTCAAGCACCACGCTGTCCATCAGGTCATCCTCGCCCTGCCCTTTTGGGAGCACGGACGGCTGCCACAACTGGTACAGATGTGCCGCTCGCTTGGCGTAGATTTTCAGATAGCCCCCGACCTCTACGAACTCAGTTTTGATCGGGTAGACGTGCTGAATGTCAGTGGTGTGCCGCTTATTGGGCTAAAAGAGAACTCCATCAAGGGGTGGAACCTCGCCGTCAAGCGCACATTGGATGTTGCCCTTATCCTGCTGGCAACACCCATTCTTTTGCCCATTACCACGTTGATAGCCCTGATTATCCGCCTAGACTCCAAAGGTCCTGCGCTCTTTCGGCAAACACGAGTGGGCAAGCATGGCAAAGGTTTTACCTGCTACAAGTTTCGCACGATGGTTGTTGATGCGGAAAAGCGCAAGGCTGAATTGGCAGCCCTGAATGAAGCAGATGGGCCATTGTTCAAGATACGCAGCGACCCCCGCATTACGCGGGTGGGACGGTTCCTGCGGCAGAGTAGCCTGGACGAGCTGCCCCAACTACTCAACGTGCTGCGTGGCGAAATGAGCCTGGTTGGTCCCCGCCCTGGCTTGCCAGAAGAGGTAGACCAGTATGACCCCTGGCATCGCCGCCGGCTTGAAGTAACCCCAGGACTTACCGGACTATGGCAAGTGCTTGGACGCAGCGACACTTCGTTTGATGAAATGGTCCGGTTGGATATTTTCTACACGGAAAACTGGTCGGTAGGGATGGACCTGCAAATTTTGCTGAAGACCATCCCCGTTGTGCTCATTGGCAAAGGGGCATACTAACCTTAGCGTTATGTTAGCAGTGTACTGAATAACTTTATGAGGAAATAGAGCATACCTATGCGCGTTTTGATAACTGGTGGGGCAGGTTTTCTTGGCTCACATCTAGCGGATCGCTTTTTGCACGAAGGACATAGCGTCATCGCTATGGACAACCTCATCACAGGTAGCACGGATAATATCGCTCACCTTGCGGGGCATGAGCGGTTTCGCTTTATCCACTACGATGTAACGAATTATATGTTTGTTGACGGACCAATAGATGCCGTGTTGCACTTTGCTTCGCCTGCCTCCCCCATAGACTACCTAGAGCTCCCTATACAGACGCTCAAGGTGGGGGCAATTGGCACCCACAAAGCCCTGGGACTTGCCAAAGACAAAAACGCACGCTTTTTGCTTGCCTCCACATCGGAGGTCTACGGCGACCCCCAGATACACCCGCAACAGGAGAGCTACTATGGACACGTCAACCCGATTGGACCGCGGGGGGTGTATGACGAAGCCAAGCGGTTTGCTGAGGCTATGACGATGGCATACCACCGCTACCACGGGATAGCTACCCGTATCGTTCGCATATTCAACACCTACGGTCCCCGCATGCGGCTGCGTGATGGGCGGGTTGTGCCAAACTTCATTGCCCAAGCCCTCAAGCATGAGCCGTTGACGGTCTATGGGGATGGTTCACAAACCCGCTCTTTTCAGTATGTAGATGATCTGGTTGAGGGAGTCTATCGCTTATTGCTCTCGGATGAGACAGAGCCGGTGAATATTGGCAACCCTGGCGAGTTTACCGTGCTTGATTTGGCAAAGAAGGTCAATGAGATAACCAACAACCCGGCGGGTATTGTCTACAAAGACCTTCGCACCCAAGACGACCCCCAGGTGCGCCAGCCAGATATTACCAAAGCCCAGACAGTGCTGCATTGGAACCCAACAGTGCTGTTGGAAGAGGGGCTAAACCGAACGATACCCTGGTTTCGTGAAGAATTGCAACGAAGGGGAGAACTGTAATCGTGCCATCGCCATGCACACCATCGCTCACGCCCCCGCCTGAACCACATCTCGCCTATGAAGAGACCCCCCGCGAGTTTTACGAGGCAAAGTGGGTCAAGACAAATGAGAGTGTCCGCTCGCTCCGCAACCTGTTGGTCAAGAAAGAGCGGTTCTTTGTACGAACGCTTGGCGGCAAACGTGGGGTGCTGCTTGACCTGGGATGTGGCGGTGGGTGGCGGTTCTTTCGCCAATTTGACCAGTCTGTTGGGCTAGATGTGTCGCTAAGTTCGCTGTACAATGCCCAAGACACCTACTCTGCCGCCACGCTCGGCTCGGTGACGCGCATCCCGCTTGCCGACAACTCGTGCGATTATGTTGTGAGCCTAGACGTGTTGGGACACATCCCCTTTGACTACAAAGACGACCTGCTGGCAGAGGTGTACCGGGTACTCAAGCCCGGTGGGGCAACCGTTCACTACATTGAGACCTTGAGCAATGACCCCCTCAGTCGGTTTTCGCGTTCCTACCCCGACCTGCACGAAGCCCACTTTGTCGCCCCCGAAGGGCATATTGGCGTGGAGTCGCCGGCGAACACCTTCGCCCGTTTTCGGCGCACGGGGTTTGTCCCCATCCATGAGCTACCCGTGTACAAGGGGTTCATCTACATAGACCGCTTTATGCAATACTTCGACAACGAGTTTCGAGAGCGGTCCCGGTTTATCCGGGCTATGACAACACTGTGCAGACCGCTGGTCAGTTCCAGATAAATTACATTGGCAATCAATCTGTTGATTA
>CAZLKK010000342.1:0-760 GCA_964559995.1 uncultured Chloroflexaceae bacterium
CTTGCCCCCGTTGACCTTTGGACTGACCGCAGCAGGCCACTCAATTGTAGCAAGGTGAATGATAATACCGCGCTCGGCAGTTTCACGGGCTATCTCTGCCCAGAGTGGCTCCGCCTCATCTGGTGGAAGCTGGGTTGCCTGTGCTGCAAGCTCTTCCAAGTCTTCCTCCAGCACTTGAAAGGGATTATAAATCCCATCAACCAGAACGCGCTTGTCAACATATTCGCTGACGTGACGATCATTGATCGGTATCAATCCTGCGGACCAGTTTCCCTGTGATATTTCTGTAACTAACGCTCCTGGTGCTATTGCCTCAATGTTCATAGTTACGCCAATATCGGCAAAGAAACCCGCCAGAGCTTGGTTTGGTTTGTTGAATGGACCAAAGGATGGCACTTGAAACTCCAGGTTCTCGATACCGGCTTCTGCTAGTAGTTGCTTTGCCCGTTCTGGATCATAGGAAAGGTCGGCAATATCTTCGGCATAGCCATACTGCCCCGGCTGAAATGGTTGGGTAATCGGGGTTGCATAGCCATCAAATACGGTTTCTGCAACCAGCTCGCGGTCTATGGCATAGCTCAATGCCAGCCGTACCCGTTCATCAGCGAAGGCTGGTACCATCGTCCCCTCACGATCCAGAATATGCAATCCATACAGGTTTGATTCGTTGCTCAAAATGGTATAGCCTTCGGTTTCCAACAGCCCGGCATCACTTGTGGAAATCCGTGCCCCATCAAGCTGTCCGCTGCGGAGCGCGTTA
>CAZLKK010000342.1:804-4226 GCA_964559995.1 uncultured Chloroflexaceae bacterium
GATTTCCGTATCCAACATCGCCGGACTGATCATCATGCCAGCAAAGCGCGACAGATAAGTGAGCAAAGCGTTGTCGGGGCGGGAGAGGTTTAGCCGTATATGGGTATCATCCAGCACATCTATGGATTCTACGGTACTCAACTGATTGGCAATGGGGGCATAGGTACTCTCGTGGGCATGCAGCAGATTGGCTTTGGCAACCTCCGCAGTGAATGGTGTGCCATCGTGAAAGACTACATCATCGCGTAGGGTGAAGGTGATGGCATCGGTGGATTGCACCCACTCTGTTGCCAACCCTGGCAAGAGGGTACCATCTGCATCTTCGGCAAGCAACGCATCATACACCAGTTGGTAGTAAACCAACAGAATGAACCGTTGTTCACTATGGGGATTCCAGTTGTCCACATCAAAGGGAAACCCATAGCGTAGGGTTCCCTTTGCTACAGAAGAGGTAGATGTCTGGTCATTCGTGGTGTTGGTTGCTTTGTCCGTTGTCTCTTCCTCGCCGCCTGGTTCTTGCTGCTGTTGTGCTGGCTGCGCGGTGGGGGCGGGGGCAGCCGTGCTGCCACACGCGGTAACGAGCATACTGGCGAGCAGCATGATCACGATGAGCCAGATAGACAGGTTCCGTTTTGCCAATACTGATTGGTTCATACCGATAGTTCCTCCCTATGGTTTTCTATTTCTTGTCCATTATATATTCTTATGATACTAAACAACCGCCTTACAAACGCCTTACAAATGGTTTTCCCAATTCCAAGTTGGGGCAAGAAGCACTCCCTAACAGGATTACGAGGATTGTCGACTAGGTAAAATTTGCCATACGACACCATATTACCAGATTTTAGCCTAGAGAAAAGCAGAACAGCTTATGGGAAACCAGGCATATTTTTTTGGGAAAACAGTAACATTCTTATAGGAAAATAGGGGCATCTGTTTCGCGCAAGCAGATACATCCTCCTAGACAGTAGCTACAACAAACTGCTCTAACTCTTGAAACTATGCTATAATGCATAAAATCAGGTGAAGTCTATTACGTAAGAGCCACTTCCTATGATCTTAACACAATTAGCCATTGCGGGTAGCGTAACCTATGCTGGGCTACACACCTATCAACAGAACCGCAAGAAGAAATCGCTTGGACAGTTGTTGGCGGCAGATAGTGCTGCCGTAACTCCTCTCCCCCGCCCCAATGCTGCTACTGCTGTGGCATTGCCGGCGCATATTGCTGATCTGATTGAGACATTTCACCATACACATATTGCCCCCCGGTTTGTGCAGGTCTCGAACGCTGTGCAAGACTTGGCATGGTATCCCACTCTGCCAGCCTTTTTGCAAGACACCCACCGTCAGCAACTCGCCCAACTGAGTGCAGATGGCAAAATCGAGTTGAGCGAACGCGAGCGGGAAGAGAACCGCCATATTGCCGTGTCGCTCGTTGCGCTAGGTATTACCTCGGTGGCGACACTGGCACATTCCCCGCTGATTATCGCTAGTGTTCCGTTTCTTGGCTACCTCTATATCCCCATGCTCAAAAACCTGTATTATGCTATTCAGGAAAAACAGTATGTACTGCTTCGTTCGCTTGATACTATCATTGTTGGGGGCGAACTGATTGGCGGGTTCTTCCTAGCTACCTCGATGGCTTCAACACTCTATTTCATCGCCGAACGTGCGCTCGTCAAAGCTGAGATTCGCTCACGCCAGAGCCTCATCAATGTGTTTGGCAATCAACCACGCTCCGCATGGGTGCTGACCAATGGAGCCGAAGTGCAGGTGGACTGCGAGCGGTTACAGGCGGGAGATATTGTGGTCGTGCATGCCGGTGAGAGTATCCCGGTGGATGGCACGATAGTTCAGGGTATCGCCTCGATAGACCAGCATATGCTGACTGGCGAAGCGCAACCGGTGGAAAAAGGTGTGGGAGAGCAGGTGCTGGCTCCCACAATAGTGCTCTCTGGCAAGCTGCATATTCAGGTTGAGCGGGCTGGCAGGGAAACGACTGCCGCCCAGATTGGCGATATTCTCAATAATACGGCTGCCTTCAAAGACCGGGTTGAGCTAGAGAGTATCGCCTTTGTTGAACGGTTTATTGTGCCCACGCTCCTGCTTGGCGCAGCCTCTTTCCCCTTTGTGGGTGCCAACCGCGCCCTGGCAATCCTCGAATCCAGCTTTGGCTACAATCTGCGGGTGAGTGGACCTATGAGTATGCTCAACCTGCTTCAGATAGCTGCCCGACAGGGTATCCTCATCAAAGAGGGGCAGGCATTGAGGGTATTACCCCAGGTAGACACGGTAGTGTTTGATAAAACTGGCACACTGACCCTGGAGCAACCGCATGTAGGCGTGATTCATACTTTCAATGGACTGAGTAAGCAGCAAGTGCTCGCATGGGCAGCCACCGCCGAATATCGGCAGACGCACCCGATAGCTCGTGCTATCTTGGCAGCCGCACAACAGCAGGGAATTGAACTGTCTGGAATTGACACCGCCGAGTACAAGATAGGCTATGGTATCAAAGTCACGCTCAATGACCATACGGTATGTGTTGGCAGCAGCCGCTTTCTTGCTATGGAAGAGATTACACTTCCCGAAGAAGTTGCCCTGATCCAACATGGATGTTATGAGCAGGGCTACTCGCTGGTGCTGGTCGCCCTAGATGGACTGTTGGTGGGTGCGATAGAGCTTCACCCAACCATCCGCCCGGAAGCACGGGACATCATACAACAACTCAAGCAACGGGGACTGACGCTGTATATCATATCTGGCGACCACGAACAGCCAACCCAACGCCTGGCGCACAGCTTGGGCATTGATCACTACATCGCCGAGGTGTTGCCGCAAAACAAAGCAACGCATGTTGAACAGTTGCAGCAGGCTGGGAGCACCGTCTGCTTTGTCGGCGATGGCATCAACGACTCGATAGCCCTACAGCAGGCAAATCTGTCTGTCTCTATGCGTGGTGCCTCAACTGCTGCGACAGACACAGCGCAAGTTGTGCTGATGGATGGCAGCCTGCGCCATCTGGTCAGCCTGCTCGATCTGGGCAACGAATATCAGACGAATATGCGTGGTAATAAACTCATGGCAACCATACCCAGTGTCGTCTGTATTGGTGGGGTCTATATCTTGAAATGGGGGGTAGTGACTACTATTATGCTGTATAACATCAGTCTTGCCGCCAGTTTGGGCAACGCCTTTTTGCCGCTGCTGATGCGGCAACTCAAGGGGAATGGTGGTACGGCGGATGATGTCATTGCACCCTTACCCTCTCCCCCCCAAATTGAGGTCATGGGGAGTGAGGCGTGATACCATCCCCTGCCCCTTACCCTTGCCCGTGACCTGAAGCAATTGGCAAAAGTCTAGTGAAGACATGAAGGAGAGACGAAACGATGCGATTACGCGGACGACTAAGCAGTGTT
>CAZLKK010000343.1:0-490 GCA_964559995.1 uncultured Chloroflexaceae bacterium
GGGTTGTGCCGGTGGTTGCTCTTTTGCTGCTGTTCATCACCTTTACTGTCATACCGTTTCGCCGCTGGCTCAAGCTGTTGGGGATGCTCACCGCCGGCATGGTGCTGGCACTGTTGCCGCTCTTGATCTACGCCACCACCAACCCTGCTGCGTTTAACCAACGGGTAGGGCGCGTCTTTATTATGGGGGAGGAATCGCGTGAAGGGCGAGCACCGCTTGCGGTGTTGGATGAGACGGTAGGCAAGCATGCGATGATGTTCAACCTGCAAGGTGATAGCAATGGACGGCACCACGCGCCTGACAAACCTATGCTTGATTTCCTCACCGGCTTGGGATTGCTCATAGGTTTGGGGGTTGTCTTGCGGCTATGGATGTACTTTATGTTTTTGTTTCCAGCGTTGGCAGCAGCCATCAGCATTGCCCCAAGTCTATTAGCCGTTGAAGGTCCCCACGCCATGCGAAGTATCGGGGCTATTGCGTTTGTTGTGAT
>CAZLKK010000343.1:500-4192 GCA_964559995.1 uncultured Chloroflexaceae bacterium
CATCGCCCGCCCGCCCCGCGAAGCGGCCGCGCCCGGCCCATGCGCGAAAGACCATCCCGCACCATCATGGCAATGAGTGTGGCGTTGATGGCAATCGTCATAGCCCTGAATAGCTGGACCTACTTTGGCTTTATGGCAAAAGAGCCGGCGGTGTGGGTATCGTCTTATCCCATCCATACGCAAATTGGTAGCTACCTACGCGATCAGGCAAATCACGCCGGGGCAGAGCAGACAACGGATTACTATGTAGACGAAAAGCTGTCCAACAATTCGGTCTTTGTCTATTTGACCTATGGGCTTACCGTTCAGACTTTTCATGACACGACACTCTCTCGCCCGCTCTCCGATGAGGCGAAGTTCATCGTATCAGGCTATACCTATGAACAGGATGCAGCTATGCTCGCGCCCTACATTGGCAATGACCCATCCCCCATTGCAACGGGACCGTTGTTGCCCGATGGTCAATCGCCCTCGTTCTATGTGTATGCAGCAAACCCACAAGGTACCCCGTGAAACAACGCTTTAACAATAACGACAGTAAACCATTGCTTTTGGCTACAGGTTTCTTGCTTGCCTTGCTGCTGGTAGCCCTCGGTGCCGTCTATTCGCTACGTTTGCCTGTGACGATAGATGTTGGCGACTACTACGACTCGCCCTACTTGCGCGGGTTTCATGCGCGTGAGGTAGATTCGGCGGGGGCAGGCGATAGGACAGCATGGCAACCAGACGCACAGAGCATCACCCTAGACGGCAACCGCAATGGGCAATGGATTGTGACGCTGTATGCGGCAGAGGATCAACCTGACGGCGTATTTGCTGGATTGGCAATGTCAGCCAATGGCGAACGGTTGACTATCCCGCGCCAGGGTGAGCGGTTCATTATGGGCATCATCACGCCAGACATCGCGGCGGCAGATAGGCTAACGATACAGCTGGAGCCGGGCTTGCGCGAGGGACCAGCACCACCAGCCGGTTTGGTTGGCGAAGCGGTGATGGAGCCTGCCCGTACCTATCGCTGGTCAAAGGGGGAGAGCCACATTCTGCTACCGGGCGTGGGACGCGGGGCGTGGGTGGTGGAGATGAACAGCGTTATTGCCCACCCGAATAGCCAGCCGGTTGATGCGCGGGTGGTCGTCAATGACCGCTTGACCATACCGCTGCCAGACAACCCTGCTATGCGCCGCTACCGCATGCTGGTGCCTGTTTCGGCTATGCCGCATGGCAATATGAACCTGACTTTGCAAGCGAATACCTACACCGACCCGCGTCCGCTTGGGTTGTTTGTGTCGCAGGTGGCAGTATCGCCAGCGGGGGCAGCAAATCTGGCAATATCGTTGCCCCCAACGGGCATATGGGTTGCCAGCAGCATCATGGTGCTGATGTTCTCCCTATGCCTAGCGGTGCTTACCCGTGCGCCGCTGGCAATGGGGCAAGACACCGGCAATGGTAGTGGCAATGTCCCACAAACGCGGCTCATCGGGGGGGTATCGGTGCCGGTGCATGTGCTGGTAGCAGTGTTGGCAGGGGTGATGCTCATTTCCGGCGGGGCATGGGCATTGACGGAGTATCGCTTCCCTACAACGTTTATGCTGCCAGCACTAGCGGGGTTAGCGGTGTGGAGTTTCATCCTGCTGCTTGTGCTGTATCCAGTGCTGCGTTGGCTATTTGGCGATATGGGCAAGGGGACAGCATCACCAGGCGACTGGCAATTGTCGCCATCGGCGTTTGTGGGACTGCTGTTGCTCATTTGCTTTGCTGGCTATTGGCTCAAAGCCGGTGGTATGCTCTACCCCTATTTCGTGGGTATCGATGTCCACTGGCATATGGATCGGGTACGCTGGATACTGAATGGCGACCTAGCCGTTATCTATGGCGTAGATAGCCCGCTCAACGACTCGACTATGCCGCTGGCAGAGTGGGGGCATATCAAGCCGGTGATCCCCTACTCGCCCTACTACCATATGTTTGCAGCACTGTTTGTCATCTTTCCCTGGTCGCTGGAAATGAGCGCGAGTATGGTGAGTGTGCTCTTTGATACGTTGCATGTGCCACTGATTGCGCTGTTGGCATGGCGTAGTGGGCTACATCAGCGAGCGGCATTGTTGGCAGCATTGCTCTATACGGTGCTGCCCGTCAAGTTCCTGCTGCACTCGTGGGGGAATGTGCCAACCTCATCGGGTATGGCATTCGCGTTTGCGGTGACAGTCTGTATCGTTGTGCTTTGGCAACGGCTGCATCGCCGCATGCCCTTTGCGCTGTTGACGCTGTTGTTACTAGCAGCGTTCCTCTTCTATACCGTTGCGGGGGTGTTTACCGGCTTTGTGTTGGTTGTCTTTACCCTACTGATCATCCTAGCTGCAAAGACCCGCCCATCACCGGCTACGTCTGCCCCGCTGCTGATGCGGGGGCTACGCTGGCTCTGGGGGGCAATAGCGTTGGCAGTGGTGTTGGTGCTGGTTATCTACTATGGTCAGTACATCATGCCGATTATCAATCAGACTATCCCCTACTTTATCGAGAACTTTACGAGTAGTGCCGAGAGTATGGGCAAGGCAGGCGATACATTGGTAGGCTATATTACCCGTCACGGGCGGTTGTGGGGGTATGGTCTGGCGGTGCCGCTCGTGCTGACAACCTACTGGATAGTCAGTGAGACGTTGATGTTGTGGCGTGGCGGGGGGGAGTTGTCCCAGGAGCAGGAGCTATCGCGGGTGTTGCTGTGGGCGGCGGTGACGGGCTGGATGGTGCTGACCTATCTGTTCCTGGTGCTGGCGTTCAAGGTGTCTATGGTTGATAAGCATTTCTTCATTAGCATACCGGTGATGGTCATTGCGAGTGCGGCGGTGCTAGACCGTCTGTGGCAGCGGGGGGCGGCGTTGCGGGTGCTGATTGTCGTGTGGTATGGGTATCTGGCGGTGTCGGCAGTGGACCTGTGGATTATGCGGATTGTGACGGTGCGGCAGTAGGGCGGGGGGAAAGCGGGTAGCGGGTAGGGTTTACTACAGAACGAGTTTGTACATTTGTGGTATGATACAAAAAGCGACATATCAAAAGAAGGTGCTGTATGGATAGTTTTACCACAAAGGTTTACCCAAAAGACCTTGTAGATGCACAACTTTATGCGACAGAACAAGAAGTTATCGAGGATGCATTGCGCTCGCTCCTGCGTCTTCGCCCACAGTTGCGTATCCAAGTAGCTTTGCATCGATACCAGAAAGAAGAGCTATCGTTAGCTAAGGCTGCGAGTCTAGCGGGGGTAAGTTGGGCACAGATGCGAGATATTCTGCTTGATCATGGGATACAACCGCGATTGGGACCGCAAACAGAAGCAGAAGCCCTAGAGGAAGTCCAAGTATTACGGGAGTATTTTTCTAAAAATTAGGATAATCGCTCCAGCATTTGTGACAAATCGTTGTAATTATAGGGAGGACGTTTGCGTATTGCCAATATATCTACTGCTTGGTCAGCTTCAGGAGTAATATAAACCGTATCCGTACTCAATCTAGCTCTCCCGCTACCTCATCCCACTTTAGCCACCCTGCCCTAGTACGATCCCCGCCGGCTGCTTTGAGCGTGTGCATTGCCTGTTGCACAATTTGCTGGTCTTCAATGGTCTCTAACCAGGCGATAACAGCTTCCCAATCTTCAGCGTCAAGAACGGCAAATCGTTTGCCTTCAGTTTCAATAAATTG
>CAZLKK010000344.1:0-4175 GCA_964559995.1 uncultured Chloroflexaceae bacterium
ACCGGAGATGACGGCGACAGCGGGGGGACCAACGCTTACGCCTACCCTGTCCCCTACGGTCACGCCTACGCCCAATGATGCGGAGATGACAGCGACAGCGGGGGGACCAACGCTTACGCCAACACCGGTACCCCCGCTAGTCTATCTGCCCTATGTGTTGCGTCTGCCTATGCCCACACCAACGGTCACGCCAACGTTGACTTTGACGGTCACGGTCACTGTTCCATAAGGTGTTCAGGGGGTAATTTTCCCTGCCTTTGCCCCCGCTCCCCCCCCCGCTCCCACAGGGCGAGGGGGGGAACACCTGCCGCGGTTCCCCTTCTCCCCCGGTGGGGGAAGGGCAAGGGATGAGGGGTTGTACAGGTCTCACTTGCGCTGCACAATGGGCAGGTAAACCTTTTCCGTCTCCAACTTGAACGGCGTTGTACCGCTTGGGTAGTCCGTATGCACCTCGCCGCTCTCCTCCACCGTAAACTCAACCTGCTTGCGTACCCCCGGCGACACCTGGTCAGAAACCACCTCTACCTTGTAAGTACCGGGGGTGGCACCCGTGCTGTCCATCACCACGGTAAACATCCCCGAAGCATCAGCATGCAAGGTCTGGAACGTCTCCCCATTCACGTTTATCGTGATAATCGTATTGGCGAGGAAATCGCTGCCTGTCAGGGTAAAGTAGCTACCCGCCTGCCCCGCTGTATGGTTGAGGGCTACAACGGGATCGTGTATGGAGATGGTGTGGTAGGCAACCCCGCTGCCCATGCTATTCTCCGCCGTCACCGTAATCTGTTTGGTGCCGGTGTAAGACCAAGTGAACGTCTCGGCAACTTCCTGCTCAGTAACGCTGTCATTGGTACGCGAGATGTGTTCTGTTGCCTGCCACGTATAGGTAATAGGCGTGGTGGTATGCACCTGCATCTTAGCAGTGAATTGGTACCCATCACGAAGCGTCCCCCACGTAGCCCCCGTTATCGCCAGTTGGGGAGGCTTTGGCTCCGTTGGGGTAGAGCCGCTCCCCATACGCTCTTCCACCGGGTAGAGGGTGCTATTGTCTACTGTCGCACTGGTGAGGTCTACATAGCGCACCGCATTCCCCGTGAGCACCGCCAAACTGTTGCCACCGCTGTTCAGGGCAAACTGGCTCATAAACGGCTCTGCCAGCCGATCATCACGCCACGGACCCTCGTTACGCCAAAGGGCGTTACCGTCCCAATCATACGCTTCTACCACATCGCGGTATCGCCAACCATTACGCTTGTTTGCCTCCTGGTAATTGTCGTGTTGGTAATCGAAGATTTCCCGCGAGAAAGCAACCCCGGAGCCATCCGGTAGGTAGCGAATGTCTGTCACATACGATTCACCCCCGGTCTTGGTCCAGAGGTGAAAGCCAGTGGGGTCATACAGACTGAACACGCCATCGCTTGACCCGGCGGCAATGTACTGTCCATCATCAGAGACGCGCACAACCCGCGGATACCGCCCCACCCGTCTGCTAGATTTGAGCGGTTCCATATTTGACCCCTCGCCACTGATGCGATAGTCTGTCCCGGCGGGGATATTGCTCATAATCCTGAGCACATTGCCCGTAAATGCCCAAAGACTCCCATCATCGGAGCTATCTATGCTCACGGGAAACTCGGTGTTGACAAAAACGTGGTTGCGCTTGCTGCCATCCGGGTTGATGTGCTTGGTGTAGAAGCCAAGCAGCAGCGCACCGCCATCTGCCAGCGGCACCACCGATGGGGTGTATGAGGTTGAACCGCCAGCAGTTTCCTCTGCCCAAATAACCTGCCCCGTTTGTCCATTCAGTTTGACCCCGTAGCTATTCCACTCGGAATAGAGCACATCGCCATTGGGGTAGACTTCCATGTCAAAGACGGTACGCCCAGGATGATCGGCGGGGGTGCCGCTCCCCACCGCATGCCGCCATAGCTCTGTGCCAGTAGACGTATACTTGAGGATATGCGTATCTTCATACAGGTTGAGGACAAAATCCCCCGAAGAATCTACCACATCCTCGCCAAGATTGGCAGAAACATAGATTGCCTGTGAGTCGGGGGTAAAGCGCACATAGAAGACCCGACCCGTATACTCCTGCTTCCAGAGCAACTGTCCCGTCTGGTCAAATAGCTGCACAATGCCGGTGGTGTCTGAGCGGTCATCAAGCAACCGCGTCATCCCAACTGCCACATAGCGACCATCGGGACTCATGTCCATTGTGAAGGGGTAGATACTGCTTTCCTCGCTGGCAAAACTCGCTAGGTCTGTTGTCCAGTCAGCCGGGTGTATCTTTGTTGAAGGGACATCGCCGGTGATGGGGTTGCCATTTGAGTTGAAGACAAACACTTCCCCCTCGCCGCCCGGCTGGATAGGCGTACAGACCAGCATCTCGCCCGGTTGTAGTGATCGTTTGAGCGTTGTTGCAAAGGATTGGGTCGCTGTTGCGGATGAGAGCGTTTCGGCAGAGACAATCGTGCCAATGTTGCTCAGGTGACGTACCATCAGGTGATTAACGCTGGAATGAGTGGTTATCTCAACGTTGCGGTCTGTGATAGCCACAGCTACCCCCGCCCGTTCTAGCGACTGTGGCGTGATAGTCACGCCTGTCGCCGCTGTTGCGCTGGAGAGGCTCTTGTCAAGTTTGGCAGAAGGCGTAGCCCGGCTATTTTCGGCAACATCAAAGTAGACCTCATAGGTGCGGGATTCGCCGGGCGCAAGTGGGATAGTCGGCTTGACCAACACTTGACGACTAGAGACCTGTACTTGGTCTATCTCCCAATGGTAATCTACCTCTGGCAAGCTCCAGCTTGGCTGCAAATAGTGCAGGTAGCCAAAGCGATACTGCCCCCGCAGGGTCTCGCCGGGGAATAGCCCCTCGTGGTTAAAAAGTTCTTGCATGTCAAAGATGAAGCGCATCTTGCCATTGCCCAGGTCATACTTCACTGCCGCCTCATCATAGAGCTGAAATCCACGCGAATCATCTATGGTGCCATCGTTATCCACGTCAAAGTAGAAGTTTACCCGGTTCCACCACCACCAGGGAAAAGTGGTGATGTTGGCATCTAGCGCAAAGGTAGAAAAGTGGGCGGGTATCCAGCGGTCTGGATAGCCCTCACTTGTCGTCCAGGGGATAACCGGCATCCCCTCGATGGTGCCAATCCCCCACACAAAGCCAGCATCGTTGTAGGTAGAGACGGCGCGAAGGTTGCCATTGGAGAGTTCTAGCCGCATCGTACACCCCTCTGGTGAGGTGCCGCCTTCGCGTTCTCCCTCACAGCCGGTTTTGATACGGCTAAGGGTGTCGGGCGAGTCGTAGGTTTCGTAGGTTTTAGTCCCTTCCATCAAGAAAGCGACCTCCGTCACATTGCTGCCGTCTATCTCGGCAACCCGTGTGTCGTTCGAGGTGTAGGTACGCTCTTCTGACATAGCTATTGGCAGGGCTATGACAGATGCATTGCTGCTACCGGTATTCTGCACGGTAAAGCGTTGACGGTAGGATGCATTGGGATACCGCCACGGCTCCTGCGGGTGAGCACGAGCGCGGATAAGGGCTGATGGTTTGACATCATCATACGATTGAAAGTCATGGCTCACCTCTTCCCATCGTTTTTCCAAAAAGGCATTATCTGCTGCGTTACCCAAAAAGACGAGTGCGCCAGTTTGGAGTTCTGGCAGGGTAAAGGAAGCGGTCTTGCCCGAAACCTCTAGGGCAATGTTCTGCAACCCAAGCCAGGGGTCTATGACGTAGGCAGTCGTCAGGGTGCTGGCAACGTAGGCAGGCAGGTCAACGGTTATCTGCTGGTTGTAGAGCACCTGCTGGTCCCACTTTGGGGTGTCGTAGCGGAAGATGTGACCAGCGGCATGCCCATAGCGTGGGGTGCGATGGTCCATCACGACCACAATCGCCTTTTGGCTCCCCTTGTAGTTACTGATCAGCGTGTTTATCTCAATGCCCTTGTCGTTGCGGGAGCTTGTGTGGTACGCACTGTCAGTCAGGTAGGGCTTGAGCATGTAGAGTGCGCCAGAGGTGCGCCCAATGCGGCTCCAGGTGAGGGGGTTGGAGATGTGTCCCGTGCGGTTCTTGTCCTGCATCGTGCGCGTAAATTCTGTCCCTTCCCTGCGCCCCCATCCTTGCCGCCAGTGGTTTTGGAAGAGAAACCACTGAATGCTTTTCGCGC
>CAZLKK010000345.1:0-4174 GCA_964559995.1 uncultured Chloroflexaceae bacterium
GCCCAATGTTCAGCTCCCCCTCGCCCTGGGATGGGAGCGGGAGCAGGGGGGGAGAGGGGAAAAGGTAGACTTTGCCCAACAGACCTACCCTTGTAAGAGGGGCATGGAATGGATGCTCTGCATCCCTAGTGAACATATGACCGACATCACCATACAACAGTTAAGCGTCACCTATCCCATCAAACATCGCACACCATTACCTGCCCTAGAGCATATTTCTTTTGCTATACCTTCTGGAGCGTTTGTTGCGCTGGTAGGACCGAGCGGCTGCGGCAAGACCACGCTGCTGCGCGTGGTAGGGGGGTTGCTGTCCCCAACGAGCGGCACCGTCACCATTGGCACAGACACACCAGACCAAGCCCGTCAACAACGGCGCATCAGCCTGATGTTTCAGCAGGCAGTGTTGCTGCCGTGGCGCACCGCGCTGCACAATATTGAACTCCCCTTGCAAGTGGCAGGTATGCCCCCTCAGCAGCGGCGCACCATTGCCCACGAGTTTCTCGCGCTGGTTGGTTTGGGGGACTTTGCCCAAGCCTACCCCCACCAGCTTTCTGGCGGTATGAAACAGCGGGTTGCGCTGGCTCGCGCCCTCGCCTTTCAGCCATCGGTACTCTTGATGGACGAGCCATTTGCGGCATTAGACGAGATGACCCGCGAGCGGCTCAACAGCGAATTGTTGCGTATCTGGACCAACACTCGCGCTACCGTCCTCTTCGTCACCCATGCACTTGCCGAGGCGGTGTTCCTTGCAGACCGGGTGATGGCGTTGTCGCAGCAGCCGGGCTGTATCATTGCAGATATGCCCATTCCGCTGCCGCGCCCACGCACGCCTGCGCTGCTGGAGCAAGCGCATTTTTGGCAGTATGTCACCAAGCTGCGCCGTATGTTACACCCTGATAGTCTGTCCGCATCTTGTGATAGTAACTATCAACAACAACAACAAGTAGCCATTCCTACTTCCCCCTCTCGTCTAGGACAAACTATTGAGTAGCACACCGAGAACCCGTCCGCTGGCAGCAATCCTCGTTTTCCTGGCGATTATCGCTCTGCTCCAGTGGGGAGTGCCAGCACTTGGCACCCCGGAGTATATCCTGCCAAGACCGTCGAGTGTGCTTGCCCGTATCCTCGCGCCAGAAAGCGACCTGATGATGCACGCTGGCATCACCATACTGGAGGGAGTAGGCGGCTTTCTGCTTGGCAGCCTGTTGGGGGTGGTGTTGGCGGTCATCTTTGTGCATGTGCCGCCACTAGAGCAAGCCCTCTACCCGTGGGCGATCATCTCCCAAACTATCCCGCTGGTAGCCATTGCCCCCCTATTGGTTATCTGGTTTGGCAACGGCATACTGCCCCGTATGGCAATGTCAGCGTTGTTTACCTTTTTTCCCGTACTGGTCAATATGATGCAAGGGCTGCGACAGGCGCAGGGCGAGATGCTTGACCTGCTGCATGCCTATGCGCTCACCCGTTGGCAACTGTTTTGGTACTATCGCTTTCCCAACAGCTTACCCTACCTCTTCACCGGCTTGAAAATTGGTTCCACCCTGGCTATGATAGGGGCTATCGTGGGGGAATTTGCCGGTGCTGCCCAGGGGCTAGGATTTGTCATCACCATCTCTACCTATCACCTAGAGACAGACCAGACATTTGCTGCTATTATTATGGCAGCATTACCGGGTATAGGACTCTATCTCATCCTCCGCTTTGTTGAACAGCGGGTTCTGTTTTGGCAAGTTTGGCAGGAGAAGTAAGCAGAGAAATAAGGAGAATGTATTGATGTATCGTTTATTCATTATAGGTATGGTGCTGGTAGTGTTGGCGGCGTGTGCTGGTTCATCCCCGCCGGATGATGCCCCCACTGCGTCCAATTCTGCCCCCTCGCCCTCGCTGCCAACAGCGATACAACCAGAAGTCACCAATATCACCATGCGGCTGCAATGGATACCTCAATACCAGTTTGCCGGCTATATCGTGGCGAAGCAAAAGGGTTTTTACCAGGAAGCCGGGCTAGAGGTAGAACTGTTGCCTGGTAGCCCCGATTTCGTGCCGCTGCCGTTGGTCGTCAGTGGGACGGATACCTTTGGCAGCACAGGAGCCGATACGGTGCTTATCGCTCGCCAGAAAGATATACCAGTAGTGGCATTGGCAACGATTTTCCAAACGAGTCCCGTTGGGTTTATGGTGCATAGCGACTCTAGCATCGAGACCCCACAAGATTTCGTTGGGCAACGGGTGGGGGTCTTCTATGGCGACAATGTGGAGACGGAATATCGGGCGTTGCTGGCGGCTACCGGCGTAGATCGGGCAGATATAGACGAGGTGCCAGCACAGTTTACGATGGAGCCATTCTTGAGCCACCGCATGGATGTCTACCCCGTCTATGCCACCGACCAGCCCGACCTTGCCCGTAGTAAAGGGGCAGAAGTAGAGGTTATCGTAGCCCGTGACTTTGGGGTAACACTGATGGGGGATGTGCTGTTTGCTACGGAGGAGTTTGTGGCAAACAACCCCAACACGACCCGCGCTTTTGTGCATGCCACGCTGCGGGGGTGGCAAGATGCGCTCAACAATCCACAAGAAGCCATCCAACTTGTGGCAGCATACAACCCGCAACTTTCCGAAGAACACCTGCAATTTGAAGCAGCAGAGACTATTAAGCTGGTGCAATATGGTGCAGGGGAGCCATGCCCCGGCTGGAATGACCAGAGCGCGTGGGAAGCAGAGCAAACAACCCTGCTCGACCTGGCAATATTATCTGCACCGGTTTCGCTGGAACAGGCAATCAATAATCGCTTTGTGAACGACTACTATCAACAACAGGGCATCACATGCCCATAACACAAACGTAAGGAGAGGGGGAGAAATTCCTATGCAATCTCTACAAGAAGACCCACAACAGGTATTGAACGATAGTATCACAACGTATGGACGGACGCTCTACCAACAACCCCAACAACTTGAGCAAATGCTCCTGAGTCGCTGTGGTGGCTATCGGCGGGAAGTACATCTCATTATGGCGGCGTTGTATGAGGATGTCCCACGGTTGTTGTTGGATGCATCGGAAATGCATCTGACCCAGGCAAAAGTGTATGATCTCGTCCGTCTGTTGTATGATCGCCGGGGTATTGCTGAGGAGTGGGGAACGTGGGCATTAGAAACGTGGATTGCTGCCCTCAAGGTGCAACTGGTTGTCCCACCCACTGTACCATCTGTGCCAGACCTACAAAATTTCCCGAATATGCCCCAAGCCCTTGATTTAGTTGGGCATATGGCGAGCGTCTATTGTCTGGCATTTACGCCTGATGGCGCAACGCTCATTTCTGGCAGTGAGGACCGCACCCTGCGTATATGGGATATAGCAACGGGACACCAGAACTTGCGGTTAGAGGGACACAAGACATGGGTACAGGATTGTGCGGTAAGTCCCGATGGGCTAACGGTTGCTTCAGCAAGTGGCAATTGGAATGGGGTAGACCACACGGTACGGTTGTGGAGTATCCAGGATGGCTCGCTGCTTTGGCACCAAGAGGGACACGGCGACTGGGTGGCGGCGGTAGTATTTTCCCCCGATGGTAGTTTGCTTGCCACTGGCAGCGGTGATAAGACGATTCGCTTTTGGGAGCCAAGCAGTGGCAAAGAGCTACGTATCATCCAGGGACATACAGATTCGCTGGCAGATGTGGTGTTTAGCCCTGATGGGAAGATGCTTGCGTCAAGCAGTCGGGACAGGACTATCCGTTTGTGGGATGTGGCGAGCGGCAATGAGCGGCAAATACTTGTTGGGCATACGGATACTGTCGCTGGTATTGCTTTTAGCCCCGATGGACATTTGCTGGCATCGGGCAGCCGCGATGAGACCGTGCGGGTGTGGGATGTTGGGCGTGGGGAGCAGGTCGCTTGTTTGGTGGGACATACCAGTCGTGTAACCAGTGTGCAGTTCAATGCATCGGGGACGCTGCTGGCATCGGGCAGCCATGATGGGACGGTACGCTTGTGGAATACCGTTTCGTGGAAGGAGATACAGCAGGTGCAGAAGCATGCCAATCGCAAGGTGATGTGTGTGGCGTTTAGCCCCGATGGGGGGATGCTGGCGACTGGCGGTTATGATAGTGCGCTGCGTTTGTGGAACTTGGGTATTCCTACAGTGGAGTGGGTGCAGATGGAGCAGGTTTGGCAT
>CAZLKK010000346.1:0-4173 GCA_964559995.1 uncultured Chloroflexaceae bacterium
CACATTGGGCGCACCACCGTGCGCCCCTACACCCGCATACACCCACAGGGGCTAGGGATAGGGGGCAAACCGGACGTTGACGTAGCCCTATAATTCCCCATCGTGATCTTCTCATCCAACAGTAATCGTATTATAATAGGTACTACATATGTAGTATACCTATTCAACCAACGCCATGCTGCTACCTACCCTATGAACATCAACAACCAAACACCCCCTCCCCAGGGAGGAGTAATAAGCCATATTGAGCCAGGAAGCATTGCAGAAGAGCTTGACCTTCAAATCGGCGACAGCATACTGGCAATCAACGATCTGCGCCTCCGCGATAGCATAGACTACCACTTTGCCCTAGCCGAGGAAAGCGTTACCCTCTTAGCCCATACCGCCGAGGGGGAAGTCCTGTATGAGATTGAAAAAGACTATGACGATGATCTCGGCATTGGTTTTGAGCAACCAGTGTTTGATCGCCCCCGCACCTGTGCAAACGACTGTCTCTTTTGCTTCGTCAAGCAACTACCTAGAGGGATGCGCGATACGCTCTATCTCAACGATGATGACTATCGCCTATCCTTTCTGTACGGTAATTTTATCACGCTGACTAACCTGCGGGAAGAGGATTGGCAACGGATAGCCCAACAGCACCTCTCCCCGCTCCATATTAGCATCCATACGACAGACCATGCCCTCCGCACAACGATGCTTGGCAGGCGAAAAGCCCCCGATATACTCGAACAACTCGAACGGTTGGGGGATATGGGGATAGAGTTACACACCCAAATTGTCGCTTGTCCTGGTATCAATGATGGCGCAGTCTTGGAACGCACCATAGCCGACCTAGCCGCTCTCTATCCCATTGTGCAGTCTATCGCGGTGGTACCAGTGGGAATGACCCGCTACAGTGGGCAGCGTATGCTCCACAATGTTACCCCCTACACCGCCGAAGCTGCCGCAGGGGTGCTCAAGATGATCAAACGGTATGGCAATCGCTATCGCCAGCAGTATGGGGTGCGGTTGGTCTATCCGGGGGATGAGTTTGTGCTCTTGACTGGACAAAACCTGCCATCGGCAGCAGCCTATGATGACTACCCGCAATACTTTAATGGGGTAGGGATGGCACGCGATTTTTGTGATAGATGGAAGCGTGTGCAACGCCAACTCCCATCACACATCCCAACACACCAGCATATTGCCCTGGTATCTGGCACGTTGTTTGCCCCTATCTTACAGCAGGTAGCCAACCGTCTCAATACCATAGCGGGGCTATCTGCTACTGTCGTTCCTGTCCCCAATAACTTCTTTGGCGAGCTTGTCACCGTGAGCGGGTTGCTTACGGGGCAAGATATAGTAGCCACGTTGCAAAAAATCGGGTATGATTATGCCATCTTACCACGAGCAGCATTTGACCATAGCGGGGAGCATACCCTAGACGACTACACTTGCCAACGTATAGCAACCGAAACCGGGAAAAGGCTTGATGTAGTGGGGTATCCTGAAGAACTAGTCCAGTGTATAGCCGCACTCGCTTGAAATAAGCAGAGCATGCAATGGCTCTACCCCCTCGCCCTATTCAAGCCGCGAGGGTCAACGAGCGGATGGTACGGGCAGGGCTACGTCAACGTCCGGTTTCCCCCCATCCCCTGCCCTTCCCCCACAGCGGGGGCAGGGGGGAGCGGGTTGTTGCCCTGGAATGGGAGTGGGGGCAGGGGGGGAGGGATGTTCCGGGTTGAGCCCATCCTCTAGTAACAAGGGAGGGATACGAGATATGATCAACAATCAGACACTCGCCTATGCTGATATTATCCAACAGATAAATGGTATTGTCGCCGATTCTGACTTGCATGAAACCTTAGAAAAGATGCTTGATCTCTTGATAGAGATAACCAAAGGAGAATCCGGCGCACTCTACCTCTATGATGTCATCAATACTGAGATCATCCTGCATGCGGTACATAGCCATGGCGACTATACCCACACGCTTGGCAGGCATTATCCCTGTAGTGGGAGCGTTGGGCAAACCCTACGCAAGGGGATACCCCAACTGTTGCGCCGAGACCATACCCCCATACCATCCATCTTGATTGACTCCGAAGCTATCGCCGGTGGTCCTATCCACACGATGTATTGCATGCCGCTGATGCTTGGCGACCAACCAGTGGGTATAGTGCAAATATTCAACCCGCCTTTCGTTGAAGATACCGAAGCCCATCTTGAGACGTTGCGGTTGCTCTGTATGCTCATGGCACCCCATATAGATAGGGTGAGCCATTTGTTGGATGCTGAACACCGCGAACGCCGTTTGCGTGATCTCATCGAGATCATGTCCAATCTCTCAACAACGCTTGAACGGGACAAATTGCTTGATGATATTATGCACTATGCCCAAGATTTACTTGAGGTCGAGGCAACATCTATCTGGATTAAAGATGAAGACAACGGCGATCTTGTGTTGCATGTGGCTACGGGCGAACGGGTGTCGAATATCCGCGAGGTGCGTGTGCCAGCAGACCAGGGTATTATTGGCAATGTGACCAGCACCGGCAAGTATATTGTGGTCAATGATGTAGATCAAGATGCCCACTTCTATCGGGGGGTTGACAAAAAAAGTGGCTTTACCACCCGCGCCATTTTGTGTGTCCCGCTCAAAGCTCCCCAAATAGACCTGGGCGGCGAGCGGGGGCAGCTCAACGAGACGATTATTGGCGGGGCGCAAGCCCTCAACAAGCGCAATGGTCGCGTCTTTGATGAAGAGGATATAGCCCTCTTTGAGATGATGGCAAACCAAGCGGCGACCATTCTCCAGTTTTCTGAACTGTACAATCACCTTTCCCGGTTGTACAATGAATTAGCCTTGCTCTTCAATGAGACGCAACGGTTGAGTGAGCAGAATTACAAGATGTTTTGGGGGATTATCAAGGGCATTTCTAGCTTCATTGACCGCAAAGACCCCTACACTCGCGGACATAGTTTGCGGGTCTCTGAATTTTCCGTTGCCATTGCCCGTCAACTGAACCTGCCACGAAATATGATTGAGCATATCCAGATTGGCGGTATCTTGCATGATGTGGGCAAGATTGGTGTGCCAGATGAGGTACTCAAGAAACCAAGCCACCTCACTGATGAGGAAATGTCCAAGATGAAATTGCATCCAAAGTTGGGGATGAAACTGTTGGAAGAGTCGGACCTGCTGTGGCTGCTGCCGATTGAGAGCCAAGCGATAGAAGAACACCACGAACGGCTCGACGGCTCCGGGTATCCCCAAGGGCTGATGGGCAAGCGCAAGGAAGACATCAACGGGAACAGCACTAGCAAAGAGGGGATTTCGCTTATTGGTAGGATAGTCGCGGTGGCAGATGCCTTTGATGCCATGACCAGTGACCGCCCCTACCGCCCCGGTATGTCGGTGGAGAAAGCGTTGAGCATCCTACGGGAAGAGTCTGGTATTGGACTTGACCCTATCTGTGTAGAGGCCCTGGTGAGGGCGCGGCAGGATGGCGACATTTTGGTGCAACGGGAGCGCAGCGTGGAGCACCAACCTTTTATAGGTGAGATAGCCACAACCAGTCATGAGCAAGGCGAGAAAGCATTAACCAGTCATGAGCAAGGCGAGAAAGCATTAACCAGTTATGAGCAAGGCGAGAAAGCATTGACCAATCATGAGCAAGGCGAGAAAGCATTAACCAATCATGAGTACAGCAAGTGATCTCATTAGTCAGGGAATAGCCGCCTACCAAGCGGGGAATCGGGTGCATGCCCGGCGTTTGTTGGCACAGGCACTTGAGGAAAACCCCAATAACCAAACGGCGTGGCTCTGGCTCAGTGGGGTAGTAGACTCGCCTGATGCATGTGTCTATTGCTTGCGGCGGGTGCTGGATATAAACCCCGATAACGACATAGCCGTGCATGCTCGCAATGGGCTTGCCCATATGCAAGCGCAGGCTATCCAGGAGAGCATGCAACCAGAGCAAGCCCAAGCCAAGCATACCCAACAAGCAGACGACTTGGCTATGGGGACAGGTGAGCAAGCACCAGAAGAGGACAAGGTATCTATTCTTGCCCCTGCTGCGAACAAACCTACGGGGGATGAACGCTCATCCCCCCCCCCTGCTGCGAACGAACCCACGGGGGATGAACGCTCATCCCCCCCCCCTGCTGCGAACGAACCCACGGGGGATG
>CAZLKK010000347.1:0-4161 GCA_964559995.1 uncultured Chloroflexaceae bacterium
TTGTGATGTATGCGGGTGTAGGGGGGAGCAGGGCTTAAAGCTCTACCACTAGGCAACAAATAGCCTTATGGCGCAGGGATGTACAACTCATCCCCCGGCTGGATCGTGTCTGCTTGCTCCAGCGTTAGCCCATTTGCCTCAATCAACACCTGCGTAGATATACCAAACCGTTCAGCTATGCCCCGTATGGTATCGCCCGGTTCCACAATGTAGGTGGTAGGAGCAGCTACCGGCGGCTCCGTAGGCGGCGGCGGTGGTGGTTCCGTGGGTGTAGGTAGTGGCGGTGGTTCTGTAGGCGTAGGCAGCGGCGGTTCTGTAGGCGTAGGCAGCGGCAGTGGTTCCGTAGGCGTGGGCAGCAGAGTAGGTTCTGTTGGTGCAACCGTTGTCGTCACCCTTTGCGTATCCGTTGGCATAGTCGTAGCGGTTATCACCGTTGTTGTTGTGATAATTGCCGTTTGCGTTACCACAACTGTTGTCGTCACACGCTGCGTTTCTGTCAGTGTCGCCGTAGGGGTCACTGGGGAAGTCTCTGTTGAAGTTGCTGTAGGTGTCAGCGTTGGGGTCGCAGTCGGCGTGAAGGTTGGCGTAGGAGTTAGCGTTGGGGTGAGGGTGGGCGTGATAGTCACAACCACAGTGGGGGTAAGCACTGGCGAAGGTGACAACGTGGTTGTACTGGTCATCACCACTTCAGGCATAACCACCTCCCCAGGAGCATCTTGTTCTGGGTCATCGGCAGGCGATAAAGTCTGCTGTATGGGAACTACAGATGGCATCTGTTCCGTGGGTTGTGAAGACAAGGCAGGATTAATGACCCCAAACCAGAGAAGAAGCAAAATTACCACAGCCACCACAGCCCCTATCACGATGCCCCGATTGGTATGCGTACTCGTATTGTTGTTGGTTGCAGGCGTAGCGGGGACTTCTGGTTGGACAGGGGGTTGAGCTTTGGGAACAGAAGCAGCAATCGGAGCAGCCTTTTGGGATTGTCCATTGCTATTCCGTAAGGTATCTGTTGCAGTTGTCGGTTGTTGCTGTAAGCGTTTCGTGGCAGGGGGTTGTTGCCCATCTTGGGCGGGTTGCTGTTGCCCATCTTGGGCGGGTTGCTGTTGCCCATCAACCTTTGCCGCCGAAAGCTCACCGGTTGGGACACGTCGTTGTTCCCCTGGCTTTTTGTCGGTGGCTTCAGAGAGGACTAACTTGTGATGGGTATGCTCTTGCAATACGCCAATAAGCTGATCGTAGCCATCCTGGTCAAACCAGTTGACCGTTCGCCATCCCTGCAATTTATCGGGAATATCACATGGTTCGAGCTTGACCAACAGAATAAATGGCTGGTGCTCGCTTTGCTTTTGTGCTTGATTAAGCGCGTAGACAACATCTGGGTTGAGATTGCCCATACGGGTAAAGATATTCACTGATACACAAACGAGCACCACATCGCTGTGCTGCACCGCTTGCTGTATCTCATCCTCCCACCCCTCATCGGGGAGGAGCATACTATCATCAAACCATGTCTTCAAGCCTTCGGTTTGGGCAAGTTTTGCATACAGGGAGCGGACTTTGAGCCGATCTTTGCTTGAATACGATAAGAATAAGCGCAAAGGTTGGTTTTGTGTTTCAGACATAATGTTAGTATAGAGCGCAATACGCTTTTCAATAATCATTCATGCATGGGGACAATGGGGGTTTGCCCCCACAGAGAACCCTTCCTTGTCTGCTCTAGTATACCATATCACTACACTAGCACAGATATTTGGATAATCTTTGGATAGCAGACAAATGCTTTTCCCCTATCATAGCAACGCAACGTTACCCAATGCAAAGATATATTGCCCCAGATGCGGTTCCCTTTCTCCCGCGTAGTGGGGGAAGGGGGGGGCGGGTCGCTAATGGGAGCGGGTGAAAAAGAAATCGACAGAGACTTCCCCTCTATGCTTATTACGAGGTAAGATTCGCGGAATTGGTTTAATATGACCCGGAAAGCCTACTCCTATCTGGTATAATTTAAAGGAGAGACCCTATACGATAGCTACCAACTTTCGTATAGTCTTAGGGGCAAAGCATTGAGCAGAATTGAGTAGTTGTATGTCTTCAGAACAAGCAGGCGAAATAGGTGAAGCTCACCGTATCCAATTGGAGTTAGATTTGGTTATGTCCGCTATCGGGTGTAGTGTCCGTAAAGCGATAACCCGTCTCCAGCATGAGCAAGCGTGCGCCGCAGGGGTCTCCTACAGTGCCAGTCACGAACAGCACGAAGAAAACGTTGCAGCACTTGAGCTATCGCTGCGCGATGCCCTCTGCACGTTGCACGAGATGACTGTCACTATACAACGGGCTTTGGATGAGTAGGGCTACAACCTCCGCAATAGGAGCAAAAACGGGAACTGCTACTCCTCGGCATGTCCCGTCATTGCCACCAACCCCTCTTCCAGGGCTGCTGCGGCTATGGGCAGAAACAACACGAGGGAGAGGTGGTAGATTCTGGCTTGCTTACTCGCTAGTCTGAGCTTGCGATGTTCTAACCCAATCATGAGCGGCAGGGAGAGCGGCAGGACTCCCATTGTCACCACACGCGCTGGTATGCGGGTTGTGGGTAGTCGCTTGAGGGCAAGCTGCCCCAGCGTAACGAGCAGCAGCGTGTTGAAGAGCAAACGGCTATGTTCCGGGATGCTCTCATCACGTAGGCTGAGATAGGGTATCTTGGGCCAAAACTGCTTAGAATTGCCGTGTAGCACAACCATCACGCCAATATTCGCCAGAACAAACGGGGTTTTCTTCCAGAGAAACTGAACCATACAAACTCCTTCCTAAAAATGCTCTCCTAATTGGCTAGTTGAGCATGTCAAGTAACGCTTGGTATGCTTTGCATTGGGCATGAAACGCATATTGCACCGGGGTAAAGGTCACGGTGCTGGCACCAATCCCACGTAGATAGTCTACCACGGGCAGCAAATCGCGCTGTTGGACGATGACATTGATGGCATACCACTGGAAATTATCAGAATCAGACGATGGAATAATCGGGTTACTGGTATCGGTATTGGTATTGAGGGCATCTGTCGCATGTTTATTGTAGACTGGCGCGATAGTTGGCCCCTGTAGCCCCGCTAGTTGGGGCAGGGCGGTTATCTGCTGCCCCACCGCCGCAACCGACTCCCCGGCAATATTTGCCACCAGCGAGTAGCATGTTCGCCCTTGCTGCCGCGCTTCTATCAATTCCAACAGGGTGCGGATTTGTTCTACGTAGTGGGGGTTAGCTTGGAGCAGCCGTTTGCTGCCAATCATACAGGCTTGCGAGCGCAAGATAGTACCCCCAACAATTTTCAGGTGATTTTCGCGTAGCGCGTTGCCCGTCTCGGTGATGTCCGCGATAATGTCGGCATAGCCAAGCCCTGGCGCAGCTTCGGTTGCGCCGGCGGAAGAGACGAGTTGAAAGACGTTGATACCCTGGCTATAGCAAAAGCGGCGCACAAGGTTGGGGTACTTGGTAGCTATCCGCAAGGCGCGACCCTGCGACTGAAACTCTACTGCCAAGTCTGCTAGGTCTTGCCAAGAGTTGACATCTACCCACGACTGCGGAGCAGCCAAGACCAGATTAACCCCCCAAAAGCCCAGGTCTTCATACAGCATCAAGATGTTCTCGTCATCATCGCGTTCTTCAAACAAGACATCCAAGCCCGTGATGCCAAGCGCAATATTCCCCTCGGCTACCTTGTCTATGATGTCCTCTGGGCGGTGCAGCAAAATCTCGGTCTCTGGCATGCCGCGCAACTGAGCGGTATACTTCTTTGGGCTAGAGCGGACAAGCCGCATACCACAGCTTTCAAAAAGCTGGATTGTGCCATCAAAGCCGCCCCCTTTAGATGGTATCGCAAATCGGAACATTGTTGTTGTTCCCTTTCTCTCGCTGTTCTTTCCTGTGCTAATCTCTTCCATAATCCCTAGAAAGGATATGTTCGAGTTTTGTCATTAATGATGGTAAATCTTGGGTCACTATCTCCCATAGGATGTCAAAATCCACTGCATCATAGCCATGAATAAGGCGGTTACGTAAGCTGATAATCTCAGCCCACGGGATTTCAGCATACTGCTGTTGTATCTTCTTGGGTACACGGTTAGCTGCTTCTGCTACTTTCTAAGTACTCAAACGTACTCACGCAT
>CAZLKK010000348.1:0-4159 GCA_964559995.1 uncultured Chloroflexaceae bacterium
TGCCCCAACACATCATTGACGTGTTGCGTGACCATGGGAAATTTCAAGCGACAGAGAGGGTGCTACGAGATAAAACATGGGAAGAGCATGGGCTAGTCTTTCCCAATGAACGTGGTAAGCCCCAAGCTCCCCAAAACCTACAGGATAATTACAAGCGTATGCTCCGCAAAGCAGGCTTACCAAACATTCGCTTTCATGACCTACGCCATACTGCCGCAACCCTGATGATAGAACAAGGTATACACCTGAAAGTGATACAAGAGATACTTGGACATAGCACATTGGCAATGACAGCAGACATCTATGCTCATGTCAGTAGCGATGCCGTCGAAGATGCGCTCGACAAAATGCAATTTATGAAATGAACATCCGCCTATTTTTTGACAACAATTTTGACAACAGACAACGTAAATCCCCCCGCCCTGTGGGGTAAAGTGTCCAATAAACACTAGGCATTAGAATAATATAAAACACAAAACCAAGCACTAGAAAAAACATCATGGTACAATAGGAGGTATGCGAATAGTTGAAACGATACAAGCGTACTTTCGAGTACATTTGAACATGTAGAAAGTAGCAGACAGTATGCACATACAAGTTTACTCATACGAAACGTATAGGCTTGAACCGATGGAGGCAATACCAGTGCAAACGCATGCCAACGTTGCGCTGGTCAAGTACAAGAAAGATAAGTATTACTACTCGGCGATACACATAGACAGCGGCGAGAGTTTGCAAGGCATTATGCATGCCTACAATGCATGGAGATATGGCGGTAGGGGCTATATGAGGTTGCTCCGGGAGTACAAAGCGTTCTTTAACCTCTTTGTGCAGTTTATGCAAGCAAACAGTATCTCCCACCTCTCCCCGGAAAATGCCCAGGAGGTGTTGAGACAGTGGAAGTCGTATTTGTCTGGACTGAAGAGCTAGTCTAGGTTAATGATGGTATTATGAAGCATTTTAAGGATGGGGTATATGACTCTGACAGCAGTATTTGTTGAAGCCCCAGAGGGGGGGTATATCGGTTTTGTTGAGGAACTTCCAGGAGCCAATACGCAGGGAGAAACCCTGGAAGAGTGCCGAACCAACTTGCTTGAAGCCATACAATTGGTGTTGGAAGCGAACAGAACGCTGGCACAGCAGCATATTCAAGGAAAGCATGCTATCAAAGAAGCCGTGGCGATATGAAACGGCGTATCCTCATTCGTCACTTGCAACGCTATGGGTGTGAACACATGCGGGAAGGAGGCAACCACACGATCTATGTCAACAAAACAACGGGTAAGGTCTCTGTGATACCCCGCCACAAAGAGATAAAGGATTACCTGTCCCGCAAAATCTGCCGGGACTTAGGTGTGCCAGAACCATAGTCCCCCTATAGCTTCACACAGTAGTTCACAATGCCAACACTCCCCTAAAAGGGGGTATTGCTTGGGATTATTCAATAGGGTAGCGTGGGGAGACCCTAGTTATCATTATGAATTACAACACACGAGAAAAGGAAGTGGGGAAAAAGCCGTGGTGAGCCTCCAGGGACTCGAACCCTGAACCCGCTGATTAAGAGTCAGCTGCTCTGCCAATTGAGCTAGAGGCCCACGGATATTGTACAAGACCCTTCCCCATTTGTCAATTTGACTCTTGCCCCCCATTCTGCTACACTTGCCCCGATAACAATAAGAACATATCCTAGAGTGTCCTCCATAATTGAGGAACGTCAAGAGGAAACCCGGTGAAAGTCCGGTGCTGTCCCGCAACGGTAACGCACTCTTGCAAGTGCGAAGCCCGATACTCTGCTTTAGGAGTTGCTCGTCTTCCGTCTTCGTGGAAAAAGAGGGTTCGAGTGGTGCAACAAGCAAAAGCTAATGCCAATCAACACACCACCCGCCGCCCGGCGGGTTTTTTGTTGGGCAAACCAGGATTTACCTTCCTGAGTCTTCATACCACATTGCTGCTATGCGCTATACCTCGTCTTTTTCCCGTAAGGGGGTAGAGCATCGCATCATCACAGGTACCGGGCGTTTTATCTCTCGTTATCTGGCTATCGTCAAAATCAAAATCAAGATCGTATGAAGCTCAAGAAAGGTTTGGAATGAACTACCGAAGATCGCTGCTCGTTTCGTTAGGAATGAGCACTCTGCTGCTGGCACTCATATTGATGCTGTTGGCAACACAACACAACCATGTCTTTGCTCGCTCCGTAGGGGCAGAGACAACAACCCCCGCTGTGCTGGCGGCTCCTGCGCCAACCTCCGCACAGCAAACCCAAGTCCAGTCTGTCACACTGGCTCTTGACTGGCTTACACAACAACAAGCAACTGATGGCGGCTATGGCACAGTTGGGGCTACTGCTGATGTGGTTCTTGCCTTTGCCGCTGCCCATACCGACCTGCCCGATGGCATCATTGGGTATCTCCAAACGCAGGCGAGTAGCGTAAGCGGTCATGTGGGGGGGGCTGGCAAGTTGGCTATGGCTGTCGCTGCCGCTGGATATGACCCCCGCGATGTCGGCGGGCAAAATCTGGTGCAAGCAATACGCAATGGTTACAATGCGGCAGGTGGCGATTATGGCGACACGGGTGACTATGCCGTCTGGACCCAAGCCCCCGCTATGCTTGGACTCGCCGCGGCGAGCGAGCCTATCCCTGCCAACGCTATTACCTACCTCAAGTCATTGGCAACCAACGGCAGTTGGGGGGATGTAGACTCGACTGCCCTAGCCATACAAGCTCTCATTGCCGCTGGCGAACCCCTTACCACAACCGAGATAACCGAGGGTATCGACTACCTGAAGACACAACAACAAGCGGACGGCGGTTTTGCCGGTTGGGATGGGGCATCAAATAGCAACACGACTGGCTATGCAGTGCAGGCGTTGCTTGCCGCCGGGCGTGATCCCACGGGCGCGGAGTGGACCACGACCAGCGGAGCAACCCCGATTACCTACCTCTTTGCCAATCAGCAGAGTGACGGCAGCATCTGGTATCAAGCGAATAATGCGGGTTTTGGAGGAGCGGAATCATCCACGCGGCAGGCTATCCCCGCACTGGTTGGGCGAGCGTTCCCCTTCTATAGCCCAAACGTTATCATAGGCAAAAGCACCGGCTGGATACAGAGCCAGTATGATGGCAGCACCGGGATGTTTACCGGCTGGAACCCTGGCGCATCACTGGATGCTGTCTTTGCGCTGGCGTGTACCAACAACGCCATGCGAGATGCTGGCATGTATGCCAAGCTGCCACTGGATTACTTCACCGCGCAAGCAGCAGAGTATGCTGCCAGTTCTGCCGCATCCGCTGGCAAAATGGCAATGGGAATTGTCATAGCAGGTGGCAACCCGCGCATGATTGACGACACCAATCTGGTCATCAGCATGACCGACACCTATAGCCCCACTAGCGGCGCATACGGCACTGGCAGCATCTGGGACCAGACATGGGCTATGCTTGGCATGGTCGCCACCGGCGAGCCGCTCCCATCCAACACCGTGAGCTACCTCAAAGACTTACAGGAAACTGATGGCGGGTGGGGATCGGTTGATGGTACGGCTATGGCAATGCAAACGCTTATTGCCGCTGGTGTTGCCAAAGATGATACGGCTATTACCAATGGACTAACCTACCTCAAAGCTGCCCAAAACCACGATGGCGGGTGGGGCTTTAGCAGTAGCTTTCCTGCCACGAGCGCAAGTTCAACGGGTCTCGCCTTGCAAGCCCTAGCCGCTGCGGGTGAAGACCCCAATGCACTCGCTTGGAGCAACACGAGTGCCACGAGCCTCACGCTGGCATCGCCCCTAGACACCCTCATGGCATTGAACCACGCTGACGGTGGGTTCAAAGGCTATACTGGTCCCAATGACCCTGGCACAACGTATATGGCGGTACCGGGGCTAACCGGCTGTACTTTCCCGCCCATGCCCGTCAACTTTACGCTGTCTCGCAATACCGGTGTAGCCCCATTGACTATCGCCTTTACCAACACTGCTTGGGTGCAGGAGAGTAGCGCGTGGCAGTTTGGTGATGGGAAGAGCAGCACAACGGCGAATCCATCCCACACCTACACCACACCGGGCGTATATACCGTCACGCTAACCAGCGGGGAAACAGACGATACGCAAACGCTTACCCGTAGCCACTACATCAACGTCTATGCTGCTGCGACA
>CAZLKK010000349.1:0-4151 GCA_964559995.1 uncultured Chloroflexaceae bacterium
CAGAGCAACCTGCGCCCCCACCAGAACCGCTAACCCCTAATGATTGGTAGGGGAACGCACAAGAGATAGCTTTTCCGTATGGAATTTGGGAGTATTGCCTGATATAGCCCCGATACGATCTCTGCTTGCCTATGAACGCTGATTAGTCAACAACGGCTCGCTTGAACAGCGTATGGGGAATATATCCGTGTCCCCATTTCCCTGCCCCCATGTGGTGGGTAGGCGGGTAGGGACGCAATCCGTGCGTCCCCTACCGTTGGGGAATATTCGACTCCCCCTAATGGAGCCGTTCCGTATGGTCAACAATCGTGCCTGAAGCATATGCAAGCACCGCCTCATCAATAGGTGCTATATCGGTAATCAGTGGCTTGACCCCAATCTGGACAAGGCTCTGATATGCTCCAGCCCCCATACCGCGTGACAGAACAGCCTCACAGTCGGATATAGCGTGCGCCATACGCTCATGGCGGTTGTGGGACTGTGGGTCCATCCCGTGTAATTGGGATGCAGCTTGCGGATTGGATGCATTGGCATTGGCATCCGTTTGGCTGTGGTCGTGGTCGTGGTCGTCACTGCCACTGTGACTGTGACTGTGACTGTCATCGTGCTGATGTTTGGCTTCCTGGGAAAACTGCCGATGTCCCATCTTGTCGCGCTTCTCCCGCTCAACAATCTTGCCATCCTCAACCGTCACGACCATATAATAGGGCGCACGCCCAAAATGCTGACTAATAGAGACCCCATCTTCCGTTACTGTCGCAACTTTCATAGCAACTCCTTATTTGTTATTGTTGTACTCTTGCTTGAACCATAATAAGCGGAGTCGTGGTTGCATGCAGCACCTTATCGGTAACACTGCCCAACAACCAGCGTTCAATGCCGCCATAGCCGTGGGTCGCCATAACGATAATATCGCTCTGCTGCTGCTCCGACTCCTCAATAATGACATCCTCAGCCTTGCCCATCGTTACATGCATTTCTGCCGAAATCCCATCGCGCCCGAGCGTTTCGGCGACCTGTTTCAAGTGCTCTTCTGCCAACTCCTGCTCTTTCGACAACTCTTGCTCAACTTGTACCTGTGGTATTGGCACAGGCTGCAAATCATCATAGAACATCTGCAAGGGCAATACTGCCTGGAGCAGGTCTATAGTCGCTTGCGTCTTCTCTGCCAGCATAGTAGCGATAGACAGCGATTTCTTGGAAAGGTCAGAGCCATCTAACGGCACGAGTATGCGCCGTATCTGTGGCGTATGGGTACTGTCGTGGGTTTCTCCCTCGCAACGCACCAGAAACACCGGGGTCGTCGTGGTATGGACTACCTCGTCTGCAACGCTACCTAGGGCCCAACGGCGCAGCCCACTATAGCCGTGGGTTGCCATAGCAATCAACGTTGCCTGCTTTTCTTGGGCTTTCTGCACAATCGCAACTGCAGGTGATTGAAAGACTACTTCAGTAGAGACCTGTAGCCCTGCGTCACGCAATGCTTGCGCCTCTTTTTCCAGCGCGGCTTGCATACGCTCGCGCACGTCATCGGCGGGTGCATCAGCTATAGCCCGTATCATATGGACATGAGCAGAGAGCGCGTTCGCCAGCGTCCGGGCATAGGGCAACACCTCTCTGGAGAGATCAGAACCATCAAGTGGAATGAGTATGGTATTCATAGAGTTTTTTTCTCCTAATCAACCAATATTCTATGTATCATAGCACAATATAGCGTTTTTGCAACTAATATTTTGTTGGTAGGCAAGGGAAAGTCACCGCTCCCCCCGCCACCAGACCACCACCGCCAACACGACCCCGATACAACATAGCCCCAAACCAAGCGGTACATCCCACGGACGGTAGCGAAAGGTAATCGTATGCTCGCCCGTTGGAACCGAGACCGATAACCAGCGACTCTCGCGCAGTGGGACAGATTGCCCATCTATTGCCGCTTCCCACCCCGTCCATGTATTCTCCTTCACCACAAGGTATCCCGCCTGCTTAGTAGCACAATGCACATCAATATGCCCCCCGACTCCCGTTGCTTCACAGAGCGTCAAGGTCTTGTCAGGGTGTTCTACGCGAGCATAGCTCCGTTCTGGTCCACCAAGATACCGCGCAAACCCTTCAACCATATCATACGGTGCCATCTCTGCCGGTGGGTCATGACCTGCGTGGTTTACCCAGAGAAAGGGGGTCGGGTCATTCCGTCCCTTCCACATCCAGGGGCGAATACCATTTGCAACTTTGAGTCCCATCCCTACTGCTGGCTCAACAAAGCGAAATTGACCATGCGGCGTATTGACCCATTGCCTCGTCTGCGTTTGCAACGATTGCAAGACGGGGTAGACATCTGTGTCTATAGGCTTAACCGCCATCCAATGTCGCCCAAAAGACCAACCGGTTGCCAATGCCCAAAGCAAAGGAACCAACAAAAGGAACCGGGCTTCAATAAAGCGAACCCGCTGCCATAGGGGGTGTTGGATGAGCCAATCTAGCCCCATAGCCGCCAACCCTAGCAGCGGCGGTATGGCCAACCCGGCAATCACCGAGTAGTAGCGCATACTTCGCAGCGATGTCGCCAGACTCTCAGGGGCAAGCCGTGCGAGAAACTCCATTGGACCATCGCTGGCACCCCAAAGCACCAACAACGCCATTGCCAAAAGCATCAGCTTGAGACGAAGCTGTGCGCCAAACTTGGCACTAGCCATAGCGAAAAAGACCAGTAGGAGCGGCACCCACCCAATGAAGTTGATATAGAGCCAGGGGTGAATATGCTTATTGAGTGCAACCGAATGTTCGGAGAAGAAATCCGGTTCATGCACAACCAGATTGAAGAGCAGGTAGGTAAAAGGCTGTCCGCGTAAGGTTGGTACGGTGTGTTTGGCAAACTCTGGCAGGAAATGCCCAAAGGGGATGAGAAAGGGGGCAGCCAACAACCCCGCCAACACAACCGCCAGCACAAGCCGCTTGCCAATACGCCAAAGCTGCGGGAGATCATCGTAGGGGAGCAGGAAGAGCAGGGCGGGCAACATCCAAAGTAACCCCACTTGTATATATCCCTGCCCGGACAATGCTGCCAAGCCAAGCATCACCCCAAGCGCAATCGCCGCCCGTTTTTGCTGCGTCTGTATCACCTGGATGAGCGGGGGCAACACCAATGCACACGCAGCTGTGGAGAGCACCAAGCCAAATGTGCCTAGCTCAATGCGCCCGGCGAGGTGTCCAGCGACAACTGCCATAGCCGCACTCCAAAGCCGTGCTACTCGCCCCACACCAAGCACCGTTGCCAACCACCACTGCGCCAATCCCCCCAACAAGAAGGATGCTGCCAATGCTATCTCTGTGCCATTGCGTACCCCCCAAAGCAGGTTTGTGACAATGACCAGTGGGTGCAACATTGCCCCATACACATCAACATTGGAAGGAGCACCTCCCCGCACCCCATCATTCCACCAGCCACACCAGCCACATGTTTGAACCCGGGTCCAGAGGTGATGCGACTGTATCGCGGCGAGGTATTCTTCACCAGCGGGAATAATCATCGGGTCCATATCAAGGTAGGGCATGGTGAATACTAGGGTCCACAGGGTCAATGCGATGAGTTCAAGCGCAAGCAGTATCTTGGGAATTAGACGGGGGGAAATTGTCCCCTTTGCCTGCTGCTGAGAAACCCACCCGCGCACCAGTATGAATAACCCGTTCATTACCAGGAAAACGGCGGTTAGCAAGAGGGGAAGCGACCACCAACCAGTATAACCCAGTATTGCGGTGAGGTTGAGCACCGCGAACAACCCAAATGCTGTGGCAGCAGCGACAAATGCCCAGTGTTGGTAGGATGTAGCTGGAGAACGCCATGCTTGGTACGTTGTTACTATTGCCAAAAGCAGGGGAATAACTACTTGTAGAAGCATAGGGCTTGTTGTGTCCTTGACCTTTGCTGTTCTTATCCTGTTCAGTATAGCACAGAATGGACAAGGGGACAGGGAGCATGGGTCTTTGCAGCGCAAAGCGCAAAGCGCAAAGCGCAAAGCGCAAAACGTGGAGAGCCGTTGCAAGCAATGTTTTGCCGGGCAGCCCCCATCCCCTAACCCCGCGTCCCACCGAGGGGAGAAGGGGAACCGGGCAGGGGGGGAGTCTACCCATCATCCAAGACGCGGTATATCTGC
>CAZLKK010000350.1:0-4124 GCA_964559995.1 uncultured Chloroflexaceae bacterium
CCCCTACCTACAATAGACAATCCAGACCGCACACTATGTCAAGTAAACCCCTCACATCCCACAAACCAAGCAAAAATTACCCCCTATGCTAGTAGAGCCAACGGGCAAGCTATGCTATAATAATCGGGCAGTCTCCGGTTCCATGAAGAACAACCCTATTGAGAAAATACTTCTTATGCAATCTCTAACACTTTCAGACAGCACCATCTTCTATCACCAAAAGGGCAACGGCAGACCACTTATCCTGCTCCATGGGTGGGGAGGCTCATCCCGCTACTGGAACAACTCCCTAGAAGTCTTTGCCGCTGACCACACGGTCTATGCCCTTGATCTACCCGGTTATGGACAATCTCCAGCCCTTGACGGCGATATTACCGCTGAACGATTCGCTGAGGTCACGCTGGAGTTTGCCGACAAGCTCAACCTTGCTACCTTTGACCTAGTAGCCCACTCCTTTGGGTGTGGTATCGCCGTACACATAGCGGCTCATGCGCCAGAGCGCGTTAGGCGACTCGTGTTGACCTGCTTTAGCACCTTCACCAACGAGTTTGAACGCCGTATGGTTGAGCAAATGTTGGGGCAAATGGGGCTATCCCTTGTGATGTGGCAGCCCTGGATGTCGCTCTGGCACCCCTGGATGGCTCTCTGGCAATCGTGGCTCACCCTATGGCAACCCCCACAGATACAAGGGAGTGTCCCAACAATCTACCAGACCATTGCATGGCGATTTTTCTACCGTATGCCGCCAGACGACCCCATGTTGCAAGAGAGTTTTGGCGACTTTCTGAATATGGACCAGCGAACTTCGTTTCAAAGCATCATTAGTGCCTTAAACCCGGCTATCAATACTGCTATGCAGCAGATAACCGCTCCAACGCTGCTCATCGGGGCGCGTCAGGATATGATCATGCCCCAGACAGGCGTACCCGTAGTAGCAGAGCTTATCCCAACGTGCCGGTTGGAATGGATTGACCAATGTGGACACATCCCCATGATCGAACGCCCGGACGTGTACCACCCGCTGGTACAATCTTTCCTAGACGAAGAACGGCGAGCGTAGGTAAATGCAGGGTAAACAAGGACAGGCTAACTATGGTTATCAACCGTATCTGGTCGTACTTTGAATTGGTCCATATCTATGCCGCCGTTGCTATCTTCGCAACGACGGTTGTTTTTTGCCTGCTCGCCGCCGGTGGCATACCCGATGGGCTACTCCTGCTGCGCGTTGTGGGGGTCGTTTCGCTTGCCCAAGCATGCACCGGCATCACCAACGAATTGATAGACCTGCCACGGGACAGGCAAGTCAAGCCAGATAGACCGCTGGTAGATGGACGGGCAACCCCCCGAACTGCGCTCATCATTGCCATTACCACTGGTATCAGTTCATTACTGCTTGGACTGACGTTTGGTTGGTATGGCTTACTCTTTGCCATCTTGGGGCTAGGTTCCGGGCTTGCCTACGATTTTTGGTTCAAGGGAACAGCCCTCAGTTGGCTCCCCTATACCATTGGCTTTTCGCTGTTGCCCCTTTGGCCCTTTGCCGCAATGGATGCATGGAACCCGACCCTAGCCCTTATCTGGCTACCCGCCCTGCCCGCCAGTATTGCCCTGAACATCTCCCAGTCGCTCTCTGACATCGAGGAAGACCAGCATGTTGGCTTTGGCGGCATCACGCGGAGGCTTGGTATGCGCTGGTCATTGCTGGCACTTTGGGGATGTTGTTTCCTGATGCTCCTTTTGGGCATCCTGACGGTCTATCCCACGGGACTCACCGGAGTGTTTGTTGCCTGTATCAGCATATCCGCCATAGGTGTTGTGCTCGCCGCTTGGCGATGCCACTATCACCCTGGACCAGCAGCATGGCAATGGGCTTGGTATCTCGTTGCCGCCTCGGTGAGTATTCTTGGTATCGGATGGTTTAATGCCGTTTTGTACTAGAAGGAAGAATGCATGAAATCAGCAACCAGTTCATCTTCTTATGGGTTCGACTCCTTTGTTGACGCTGTACAACAAGGCGTTGATCATGTCAAACAGGTTTCGTCAATGCACGAGACGTTGGTGCGTGATGTGTTAGGGTGCTTTCAGCCAGAAGCTACCTCCCCCACATCAACCAATCATAAACACTATGTCAATGCCATACAGCTACTTGGCATTGGCACCTATTCCCCACAACTATACACGCAAGAAGAGGTGCTGGACATGCTTGGCTACAAAGGGCATAAACTGGCAGAAATCATTGTCAAAAATGCTGCCATCCATACCCGCAGTTTTTCGCAAACAACGCGAGACTTTGGTACCGATGTGTCCGCCGAGGAGTTGGCAGCCTACCATCGCATCTATGCCCCCCGCCTTGCCGCCGCTGCCCTGCATGCTGCCGCTGGCGACCATTTCGATCTCACGCAGCTTGATGCCATTATTACCACTACGTCAACTGGCTTTATGTCACCTGGTATTGCCGAGGTGCTGTTTGAGACAGACGGCATAGGTCGTCCCGACACCAACCGCTACAACCTCGTGGGCAATGGTTGTGTTGGCTCTATCCCCACGCTGCAGATGGCACAGAGTCTGTTGCACTCTGGACAGGCACGGTACGTTGCAGTCGTCTTTGCCGAAGCGGTGGCAGCCCTCTTCAACCCCCGTGCCGAAGGGAAAATGGCAATTATTCAACAGCTTATTTTTGGCGAGGGGGGGGCGGCAATGATCTTGGGCAAACCCCAATCTCCTCTACCGCAATCCTCATTATCCCCCTACCCCCTGTTCTTGGATTCCTACCAAGAACTTGCCCCCCATTCCCTCGATTCTATCGCCATTCGTCAGGGGGACTATTGGGAAAGTGTAACAGACAAGACCATCCCCGAACAGGTGAGCCGTCTTGTGCCAAAGGTGGTTGAGGGGCTACTGCGCCGCCACAACCTCACCATAGACGACATTCCCCACTGGGCATTTCACACGGGAGGGCGCAAAATCCTTGAGGTGTGCCAATCCTGTTTGGGGCTTTCTGATGAGCAGATGCAACCAAGCTATGAAGTCCTCTTCCACCACGGGAATATGCTCTCTGCATCGGTGATCTTCACCTTTGATCGGGTGCTACGCAACCGCACCCCCATGCCCGGCGACAAAGGGGTGATGTTAGCCCTCGGTCCGGGTATGACTGGCGGTGCGTTCTTGTTGGAATGGTAGGTTATGTCAAACACAATTGACAACCACGTTGCCAGCATACAGGAGCGCATCGTAGCGGCAGCACAACGGGCAGGACGCAGCCCGGATGAGGTAACGCTGATTGCCGTAACCAAAACGCACCCTGCCGAGACTATCGCACAGGTGATAGCCGCAGGGGTGCAGCACATCGGGGAAAATCGCATCCAAGAGGTAGAACACAAGCAGGCGAGCGACCCCACGCTCCGCCATACGGCTACTTGGCACCTGATTGGTCACTTGCAGCGCAACAAGGCAAAGAAAGCATGTGAACTCTTTGATTATGTCCATTCGTTAGATAGTGTCCGGCTGGCAGAGACGCTCAATCGGCAGGGGCAAACCGCAACGACATCCGGGACCGGGAATACTCCCAAGCTGCCGGTGCTGCTCCAGGTAAATGTCAGTGGCGAAGCAAGCAAAGAGGGGTTTTCGCTGGCAGGGGGAGTAGAAAATAGTGCTGGTATGACACAGTTTAGGGAAGAGGTCGCGGCTATCCTTGCGCTCCCCCACTTGCGCGTAGACGGTCTGATGACGATTGCCCCCTTCACAGCAGATAGGGCGCAGGTACGGGTAGTCTTCCGGCGGTTGCGGGTGTTGCGCGATAGCCTAGCTACTCGCTTCCCTGCTGCCCGTTGGGAAACGCTCTCCATGGGCATGTCGGATGATTTCGAGGTTGCCATAGAAGAGGGGGCAACGATGGTGCGTCTTGGGCGAGCGTTGTTTGGCGAGCGGGGGTAACAAGCCAAGCGGTACTGTCCGCATTGTGCGGCATGGAAACCCCCGACACCAGCGGTATTGATGGGACAGATACTTGGACAGAGTCGCATTGGGGTTCGGATAGCCACGATGATCGCGTATCTCCGCACGGGGTGGCGGTGGCAATCCGCCCGGTGGGGGCGGCGGTGCTAAGAACAGCCAAAGAGAACAAG
>CAZLKK010000351.1:0-4091 GCA_964559995.1 uncultured Chloroflexaceae bacterium
CGCCATGCGATTCAGTAGCCAGTTTACAGAAGGTTAGTCCTAGCCCGGTACCCCGTACTTTGCGCCCGCGTATTTGCCCAAACTTCTCAAAAATACGCTCTTGATATTGAGGCGGGATACCTGGTCCCTGGTCGCTTACCCAGAACAACAACCATTCTTCATTTGTCAATTCAGGCAAATGTACGGGTAATTCGATAGGAGAAAAAACAGCAAAACCCTTGTCTCTCGGATTATGTATGGGGGAGAGATAGGCAGCACCTAGCATAATCTCTCCGCCGTGTGGCGAGAACTTGATAGAATTATCTATCAGGTTTTGCAAAATACGGAGGAGTTTTTCCCGGTCTGCATCCAAGACGGGCAGATTGTCTGGTATCTGTGAAACGAGCGTTATATCGTGGTCTGCTGCCGAAGCCCGCAGCCTATCAAACGTTTCATCTATCACCGTGTAGGGCGAAAATGGCTCAATATTGAGGGTCATACGTCCCTGTTCCATCTTGGAAATATCCAGCAGGGTATTGACCATCTCAAGCATAGACTGACTGCTTTGGTAGGCAATATTGAGCAACTCGTCTTGTTGTGTCGAGACGGGACCGCCTAGCCCCCGCCGTACCATCATGATGCCATTCATAATAGCTGTCAATGGCGCACGCAAATCATGCACCAGCATACCGGTATAGTCATCGCGCAATTGGGCTAATTCCCGCTCACCAGAGATGTCTTGGAGCAGCAGCAGCTGCCCTATCACCATACCACGGGCATCACGGACGGGCAGCGATATTTGCCGGATAAAGCAATGGGGATTTTGCAATTCCAGCTCGACCATATCGGAAGTGCCAGCACTCTCATGAAGCCAAGCGGGGGTCAATACATCTACTGCTCGACTATGCAGGGTGGTAATCAGGTCATTGATCTGACAACCAAGCAGTTCTTCTTGCGTTTGCTGCAAAAACTGGGCAGCACGGGGATTGGCAATCATAATCACGCCGTTGGTTTCTGCCATCAGGATACCATCTTTGTTGGAGTTGAGCACCGCCTCCAGCCGGTCTCGCCCGTTGGCGACTTGTTGGAAGAGACGGGCATTTTCAATAGCTACCCCAATGGTTGCTGCCATTCGCATTAGGCGGTCTGCATCCTCTTCGGTAAATTCTCCCTCGCGTTTATTGAGCAATTCTATCACCCCGATAGTTCGCCCCTTGACGATCATGGGAACACACAAGATAGATTTGGTAGTGTAGCCCATATTCTCGCTAATCTTGCTGTAAAAGCGGGGGTCTTGATGGGGGTCTGGCACAATAGCATAGTGTTGTTTTTCCGCAACATACCCAACGACTCCTTCGCCCTTTGGCACTACCACTCCGGCGAGCTTTTCTATGCCGGCTTCCAACGTCATCACAAACGCTAGATCGCCACTATGCTCATCCCGCATCAGCAGGGAGCCGGCTTCCACACGAAAATACTCATTGAGCTTTTGTACCACAAGGTGGTAGATTTCTTGGGTATTGAGTGAGGATGTGACTGCCGAGGAGATGTCGTTGAGGGTTGCCAATTCTGCACTGCGCCGCTGGGCGGATTCTGTCAATACAAACGAGGTGATAGCCGCCGCAAGCTGCCCCGCAAGAATACGGGCTAATTCAATACTGGTGTCCGAGAAGCTATGATGGGTTGTCGTTGTCCCCAATGCCAACAATGCTGTTACCCGGTCTTGGGCAAAGAGGGGGACAATCAAGGCAGACATAACGGAGTTTTCTTGGAGATGTTGTAAGAAAACCGATGGTGTTGTTACTGTTTGCACATCGTAGATTTGAATAGATTTACGGGTTTCTATAGCTTGCTTGAGGTAAGGGGTTTCCCTCACCGGCACAGGACGCGGCATCGTAACCCGCGGCGGGTAGGTACTGATGATGCGCGAGCTTACCTTATCTTCGTCTACCATGATGACTGCACCATATGTCACATCGAGCAGGTCTGCAAATTCACTGAGCGTCAGCAACAAGAGTTCATCCAGCGTTGTTGCAGTCTCAATAGCAGAAACAATACGAAGCAAGGCATTAGCCCGTTGGTCTGTTGAAGTAGTATCGTCAGTTTTCATAAGGGTGATAGTATTTCATTTCTGGTCAATATAGTTCCAAAACCAGAGAAATCTCTGGAAGTGTTTATGCGGCGAGCCGCACTGGGTGAACTACGCACCCGCTACTCCCCTGCGCGAACGCATCAGGAGCTACTTTTCGTATTGTACGCCCCATTGACATCCGCGTTCATATACCGTAGACAATACCATAACGCTATCGTCTTCCAACGAACCTTTACGGTTTTTTGTAGTCTGCCTGATTCTAACGGCTTGCTCATAGGTAATCCGTTTGGGAGCTATGCTCTCAGCTATCGGGCAACTTTGGCACAACCCTACCCCTAGTATCTAAAGGATACCCGAAAAGACAAGATGGCTCTATACCTTAATAGAACGGTTCTTGTATGGAAAGTTTGCATGGACTTTCCCCAAATGCCACCTGAATTATGTACTTCATTATAGCCGTTGACGCGATGTGATGCAACTAGCCTAATGGACCAACGGGAGAGTAGCCCATGCCCCCGCTCCCATCCCAGGGCGAGGGGGAGCTGAACATTGGGCGCACCGCCGTGCGCCCCTACGGTTCCCCTTCTCCCGCGTAGTGGGACGCAGGGCGAGGGGTTGGGGGCTGACCGGAGCGGGTTCCCCTTCTCCCGCGTAGTGGGACGCGGGGCTAGGGGACAGGGGTATGCCATACCCAATAATTTTCTTTGTCATAGGATAGCGAAAGATGGTATAATGCATGTACTCAAGAGAAAGATAAGAAGCAAGTACGCTTGCAAAACAGACAATAGCTAGTTAGTCAAGATAGATGATGCAAAAGTTGATATACAATGGTGTAGTGACCAACATGTAGAAGTGCGATACTGTTCCCATGCAAATGTCTTCATGCCAACCTATATCTCCCCCTTCGCAAGATCATCTCCGGCGGCAGTATGCCATCTATCAGGTGATAGCCTCCTCTGCTATACGCTTTCTCCAGAGTATGAACTTGCACACAACGATGCAGACGTTCCTTGAACGGTTGGGTATGGCAGCAGATGTCTCGCGTATTACGCTGGTTGAGCAAGACACGAGCAGCAATGATCATTCCGCTGGCTACCTATACCAGTGGGTCTCACCTGACTTTGAGCCGCATATGTGTTTAGTAAACAAAGAAGATTGGCTGCACAAGCGGGTGGTCTACTGGCAGGAGCAGCTCATTCAGGGATTGCCCGTGCAAGAGACAATTGAACATTGCCCCCAAGATGGACAAGAATTGCTCACCCAAGAGCACATACAGTCGTTGGTCATCGTCCCCATTTTCGTTGACAATATGTGGTGGGGGTGTCTGGAATTAGCAGACTGTCGGCAAAAACGGGAGTGGATGCCAGCGGAAGTAGACGGTATCACCACCGCCGCCGGCATTGTCGGCGCGGCTATCCAGCGACAACAGCTGCAAAATGCGCTGGTTGAGCGCGAGGAAGAGCTCCGTAAACTGCACCGGGCGGTAGAGCAAAGCCCCCACCCCATCGTTATCACCAATATTCACGGGGTTATTGAATACGTCAACTACAGCTTTACCCAAGTGACAGGCTACACTGCTAACGAAGCCATTGGCAAGACCCCACGTATCCTCAAGTCTGGCAAGACCCCCCAAGAAGAGTATGCCACCCTCTGGCGCACAATTACCGCTGGCAAGATATGGCGTGGGGTCTTCTACAACCGCAAGAAAAACGGCGACCTCTATTGGGACGAGGCAACTGTCTACCCCGTGACCGACAATCAAGGGATAATTACCCATTTTCTCGCCATCAAAGAGGACATTACAGACCGCAAGAAGGCAGAAAAAGCCTTGTGTATCCAGCGCGATCTAGCGATAACCCTCAGTACCACCAGGGATATTTCGCAAGCCCTCAAAAGTTTGCTCAATGCATTGATGCTCTTTGACGATTTAGACGCAGGGGTCGTCTACGCCGTTGATAAAGCCACCGGTGCCCTAGCGTTGGTTGAATACAATGGCATTGAGGAACCTTTCATAGAACAA
>CAZLKK010000352.1:0-4089 GCA_964559995.1 uncultured Chloroflexaceae bacterium
CGGCTCCCCCTCGCCCTATTCGAGCCGCGAGGGTCAACGAGCGGATGTCTGGGAGCGGGTGTTCCGGGCAGCCCCATTCTTGAGGATTGGGTGTTGTCACAATAGATAATAAATAAACATAAAATACATAACAGGAAAGCTGCCTATGGTATAATAGGATAGGTAGAAGATTTATTTCTGAGTAGGAACAAAGTTATTCCCCGGCATGAAAGCAGTTCTGATAGAACCCAATGAAGAGACGCTTCTCTTCTTCAAAACATGCCTAGCTGAATCTGAAGCTATCAGGTTTCAGCTTATTGAAGCACACAACTTTTCGGAAGGGGAAGCAACTCTTGCTAATGCTCAAGGGGACATAGCCATCATTCTCTTGAGCCTCACGCTACCTGATAGCGAAGGTCTCGCATCCGTGAGCCAACTCCACAAACATACCCCTACGGTCCCTATCGTTGTTATTGCTGAGCGATCAACCGAATCGTTGGCACAAAGAGCCTTGCACCGTGGTGCCGCTGGCTATGTACTCCACGATGACCTCTCCTGTGGCGAATTAGTTCGCACTATCCATACCGCTATAGAACGACAGGCTCTCCAAAACAAATACCAATCTTACCTCCAATACATTCACCAAAGCCATGCTCGCCTGTATAACATCATTGGCAAAAGCGGCGATGGAATCATCATCGTAGATATTCACGGGCTTATTTTGTTTGTCAACCCTGCTGCGGCTATGCTGCTCAATCGTTTACCAGAAGATTTGCTTGGCAAAGAGTTTGGCTTTCCGATGGTCGCAGGGAAACGGGCAGAATTAGATATACTGCAAGGTGAGGGATGTATCGTTGTTGCTGAAATGAATGTCGAAGAAATTGAATGGGAAGGGGATATAGCCTATCTTTCCACACTCCGGGATATTACCTCCCGCAAACGGTCAGAAAGTGCCTTGCAACAGAGCGAAAAACGCTACAAGCTGTTGTTAGACTCTGTGACAGACTACATCTATACCGTCTTGATTGACAAAGAGACAGGTCGTTCTAAACAGACTATCCATAGCCCAAATTGTGTCGCAGTGACGGGCTATACCGCCGAAGAATACGACAAAGACCCCTATCTCTGGTATCGTATGGTCTACGAACAGGATCGTCATGCTGTAACCCAACGGGCATCATGGATATTGGCAGGCAAAAGCGTTGACCCGCTGGAACACCGTATTATCCACAAAAATAGCCAGCTGATTTGGGTCAAGAACACCTACGTCTTGCGCTACGATGATCAGGGCAACTTGATAGCCTACGATGGACTGATCGCTGATATTACTGAGCGTAAACGGGCGGAAGAGCAAGTACGACAACTCAATGCAGCATTGGAAGAGCGCGTTATTAAGCGCACCGCCCAACTGGAAGCAGCAAATCGGGAATTGGCAAATGAGATAGCCGAACGAGAGTATGTCGAACAACAACTCCGCAAACTCAACCGGGCGGTAGAACAAAGCCCTGCAACGATTGTGATTACCGATACCAATGGATATATTGAGTATGTCAACCCCAAATTCACCCAAACGACTGGCTATACCTATGAAGAAGCTCTTGGGAAAAACCCGCGTATTCTGAAATCGGGCAAATTCCCCCGCGAACGATACCAAGAACTCTGGCAGAACATTAAAGAAGGCAAAGAATGGCGTGGAGAATTTCATAACAGGCGCAAAAATGGGGAACTCTACTGGGAATTTGCCTCTATTTCGCCTATTGTGAATAATGAAGGCAAAATTACCCACTTCTTGGCAGTAAAAGAGGATATTACCGAACGCAAACAAGCCGAGGAAGCCTTAATGCAAGCTCGCCAAATTGCCGAGGAAGCGACTCGTACCAAATCAGAATTTTTGGCAAATATGAGCCATGAGATACGTACTCCTCTCAATGCCATCATTGGTATGTCGGTTTTGCTCAAGGATTCCCCCCTGTCTGAAGAGCAGCAAGACTATGTGGAGACCATTCGGATTTGCGGCGATTCCCTTTTGGATATTATCAATGACATCTTGGATTTTTCCAAAATAGAGGCAGGAAAACTAGAACTCCACTATGCCCCATTTGTCTTGAGTGATTGTATTGAAGAGTCCTTAGAGGTCGTAAGCACAAAAGCAGCCGAAAAGGGGTTAGAATTGGTCTATAGTATAGCCCCTGATGTATCTGTAATGGTTAAGGGCGATACTACACGAATGCGCCAAATATTCGTCAATCTGTTGAGTAATGCCGTTAAGTTTACCGAACAGGGCGAGGTAGTCGTGCGGGTATCTAACGTTCATCCACCAGTATTGAGGGAAAATGAGCCAGATACATCGAGTACCTACCATATCCAGGTGCAAGATACGGGTATAGGCATACACCAAGAACATATGGATCGGCTCTTTGCGTCATTTAGCCAGGTTCACCAAGCTATTGGAAGTCGGTATGGGGGAACAGGGCTAGGGTTGAGTATTAGTCGGATGCTTACCGAGATGATGGGCGGGACGATGTGGGCTGAAAGTACCCCCGGTCAAGGGTCAACGTTTCATATGACGATTCCCTTTGAGGTTGTCCCTATGCAGCCAAATCAGCACCTCTTTTGCATTCAGCCAGAACTGATGGACAAAGGCATCCTCATTGTTGATGACCACCCAACAACGTGTGCGGTATTGAGCCAGTGGGTGCGCTCTTGGGGTATGTTGGTCTATGCGACAACAGATGCGAATGAAGCCCTAACGTGGATACTTCAGGGAACAATTATTGACTTGGCTGTGTTGGATATGACGATGCCAAAAATGGATGGTCTGCGGTTGGCGCGAGATGTTCGCTCTTGTCCTGGGTGTCAGACTTTACCGCTCATTTTGACTACCCCCTTGGGGATTAGTCGTTCATTTGTCCAAGAGAGCGGTTTGTTGGGGATGACCTTCTTGCTAAAGCCGGTGAAGATGTCCCGCCTGTATGAGGTACTGGTGCATACCTTGACCAATAGACATTTTTATGGGGAATCGCCAAATCTCTTGCCGCAAGTAGCACCGGCGGCACAGCTCCCCCCCAAACAGCAGAGCAACCAGTTTCTGCGGTTGTTGGTAGCGGAGGATGACCTCTTCAATCAAAAGGTCATGCGGTTGTTGCTTGAGCGCATCGGCTACCAACCAGAAATTGTCTCCAATGGACGCGAAGTGCTCGAAAAGGTGCAACAGGCACCGTATGATGTCATCTTGATGGACGTGTTGATGCCAGAACTTGATGGCTTTGCTGCTACCCAGATGATACGCCAACAGCTACCAGATGACCAGCAGCCGGCTATTATCGCTATGACTGCCTACGCGCTATCGGGGGACAAGGAGCAATGTTTTGCGGCAGGGATGGACGGGTATGTCAGTAAGCCGGTCCGTATTGATGCCTTAGTCCAAGCCCTTGACCAGGTCCGTTCGCGGACGGCATCCCCGAATACTGCTGGTTCTCGTTCTGGTCCATATGCTGAACCTGCTGTTGAGCAACCTAGTTCCCAATCCCCCCATCCCCCCCCCCATCACCCCATTGACACGGCATTTATGACCGAGTTTTTTACCGCCTTTGGCGATACCTCAACAATAATGCAACGAGAACTGATCAGTCTGTTCTTGGACAGTGTACCTGGGCATATGGATGCCTTACGGACGGCTCTCGCTGAGCAAAAAAGTGCGATTATCTACCGCAAGGCACACACACTCAAGTCAAGCTGTGCTCAGTTGGGAGCAAAGCATCTTTCCCGGTTGTTTCTCCATATGGAGACTATGGGCAAGGAGGGAACCTTAGAAGGTAGCGAGGTTTTGTTGCAGCAAATAGAGTATGAGTATCAGCGGGTATACCAAGCCTTAGAGCAGATACTCTTGGATGGGGAGAAGCCATAGGAAGTAGTCCCCACTTACCTGCTCATGGGGACGATCCAGTGCTTGCACCATTTCGTCTCCCCGCTCCCATCCCAGAGCGACAAACCCTCTCCCCCCCTGCCCCCTCTTCCATACAGGGCGAGGGGGAGCCGCCACATGGGGCGCACCGCCGTGCGCCCCTACACCCGCATACACCCACAGAGGCTAGGGGATGGGGGCTGCCC
>CAZLKK010000353.1:0-4079 GCA_964559995.1 uncultured Chloroflexaceae bacterium
TAACGAGGACTTCTGCTCACTGTTGGGTAGGTTTTGCCTACCTAGCTCTAGCTCCTTGTGTTGCGTTCCTCATTGAACATAACGACTATTTATTACATTTGTCATAAAACCCACGAGTTACTGCCGGGTTACAAGAAAAAAGTGTAGCATACTTTTATCTGTTTTGGCAAGTTTGGGTTTGGTGGGGGGGCAGACTCTTTTCCCATCCTTTGCTCCCTTCGGGCAACCCTCTCCCCCCTGCCCCCGCTCCCATCCCAGGGCGAGGGGGAGACGGAACATTGGGCGCACCGCCGTTCGCCCCTACGATTCCCCTTCTCCCGTGTAGTAGGGGAAGGGGGATGACCAGTGAGACCTTGTTTCAGCTCCCCTAACCTACCCCTGAAAGCTCCCCCCTTGTTGGGGGGGGGTTAGCCCCTCACCCATCCCCATCCTCGCGTAGCAACGATAGCAACGCTAGGGCTTCGTCATATGCTGCCTTGTAGGTATGGTTTGGTGGACCGCCACACCGCGCAAACTCGCGGGCTTGATGGGCATAGGCTGCCGCTCCTTTCCTGTCGCCCTCATCCAAAGAGACCTGGGCAAAGAAGAGAGCTATATCTGCCTGCTGAAGCACATACCCACATCGTTCTGCTAGTGCCTGTGTTTCTTGGGCAAGGTGTTGTGCCACCTCTGTCTGATGCATAGCCCGGTGAACCCACGCTAATTCAAGCAAGATTGCCGCTTCAAAAACGAGCAGCGAATCGTGGCGTGATTGGGTAAGGGCAGCTTGAAGATGGGCTAGTGCATCATCCCACTTCTCATGCAACCGATAGGCTGCCCCAACAACCCAGTCTTTCATCAGGCGTTCCTGCGGGGGAAGAGCAGTCATCTGTAGGACCTCTTGCAGCATACTATGCCCCCGTTCTGCTGCGGTTAATGCTTCCATTTTTGCATTGGTGCGCTGTGCTTCTCGCTCGCGTTTTTCGCCTCCTCCCGTTGGATGTTCTGGTTCCCTTACGATAGGTTCCCCAGCTGGTAAGGGGGACAAGGGCGAGTCTGGGTCTGGGGAGCCTATAGGGGGTAGAGGTGCTGTAGGGGACGGGGGAGATACGCTCATGGGTAGGTTTGGTTGGAGAACGGTTGCCTGCTCCGTTTTTCCGGTGATAGGTTCCCCTTTTGTGGGGGGAGTTGTCGAACGCATGCCCTCTCCATCGCACATTTCCGTCTCTCTGTTTGTCATTTCTTGCCCAGACCCCGGGGCACTCCATGCGTCCCTAGTTGCGTGGTGAGATTTGCCCGGCTGATCTACCCTAGTAAGGGGAGCGGAGGTAGGGATAGGACGAATAGGCAGTCGGGCTAATAAAAGTGCCCGTAATGCCCGATAGACCCATACCATACCGATGTGCTCGATATACTCATGTCGCTCCAAAAGCTGTTGGGCTTGGGTTAGCTCGCGTGCTGACTCATCCCACGCTCCGCGGTATGCCAGCAGCATAGACCGCTTTTGGTGGGCATAGGCTTGTTCTATGACCCTGGTACGCTGCTGGTAAAAGGTACTGGCTTGGGACAAAGCCCCATCCGCTGATTGCCATGCGCCCATAGGCATATGGACAAACGAGGCAAGCGCAACGAGAGTATGGGCTTGGTTGAGTCTATCCCCTTGTTTTTCCTGTATCACCATTGCCAGTTCATAGAGCGGCAATGCCCGCTTGGGAAAGCCAAGAGAACTATAGCTCTGAGCCAAACAGAGCAGTACCTGGGAACGGCTTTGTTCATCTGTGAGATGGGGCGGGCGGGTTTCGCCGCTAGGAAAGAGCATACGGAGCATAGCTATCTGGACATCGTAGGCAGCAAACTGTTGGATGATTGGCTCACTGATAGTAGCAAAGTACCCCTTTGCTGCCTCGTCATACCAGTGGAGCCGTACGGTCTGGTAATACCGTTCAATAGCCGTTGAAAGGTCCGTTAGGGTGGTTATCGTCTCCGGTAATGCCGTCTCGCTCAAGGTGTCGTGGATGTGGCGATGGTGCATTGCCTGCTCTTCGCTCGTGAGGAGTTCATAGACCATGCGGCGAATCAATGGGTGCAAGGTATAGCTCCGGCTATTGCGCTCATAGAGCAATAGCCCCCGCATCAAGAGGTCGCGTAGCTCGCTATTGAGTATTTGCGTTGGTTTATCTTCCCCCACGAGGTAATCACTGCTACGTCGTGAGTCAGCACTAGGTAGGAGAGAGGGCGTACCTGTGGAAGAGCGAAAGATAGTCTTGAGAAAGCCCATAATGCCCAGATTGCCCTGGTCTTGCTCTCCCTGGTGTTTTGCCTCTTGCTCTTCGGTTTGGGCTAACATTTTCAGCATGGCATACGTTACGGGTTCCCGAAAGCATGCAAGACGGGCAAGCATCTTTTGGCTCGATTCTGACAAGGCAGTATAGGCTTGGTAAAAGAGGTGGTTCTGCCGTTCTAGCATGTCCCCCCTACCGGTGATACTTTGGGCTAGGGCAATATCCCCCGGCTGTTGCGAGTCATTGCTGATGTATCCAGCGAGAATACGGATACTCAACGGATGGTAGCCATAGAAAGCACAGGCATGCTCTATCTCGGCATCGCTTCCGCGGATACCCTGTGCGTGAAAGAAGGAAATAGCATCATTTGGCTGCAAGGGTCCTGGCTCCATCTCCCGACACCTCGGCAGCAGTTCACCGGTCTTGGTTTCTAGGGCATGCGGGCGCAGACGGGAAAGGAGCACGACCTTGCCCAAGACCGTTGGGAGTGTTGCTATGGCATGGAGGAAATAGTCTGCCAAAGGATTGACACTATCGCGGTGGGCAGCGGTAGGTTGTTGCGATGCAGTCATCAGGGATACATGCTCTCGTGGTTCGTCTCCCTGGTAGGGAGCATTTGCCCCGCTAAAGCCAAGCATCTCACGCTCGTAGCCATCTAAGACTAGCAGGATGTTCTCGCCTTCGGGTTGTCGTAAGAATTGGATGATAGTGTCTATCTGCTGGCGTTGTCCGAGGGTATGGGCATCCTCTACCCCCAGGTAGACTAGCGTTTCATACAAGAATTGGGCAAAGCAGGTTTCCTTTTCTTGGAAGCCCCACCAGACGACTCGCCGCCATCGTGCGGGATGAACGTCACGGGTAAGCCACTGCCAGCAAAGGGTGCTCTTGCCAAAACCACCAGGCGCACGCATCACAAAAAGCGGTTGTTCGTAGTTGGCGTTGAGCCAAGAGGTAAGTTGATCGCGTTCATAGACGCGCCCGGTGAAGTTTGGTGGCATGGGGTAGGGGTTGACCAATAGCCAATGGTCACGAGTATTTGGTTCTGGGGCTTCCTGAAACGGGGGCGCACCCAGAGCGGTGAGCAGTTGATTCCATGCGTTTTGGCGTTGTTCGGGGGCAGGTGAAGTGAAATCTACAAGGTTGAGGTGACTGACGCAGTGGGGGATGGTATATTTTTCCCGTAGGAGTGGTACTATCCTGCTTTGTTCGTTGACGGGGTGTTCTGGCAGGACAAAAAACTGTTCTAGGTGAGTCCACTCGTTGTACTGGTAGTGCGGGGAGAGCACCAACAGCGTTCTTTTGCTCGTGCGGAGTGCTCGTTCTATTTCGGTGATGCGTGAGGCACCCCGTTGAAAATCGCGGTAGTCAATGCAGACATGGAGCCCGGCTTTCTCTAGGTAGGGCAGCAGTTTTCCCCGTACCCAGATACGTTCATCGGTACTATAGGCAACAAAGACATCATAGGTAAACGTTTCAGGTTTCATGTTCCGGTTTCAGGTAGGTTTATCGTCTTAGAACCACAAGTGCTCGGTTTTCCCTCGCCCATCCTAACACCACTCCCTAATACTACCATAGACTCGCAAAGTTGGCACAAAGGGGATGGCTTGCAAGGGTAGGTCAAGTAAAGTCTACGAGGTTATTCTCCCCCCTGCCCCCTTCCCAGAGGGCGAGGGGGAGCCGCACTCAGGGGGTAGGTTACAGGGATTCCGGGCAGAGGGGAACCATAGATGCCCATAGATAGACCTAGATACCGGGCAAGAGATTCTCGACAGAACCGCAGAACCGCAGAGGAATCGGGCAAAATGGGGCTATGCTGTA
>CAZLKK010000354.1:0-4058 GCA_964559995.1 uncultured Chloroflexaceae bacterium
TGCCGGTGTGCGGAACGTTCCCGTTTCCGTGTCGCCCATCAAGTTGGTTGCGCGGTTGTGATACTGCGTGTCCGTCATCAACCCTGTCACCTGTATCTTCACAGGCTTCACTGGTGAAGTGGGGTAGACAGTGGTCGAAGAGACGGGATCGGTGAACTTGGGGTCTGTCCCATAGTCAAAGGTAATCTTGCCAGGAACGGTGCTGGCGGTCCAGAGCACCGTGGTGGTATAGGTGGTATCACCCGCAGCCACCCCATGCGGCAGCGTATCGCCGGCGGTGGGTTTGGTGATCTCATAGATGCGAATGGAATTACTGTCCTCAAAGGTAGCCGCCAGCAGCGGAGTACCTGTAGGGCTGTCATCCTTGCTAATGAAGGCGACCCCTTCGGGGGCAATATCGCCAGCGGTATCGTCTGCTAGTTTACCAGCGAAGTCTACTGTATTTACGTAGTCTACGAAGACCGGTTTCGTAGGGTCACTGACATTGTAGACCATGATGCCACCAATGCGTTCCAAGCCGATAAAGGCGTAGGTCTTACCGTCAACGTCTCCTACCGTCACACCTTCTGGCTCTGCCCCTTTGTCATCACTGCGATCATCAAAGTCGAAGGTATCTTTTTCATCATCAAAGGCAGCATTGAAGTAATCTGGGTACATCTGTGCCGTGATGCGCTCAATCTGATCACCGCTGTCATAGGTCAGCGTGGGGGTAGCCCCGGTGGTGTTCCAAATGGAGAAGGAGCGAGCACCATAGGCATAGAGTTTTTCATACTTACCATCACCATCGGCATCGCCTAGCGTGGTAGTAATCTTCAATCGTCCAAGATTCTCGTCCTCTTGCAGCGTGTCATCAGTGAACACGGTTTCATCGAGGGTTAGTTTTTTGACCCGCTCTTCTTCGCTAAAGGAGTCATAGTCACGGGAATCTCCCTCGTTTGCGGTGACGAGGTAGGTTGCGTCGCCGCTCTTGAACGAGGCGATAGCATCCGGTTGATACATCCCATAGACGGGCCAATTCTTCATATTGATCTGGTCATCTTTGTTGCTGGCATCAAGCGTGTTGCCTTCAGCATTGAAGTCTTTGAAGCCGAGGCTGCCAATATCGCTAATTTCCATCGTTTCCAAGTTAATGACGGCAATAGCGTTGTTCTCTTGCAGGGTTGCCCATGCGGTTTTGCTGTCGTCAGCAACAGCAATGTACTCTGGCTCAAGGTCCTGAGCAACGGTGGCGTTTGGTCCAAAGATTCGCACGTCAGTAGTTGCCGTCAAGGGACGGGTTCCATCGGCGTTGAAATCGCGGAAATGCAGCGTGGTGACGTGGGTATTGGTCAGGGAATCTACGCCGCCTGACAGGTCAATGATGCTGATAGAACCTTCCGGGTCTTTGCTATAGTCATCATTTGGCTCGCCCTCGTTGGCAACCAGGACCTTCTTGCCATCGGGGGTAAACGTCACCATATCTGGCAGCGAGTCGGGGTAGTCCGCAGCAGCAACCTGGGCAATGGGGTTGCCATCCGTGTCAAAGAAGGCGATAAAGTCGGTAATGTCCTCACCTTCCCGATAGTCTTGCACAAAAGCTACCGCTATGGTGTCGGTATAAACGGCTACGCTCGTTGGCTCTGGTCCCGTGTATGGTGCTGCACCATAGATAGGATCATCAGCGATGGAGATGGACGTGATCAACGTGGGGGCATAAGGATTGCTGATGTCCAGCATGTCAACTGCCCCTTCGCTACCGTTGGTTACAAACAGTCGCTTGTTTGTGGCATCGTAGGCAGCAATTTCTGCACCAGTGCCTTTGTAGCGTCCAATTGGGGTGAGGGTAATCTCACGGGTGGGCAAGGGGGCATCGTTTGTGGCAGCGGGGGTCGCCTCTGCCATCAGCGGTTGGGTTGCGCCGGTCTGTTCCTCAAGACGCGGTGCAGGGTGGACATGGGGAGTGGTCGGCGTAGTCGCCAAGGACACTCCAGACGGGATCATGCCGATATTCACGACTAAGGTGACGATAATCAGCAGATACAACGTGCGAGCATGCTTCATACGGTTTTGTTCCTCCATAATTATAGATGTTCCCAGCACAGGAAGGGTTAGCTATCCCTTGAAAGCCAACCCCGTAAGGATTTGTCTTGTTCGGGTCCTCGTTTTTCGTTTGGGGACTCCAGACAAAATTCCAAGCCCGGCTATTGTGCTACGATGATGGGTCGTTTGGGTTAAAAGTATGGAGGCTTGCGGTTAATAGGAGGTAAAATTTTGGTGAAAGAAGCGTTAAGAGAAGGTTAAATTGTCGGCAGGAATAGGGCGTATTTCCCATTTCAATGCATCTACTACCTAGTACTACCTCTCCCCCTAACCCCGCTCCCACTGCTTCCTCTTCCAGAGGGTAAGGGGGAAACCGTATTGAAAGAAACAAGGGAGCATGCTTCCTTACAACGAGAACTCCTGCAATCTATTCCATGAAACCTACCTTGAAACTAGGCAAATTCTTCTGAATTATCTGCTTCTTTCGGCTCGGTGATTACATGGGAATATGTTTGTATTTTTCTGTCGAGTGATACCAGTGGGCAAGAATATACCCGTGCTGTTGCCACAATTATCTGATCAGCAGGGTCTTTATGAAACGGTGCGGGTAGTTGTGTTGACTCAACCACAATTTCGGGCGTTAATGCAAGTAAGCGTATCCCTGGATACGCCAATGCCCGCCCAAACCATTCGGTAATGGGGATCGGAAGCGTCAACCGACCATACTCAACAAGTTTCGCAATCTCCCAACATGAGATTGCACTGATACCAAGCCCATCGACTTCATGGTCATAAATGTATGTTTTATAATGAGCTGGTAATTGGTCATCATGATGCACCCACCATACCCAAATATGCGTATCAAGCACAATCAAGAGCATACACTCCATTCATCGGGTGCAACCGGAACAAATGGACGATCATAGATCACCGGGTACCCGTGTAAGGAATATGATGGTGGGGTGCTGACTGGTGGTTCGCGCAGAAGAATGATCACTTCGACGGATTCACCAACTGGAAGAGGAAGGTGAGTAATGTTCAAAGAGCCATCTGGCGCAATCGTTGTTTCTATCCGATACGCATACATCGCTGTCCTCCTTATGGACTTGCATTGACCTTCCCCTCACCCTCATTGCTACCGGAGATTGCATCACATGCAAGTTCTCCTCTGGTGTTGTAAGGGCGCACGGCCGTGCGCCCCTACCCGTCTTAAACCCCTTCGCATCGGGGCATGCAAGCCCAGGCAGATCCGTGTGCCACTATCCACTCCTTTCGGCAAAAAGCTAGGCGTTCACGCACGTTGTATTACTGGTGGACACTCCTGACCTGATGCTCGTATACGTGATTACCCGGATTTGGTATTATCCCCTAGAAGGTACATTTCAACCATGAAAGCCAACAGAAACCATCCATATGTGTTTTGACGTTATTTCTTGTCCCCAACAGTGCAGGGGGGATGAGATGAGGGGATGGGTTATGACTGTTGCAGGAGTGGATGTAACCGTCACGTTAGCAACCGGTGGCATGGCGACAACAGACGATTACCCCCTCTCTACCACTACGATCACCATCGCGGCAGGCGAGACGAGCGGCACTGCCCCGGTGACAGCCGTGCAAGACAGCTGCATCCGTAGACATTTACGATACCATTCGTGCATATACCCCCCCTTGCTGCAACAACATTTCGTGTGTTCCTTGCTCAACGATACCCCCATCTTGTAGCACAAGGATGAGATCAGCGGTACGAGCAGTACTGAGGCGATGGGTAATTACCAATTGGGTACACCCTAATTGGTGCAGTTGGCTGTCAATATATGCTGCGGTCTCATTGTCCAAGTGGTTTGTCGCCTCGTCCAGGATGAGCAAGCGGGGACGATGGACAACTGCCCGTGCTATAGCGATACGTTGGCGCATCCCCCCAGACACCCCACCGCCTCCTTCAACAACCGGTGTCGCATAGCCCATGGGTAATTGCGCTACCACATCATGCAGTGCCGCCACTCTTGCCGCAGCCTCAACATCCGCTAACGACACACCTG
>CAZLKK010000355.1:0-4011 GCA_964559995.1 uncultured Chloroflexaceae bacterium
CTGCTGGCATGTCGTCATCGGGAGTTTCTGCATCATCTGCTGGCATGTCGTCATCGGGAGTTTCTGCATCATCTGCTGGCATGTCGTCATCTGTTGGCATAGCATCATCAGTTGTTTCAGTAGCATCAACAGGGGCTTCTTCGGGTACTGGTGTAGCAGTTGGCACAGTGCTTGGGGTATTCGCCTGACCACAACCGGCGATCATGACAAGCACCAAGAGTAGCAATAGGCTAGTAGCTACAAAACGGATTCTCTGGTGTTTCATACGATTTTCCTTTCTTGTGTTCTATTACGTTACGTCACGATTAGGTGTTACGGAACCAGGGGAGAGGGGGTTCCCGACTATTGTCGTATTGTAGCAGAAAATTTGGCGTTGTTGTAGAGCCATTGCATGCAACGGCTCTTCCCCCCATCCCCCACCGAGGGGAGAGAATCGCTCCGAATCCCGCCCCTGCTATCTCAACTTGCAATCTATGCTATAATATCAACCGTTGTGCCAACAAAAGCATGATCATTACCTTGAAAGGGATAGCAAAGTACGTATGTCACAGCAAATAGTACAAGAAATAGAACGTCGGCAATTTAAGCCAGAAATACCAGAATTTCGCGTGGGGGATACCGTGCGCGTTGGGGTTAAAGTTGTTGAAGGTAGCCGAGAGCGTATCCAAGAATTTGAAGGCGTAGTCATTAGTCGCCGGGGAAGCGGTATCAACGAGAACTTCACCGTGCGCCGTATTGCCTCACATGGCATTGGCGTAGAACGCACGTTCCTGTTGCATGCCCCCCGTGTCAACTCCATCAAACTGCGCCGCCGAGGGAAGGTACGCCGTGCTAAACTCTACTACCTCCGAGGACTCACCGGCAAAGCCGCACGTATCAAAGAACGTCGCAACTAGCCTTGCCATTGCCCGCCTGCATACGCTCATCATCCGTTGGGCGTTTCGGCGGTTCTACCATGAATTTGCATGGACCTATACCACAGTGGCATGGGGCGTATCACGCGGCTTGTGGCGACACTGGGTTCTTGCCGCACTGCCCTATGTCCGAGGGCGCACGCTGGAATTAGGCTGTGGCACAGGCTATGTCCAGCATGCGATCCCCCAACAGCATCAGGCTGTGGGTCTGGATGCATCCCCGTCTATGCTTGCCCAAACGCAGCGGCGGCTTAACCGCAGCCAACGCAGGGGTATGCTCGTGCGCGGGGTAGCCCAAGCCCTCCCCTTTGCCCCCGCTACGTTTCAGACCATTCTAGCCACTTTTCCCAGTGAGTATATCGTATCCCCAGATACGCTGGCTGAGATACAACGGGTACACACGCCAGATGGACAGTGGATTATTGTAGATGCCCCCCGCTTTACCCACGCCGGCTGGCATGCATCCCTCGTAGACCTTGCCTATCGGCTGATCTTTGGGGTGTCTATAGTCAGAGCCAGCGATTCACTGCCACCGCTCCATATCTACGAGCGTCTCTTTGAACAGGCAGGTATGGCTATGACGGTGCATGATGTGCCAGTAGGCGCAAGTCGGGTGCTGGTGCTCGTGGGGACGAAACCGGGGGATGGCTTATAAGGGTAGCGCAGGCAAAGTCCCCTTGTGTAGTACCGCTAGGGGGCGAGTGGGAAAGCAAGCAAGCGAGGTCTATTTGGCACCAGACACAAGTCATGAACACCTACTCCAAGCGGCAGGCTATCGCCGCATTGCCGGTATAGATGAAGCAGGACGCGGGTGTTGGGCAGGTCCCGTGGTGGCGGGAGCAGTTATTCTGCCCCCTCGTATCATGCACGCTCCTGACCTATGGGATGGCGTAGACGACTCCAAAAAGCTCACCGAAACCCAACGAGAAACCGCCTATGGGCTTATTCAGCAGCAAGCTGAGGGGGTAGGGGTAGGTATCGTACCGTCATTTGTGGTAGATAGCTTTGGGATTGTCCCGGCTACCCGTATGGCAATGACGATAGCCCTGCTCGCGCTGCCGCTCCAGGCTGATGCGCTGCTCATTGACGCAATGGTACTCGACCTCTCGCTGCCCCAAGAAAAGCTCATCAGGGGGGACTCGCGGAGCCTCTCCATTGCTGCTGCCTCGATTATAGCCAAAGTTACCCGTGATCACCTCATGCACACAGCAGACCGTGCCTACCCTGCCTATGGCTTTGCCCAACACAAAGGGTATGGCACAGCAAAACACCTTACCGCACTGCAGACGTGTGGCGTGTGTGAGATACATCGGCTCTCCTATCGCCCGGTGGCAGAGATCGTTTGGGGATAGAAGTCAGAGGGACAAAGCCCACAACGCTATTACCATATCCCCCGCGCCGCGTCTCACGGTGGGTAGGTTAGGGGTGAGTAACCAATGTCTCACCGCACCGGGCAGCCCCCCATCCCCTGCCCTTCCCCCACCGAGGGGAGAAGGGGTACCATAGAGGCACACGGCGGTGCGCCCAATGTTCAGATCCCCCTCACCCTGGAATGGGAGCGGGTTGTGGGGCATACATCTCCCCCTTATGCTATAATGTCACTAACGCAATTGCTTATATGCACGTATGATGACCTGAAAGGGTCTTGCTTATGCCAAACCAAGAAGAAATAGCCTCCTATCAAAAGCAACTTACCATACACCGCGATAATTTAACCCTTTACCTTGAACAACAAGCTAGACATGGGATGGCATACGTTCTCCCATCTATAGCTCATGGCATTAAAGAATCTCGTGCCAATATACACCGTATCAAAAACTTCTTGCGTGATTTGGGTATAGATGTTGAGGATAAACCAGAAGATTTTGACCCCGATGCCACCTCCGCCCACCGCCGCTACGGTCCCCCACGGCTGCCTGCTGCCGCCGAGGACTTCACCGGGCGCACGCAGGAGCTCCACGACCTCATCTCCCACTTGCAAGCTGGCGGCAGTGCGCTAGTGCATGGCATCCGCGGTATGGGCGGCATTGGCAAGACAGAACTGGCAATTACCGCGGCGCATAAACTGCGCGAGAGCTACCCCGATATGCAGATGCTCGTTGCGCTGCAAGCTGGCGACAAAGTACGCCCCGCCCCCGACCTGTTTGGGGAGATTATCGCCGCCTTTGCCCCTGCTGCCCGGTTGCCCGATAGCCTCGACCAACTGCAAGCCCTCTACCAGCAAACGCTGCATGGCAAACGGGGGTTGCTCATCCTAGACAATGCTGTCGATAGCGAGCAGGTCAAACCGCTGCTGCCCCCACCCACCGGCTGGGCAATCATCGTTACCTCACGCAAACTCTCCAAGCTGAAAGGGGCAAAGATGTGCAACCTCGATACGCTCCCTGAAGAGGACGCGCTGTCCCTGTTGCAGCGGGTATTGCGCGATGGCGAACGGGACGAAGCAGACGACCCTGCCGCTACCGAGCAACTCCAGCGTATCGTCCACCTCTGCGGCAGGTTGCCGTTGGCGTTGCGCTTGGCAGGCAGCTTCCTGGCGACCTATGCAGACTGGACGTTAGCCGAGTATATCCAAGCCCTGGAGCAAAAGCGACTGCCCCATTTGCAGGTTGAGGGACAGGAGGATATAACCGCCGTCTTGCAGGTGAGCATCACCCAAATGGAACGGGACGACCCAACGTTGGCAGACCGCTGGTATGCGCTGGCAGTCTTTGCGGCACCGTTTGACCGCACCGCAGCGGCGACAGTGTGGGGGATGGGGGAAGACGATGTAGTGACCGTCCGTAAGCTCATGAGCGACCTGCTGCTGCGTAGTGTGGTGGAGTATGACCAGGCAAGCCAGAGCTACACGCTGCACGACCTGCTCAGGGAGTATGCGCTGCACCACAACCCCCCCGATGACGAACGCTACCAACGCTACGCCACCTATGTACGGGATGAGGGCAAGGCAGCAGATGACCGCTATAAAGAAGGGAACGAGGGGGTGCTGGAGGGGGTACGCCGCTTTGATGCGCTCACCCCGCACCTGCTGGCAGCATGGGAGGGGGTACGGCAGCAGGACAATGACCAAGCCCGGCGGCTGGTGAACCGACTGCCG
>CAZLKK010000356.1:0-1717 GCA_964559995.1 uncultured Chloroflexaceae bacterium
GGGTAGGTCATACCGATTCCGGGCAAGTTTTAACCATAGATGAACATAGATGCACATAGATACCGGACAGGATTTCCGGGCAAGATGCTACAGCATAGCCCGTTGTTGTCCGAATCTCTGCATCTCTGCGTTTCTGTCGGGAATCTCTTGCCCGGTATCTAGGTCTATCTATGGGCATCTATGGGTTATTCCTGCCCGGAATGTCCCGGTATATCGTCTACCCTTGTAAGGGGGGAGAGAGTCGCTGTGGCAACTCCCCCTTGCCCTGGGATGGGAGCGGGGGCAGGGGGAGCGGGGTAAACCCGTCTTTCATTGGGTAATGTTGCGCTGATGAGGGAAAAGAATCTGTCACACCATCTCAGTGTGGTAAAATAGGGACGAAACGTTATTCCTTGAACATTTCATGAGGATAGAGCAACCTACGTTATGCGAATTTTTCTTACAGGCATCACTGGTCCAGTCGGGTGTTCCCTAGCAGATTACCTGCTTACCCTGCCGGGGCTAGAAATACACGCTTTCAAACGCTGGCGCAGCGACCCCCGCCCCATTGAGCACATGCAGGGGCGTGTGACCATACACGAGGGAGATATAGAGGATTTCTTCTCGCTGGATCGGGCTATCGCGCAGGCTGCCCCAGACCGTATCTACCATTTAGCTTCGCAGAGCTACCCTAGTGCTTCTTGGGATGCGCCAGTTATCACAATGCGCGTTAATGTGGAAGGTACGCTCAACCTGCTAGAAGCAGTACGGCGCAACGTCCCCCATGCACGGGTGCATATTGCTGGAACCAGTGCTCAGTATGGATGGGTCAATCCAGCGGACACCCCCATACCAGAGAGCCACCCCATGCGTCCGCTCAGTCCCTACGGCGTAAGCAAGGTGGCTGCTGAGTTGAGCGGTCTCCAGTATCACCATAACTATGGGTTGCATGTTGTCGTGACACGCTCCTTTAACCATGTGGGACCCTATCAGGGGGACCGCTGTGCTATCCAGACTTTCACGCAGCAGATGGCGGCAATTGAGGCAGGGCATCAACCGCCGCATATTTGCGTAGGCAATCTCGATCCACGACGAGATTTTACCCATACGAGCGATGTAGCCCGCGCTTTGTGGTTACTGTTGGAGCATGCCCCGCCCGGCGAAGTCTACAACCTCTGTTCTGGGAAAGCTACTCGTGTTGGTGATATACTTGACCTAGCGATACAGCATGGCAACGTGCCGGTTGAGGTGCGAGTAGACCCATCACGGTTGCGTCCTGCCGATGAACCGCTGCTCGTAGGGGATAATTCCCGTTTACGTGAGGTGACAGGGTGGAAACCAGAGGTCGGGATAGAGCAGATTGTCCAAGAATTGCTGGCGTACTGGCGAGAGCGTATCCAGTAGGCTGTTGGGTGCTATAGGATAGGATAGGATAGGCGATAGTTGCTAGATTTAAGCAAGCGTCCTTGCATCATCCCCCACCGCCTGCTCCCGTGACTCTCGCCACATCCCCACCAGCACGGGACCAAGCACCCCCATTACCGCTGCCCCAACCCCAACGTGAAACAGGGGCAAGGTTGCCAATGGGTAGGGCATATAGTAGAGCACCTTGCGGTCTATACCTGGCACCAGCGTGAGAAAGACTGCCAACACCACTATCGCCCCGGTGAGCACCACTCCATCCCACCATTGCCAACGCTCGCGGCGATAGACTGTCGCGGGGTGATTGCGCCCTGCT
>CAZLKK010000356.1:1727-4002 GCA_964559995.1 uncultured Chloroflexaceae bacterium
CCCCAGACAAGCCGCATAAGCCACCCTGCCAACAATGCCGTCAATCCCACCACAACCACAACCCGCAACGAAACGCGGTGCTCTTGGCTTGTGCTGCTGGCAAAGCCACGGGCAGTCATCGCCTCTGCCAGCATCAACGCCCGCTCTAGCCCCCCCACAAGCAATGGCAATAGTAACGGGAGCCAATCGCGTAGTCCCCGTACCCGATGCCCACGCACTGCCTGCGCCTCGCGGATTTGACGAAACTGGCGCAGCGTGGTGGGGACAAACGTTACCGCAATGGAAATGACCACTGCTAGAGGGGCAAACGCCCGTGGGATAAAGCGAATGATGGAACGGATAGGCAAGACCAAATGAAGCACGGTAAATGCGGCAAAGAGGCAGGAAATAATGAGTCCATTGGTGAAGCCATACAGCAATGCTTCAAGCGTGATATTGCCACCCAACAAGGGTAAAAACGCTGGTAGCGAAAAGAGTACCGTCTTGCCCATATGGGTAGTCAAACCATTGAAGAGGGTTGTAGAGATAGTGACGAACAGGGCAAACTGGACTGGTGAAATAGGCAGCGGGGTTGTTTGGTCTGGTACGTAGGATCGCATAACGGTGACAACGATAATCACGCATATGAGCATAAGGGTAAGGTACAGCGGGTTGCGGGTGGTAGATGCTGCGACTAACACTGCCCCAAGCCACACTACCCATGTGATGGGGTGGACGAGCAGCGGCGATGATATGCCATCACGCATAACTGCCTGATGGTGTGTTTCGGATGGGTCATACTGGTGTTGGCTCAATGGACTACGACTCTAGGCTATCAAACGTGTAGGCAAGTACGGGCTTGCCCTGGATAATATGCTCATTGAAGATACGTGCTAGTCGGGTTTCGTCTACCAAACAATACCACGTTTTCTCAGGATAGACTACCATCACGGGACCATCTCGGCAAATACCAGTGCAATGGGTTGTGCTGAAGCTGATCGCGTGGGTCGGGTGCTGTGCCCCATACTCGGCAATCATCTGCTGCACCCGTTTGGCAATAGCGTGGGACTGTTCCGAATGGGCGCAGCGCGGACCGGTGCATAGGACAATCCGCCGGGTAGGTTGTTCTTGTGCTGTCACAGAAATCCTATCTCCTAGCTACCTGTTACCCTTCACCTTGCTGAGAGCGCAACCGTTGGAGCTCTTCTTCCAACTGCTTGACGCGATCTTCAGATGCTTTGGCGCGTTGGGTTTCTTGTTGGGCGCGATCTTCAGCCACTCGTCTGAGGAGTGCTTCCTGTTGAGCACGTTGGGTTTCTTGTTGGGCGCGATCTTCAGCATCTTTTCTCTGTAGAGCTTCCTGTTGAGCGCGTTGGGCTTCCTGTTGGGCGCGATCTTCAGCATCTTTAGCCCGTTTTGCTTCCTGTTGTTTTGTGAGGAGCAGCGTATTGGTTGCCAAGACACGCAACTCCGGTTGGCGACCTACTACACGTACCTTCACCCCAATGCTCTGCATAGGTAAGTATCCCTCTGCATCAGGGATTACCCGGATGTAGCTTTTGCCATATAACCGCCACAAGCTACACTGCACTTGTTGCCGTACTCGCTTTTTGTCCACAATATCAAAGACCAAATATTCCTCTACTCCCCACAAAGCATACCAGGAACACTTTTCCTCGAGGTCGTGCTTGTGGCTGCCTGGTGAGGTAATCTCAACTAAGCAGACTGGTGGAGGGTCTACGTCAAGATTATATGCGCCTACCAACTGTTCTTCGGTCAAGGTAGCCACTGGTGCCAGAACAATATCAGGTGCCAATCGCATTTTTTTATCCTGCTCGTTACGACAAAGCACAAAGACATCTTGCAGCATCGTTAATCCTAACGTTTGCACATACCCGTCAAGCATTTGGATAATCATCATTAAAAACAAACCGTGGTAGTTTCCAGCAGGCATGAGGTCCTCTTCTATTTGGTAAGCATACGGGTCAGGGTCCCAATCATCCCCTATATCATCAGGTATCCAACCAGGACGTTCCGGCAGGGGCAAAGGGGTAAGGGTAGGGGTATAATAGGGTTGTCTTAAACTAGGTAACATCGGGTGTCATCCTTTCTGAAGTCTATCCCACTGTTCTTGTGAGTATAGCGTATACGAGGAGGCTACGTCAATAGAAATAAGCGTAAAACAGGGCGGTGTCAAACTCGTACAATCAAAGAATCTTTGCCCTTCTTGCTCACCCTCTCCCCCCTGCCCCCGCTCCCATCCCAGGGCAAGGGGGAGCCGAACATTGGGCGCACC
>CAZLKK010000357.1:0-3996 GCA_964559995.1 uncultured Chloroflexaceae bacterium
CTCCCCCTCGCCCACCAAACGAGCCGCGAGGGTCAACGAGCGGGTGTAGGGGCGCACGGCGGTGCGCCCTATCGGGCAGCCCCCCATCTCCTAGCCCCGCGTCCCACCGTGGGGAGAAGGGGAACAGGTGTTCCCCTTTAGCCCCAAGAGACAACAGCGTGGTATCATGCAAGTAGGCCGGATTAAGGTGGCAAATAGTGTTATTAGCGTTCTGGTCTCTAGTACAGACTAGAACGGAAAGGACCCAAGTTATGCAGTATGCGTTGTTATATCCCGGAGCATTTCCTATGCTCAAGGTTGAGTTGAACGAAGGCGAATCGCTCAAGGCAGAGTCGGGGGCGATGATTGCCATGAGCAGCACCGTGGACATTGAAGGCAAAATGGAGGGGGGATTTCTCGGTGGACTCACCCGAAAGTTGCTCACCGGTGAGTCGTTCTTTCTCCAAAATATGGTAGCCAAGCGGGGAAATGGCGAAGTGATGCTGGCACATAGTCAACCAGGGGAGATTGCTGCTTTGGAGATGGACGGCAGCACAGAGTACATTTTGCAAAAAAATGGGTTTCTCGCCGGTTCGGAGACGCTGAGTATCTCAAGCAAAGCCCAAAATCTCACCAAAGGATTGTTCTCTGGAGAAGGATTCTTTGTGGTACGGATAAGTGGCACAGGGATACTGTTTGTCAGTTCGTTTGGGAGCATCCATACTATGGATATACCCGCTGGCGAACAATTCACCGTGGATAATGCCCACCTTGTCGCTTGGCCCTCTACGATAGAATACACCATTGATAAGGCTTCCGCTGGGTGGTTTTCATCGGTGACATCAGGAGAAGGGCTTGTCTGCCGGTTTACTGGCCCTGGGCGCATTATGATACAGACCCGTAACCCAGGAGCGTTCGGTTTGTGGATGCGGCAGTTTATCCCGGTAAGTTCAGACTAGAGACCAAAACCGGTAATCACTCGTTCCCCCCTCGCCCCCGCTTCCATTCTAGGAAGAGGTAGGAAGAGGGGGGAGCATACATCCTTCAGCTTCAGCAAGGGTGCATCATCCCTTGCTATGCTGCTTCCCCAAACAAGTTACCATAAACCAAAACTCACGCTGTTCGTTAATAGTTTGCCCAGAGTATTTCCAGGGTTTTTTCAGATTTTTTCAAAAAAACCCTTGACAAATACCGGTTCTGTAGTATACTCATTTATAACAGTAAAAAGTGTTTTAATTTGAAATGAAAGTGTTAGTGCAAAATTATGGGACAGGATATAGTTGTAAGTGTTCTAGGAAGGGGAACTATAGCCTACGTACTCAACCGAGCACAAGCTACCGCGCCCCGCCCCCCAGAACAGCTTACCGAAAGGAGATGAGGCTCACCATGCCTCTACGAGTTACTTACTGTACCCACTGTGCAAAAACCAGTGGAGAATTTATGCATACATTGAATCAACTGAAGCAAGAATACCCAGACGATCTCCGTATGGTTCCGCTTGAATGTATGGCAGCATGCGATGAAGCCCCAGTTGCAATGGTTGAGTATGATTTTTTTTCGCGTATCGTACCAAAGGAGTTTTACGATTATGTTAAATCTCGGTTAGCTGAAACAGATTAACAGGGGTATCGGTGATTTTTTCGCATGTTTCCTCTCATCTCCATTGTGGCGTGGGTGTATGGCGTTATTGCCAGACCACGCCACAATGGTTTGTCCCTCCTAGTGGGTGTGGCAGGCTATTTCACCTCTAGCCCAATGTGCGGTATAATAGTATGCTACCAGTAAACAAGCCAGTAAGGATTTTTCCATGCAAGAAGACCACAAACACCGTCTCCTCAACCGACTGAAAACTGTAGAAGGGCATATCCGTGGTGTGCAACGTATGGTCGAAGATGATGCCTATTGCATTGACATTATGCAGCAGGTCCGGGCTATTCAGCAAGCCTTACATCGCGTCAACGGTATCATCTTGGAAAATCACTTGAATACCTGCGTCACCAAAGCTATCCGTAGTGACCAAGCAGAAGAACGAGAACGGGTACTCCAAGAGTTGCTTCAAGTATTTCATGCAACAAATACTGGCAAAGGCAAACCCTTTTCAGATATGTCTACCGACAATACCCATCTCCAGCACATAGACAACCAAGCCCAAGCTACCGCTACGCCCGATAGGCAGCGAGCATGTGATTGCCAAACGACCAACATCACTACCCTAACGTAGCAATATATGCTATGATGTATCGTATATATCTCGCAACAATAGCCGAATCTGGTAAGCAATACCCGTTATAGTACTTAGAGACAGGGCGACACGCTGGCTTGTCTTGTTGCTAAAGATTTCGCACCAAACGACCACATGCAGGTAAATCTTGGTTGCATATGGCGTTATAATAGGAGGGGACGGGATCATCTCCGTACTTCTGTCATTGAGTGATTGCGTGGGTCTCATTGGATAAAGGAATTTGGTATGGCGAATTATATAATCAATGGACAGCGTATCTATGCACGAGAAGAGGGACCCTCTAATGCTCAAGTTGTGGTCTTGTTGCATGGATGGTCTAGCTCTTGGTTTGCCCTTTCTCCCCTACTGCCGATGTTGAGCAAACGGTTTTCCTGCATTGCTATTGACCTCCCTGGCTATGGCAATTCGCCGCCACTGAACGGGCGCACGACGATTCCGGCGTATGCCGATCTCGTTGCAACGCTTATCCGTGAAGTGACAGACAAGCCAGTGGTGTTGGTTGGACACTCTATGGGCGGGATGACCAGTTTAACCTTAGCCCAACGCTACCCCATGCTGGTTGAGCGTATGGTGCTGCTTTGTCCGACAATTACCGGCAAACTCTCTACTCGTATCAATATGTCCATCTCGCCCATCACCTTTTTTGAGCAATTCCCTATTGCCAACCGGATAACTTCTGCCCTAGACCCCCATCTCCTCAGCGTCACAGATTGGCTTATGCGTCCCGTCTCCTTTGCTGATCGTTCAGGCATCACAGAGCAGGATTACAAACGTCTCCGTGCAGATGCTCGCCGTCCTGGGCAGGGGCGCGTTCGTTCCGATTGCTTTTGGGCTATGCGAAAGAATAACTTGAGTGGATCATTGGGGCAGATAGAAGCTCCCTCGCTCGTGCTTTGGGGAGCAGAAGACAATACCGTCCCCCTGCGTGATGCCGGGGTGATAGCCGATGAATACCCCCATGCTGATTTGCGTATCATTCCCAAAGCCAGCCATTGGCCCCAATTTGAGACCCCAGACATCGTGCGAAGGCATATTGCCTCCTATCTTGGTTTGCCGCTTATCTCCAACCTGCTAGACGACATCCCTAGCCCGGCTGAGGCGGTCAGTGCAGCGGCACAGTTCCTTGCCCATTCAGATGTGGGGAATGGGCTAAACCTAGCCCAACGAACCCGTCTAGCTTCCCAGTGCCATATTCGCCGCTATCCGCCGCATGGTATCATCGCCCGACCCCAGGAGTCCGGTACTGAGTTGTTCATTGTGCAGGAGGGGACAGCAGAGGTGTGGAGTGACCCGGTGGTGATGTCGGAAACGATGGGCAAAGACCTAGACACCCCGCAAAAGTTGGCAACGGTATTGCCAGGACAGATTACGGGTGAGTTGGCGTTGTTGGATGGCGGACGACGCAGTGCCTATATTCGCGCTGGCTCCGATGGGGCTGTCGTATTGACGATGGAGCGAGACCGGCTTGTTGCGCTGTCAAATGATGACCCCCAGATTGGCACCCGTTTGGTCTGGAATATTGCCACGACTCTCGCCTTACGGTTGCGTTTGACCAACTGGCACCTACATTTGGCAACCCAGAAGCAGGAACACAAGCCAGATAATACCGTTATTGTGCGCCAAGAGAACCAAAACGAAGCGGCAAAAGCTCTTGCTGCCTCTCAAGATAAGGTATCCTGACGTTAAAATCCCCCCCCGCTCGGTTCCCCTTCTCCCCGCGGTGGGACGCGGGGCTAGGGGATGGGGGCAGAGCCGTTGCATGCAACGGCTCTACA
>CAZLKK010000358.1:0-713 GCA_964559995.1 uncultured Chloroflexaceae bacterium
CACAGCCTGGGGATACCCCCGAGAAGCCCAACCCTTTAGGGTTGGGAGTAGTCACCGTATATTGAGTGATCACTTTGGTGCCGACTCCCCCCATCTACACCTTGTTGCCACATCCAACACGAGCGGGACTGTTACCGCCGAAGACTTGCTGGTAGACCTACGGCGCACCTATGCGGCTATTGTGGTTTTGCAAGACACCCTCCCTCAACTGGCAAGGTACATCACCCGCTTAGATGAAACCTGCGCTGCCATAGAGCAGGCAATCACAGCTACCGTCTATTGGGACCAACAGCGGCGCAGTGCCATCATTGCCCAACGGATAGCTCACGATGCCTACCAGCGATCTTGCATCAATACTCGCCAACGCATTGAGCAACACCTGGGTGATCAGAGTTGCTAGGGGAAAGAGATGTCCCCTCACCCTGGAATGGGCGAGGGGGCAAGGGGGGAGCGGGGAGCGGGTGGACAACAGGGGGAAATAGCTCTTTCCTAACGTTGCTATGACGATGATGAGGGAAAAGAGTCTGTCACACCCGGAGTATTGCCTCTTTTGCTCTTCATATCCCTGAACCATAAAGCCTTAACGACCACCGCCCCATCTTCCGCTATGCCTACTATATCTGCCACTATGACCACCGGTGCATGTGCCGTCCCCAACGCATGTGCCCGTCCCCGGTGCAACGCCGGTGCCAGGACCAACGCCGGTGCCAGGA
>CAZLKK010000358.1:813-3949 GCA_964559995.1 uncultured Chloroflexaceae bacterium
CCAACGCCGGTGCCAGGACCCATACCCGTCCCCGGTGCAACGCCGGTGCCAGGACCAACGCCGGTGCCAGGACCCATACCCGTCCCCGGTGCAACGCCGGTGCCAGGACACCCCACAAACCCATTACTTGTGGTGCCGCAGTTTTCAAATGCTGGCAGATGGCGTTGCAGGGAAGCCCGTTGCAGATTGCCATAGACAGCTAGTATATCCTGTCGCTGCGTAGAAGCAAAGAGCGTATCGTACAGCGCGACATTCGCTATTTCTGCATCTACGCCAGCGGCACAAGCCTCATCCGTACTGGCAAAACTTGGTACATTGCCCACCCACGGATTCTCCGGGACGGGTACCCCGTAGGCTTGGAAGCGCGAAACGAGCATGCGGATATGTTGTGCTTCAGACTGGCGAATAGCGACAAAAGGAGCGACATTGCCATGATCTTGGATAACCTGATTGTAGACTGCCCAAGCGTGGTATTCATCGTTCAGTGCCAGCAGTAGCCCATTGATTTCTGCTTCGTTCAGAGGACCAGTATACTGGCTCATGTCAAAGGAGCAGATAGGGCAGGTCATACTTGCCAGGGATACCGGTTGTTGTGGCTCTTGGGGAATAGTACTCGCATTGGCAGGCGAAACCCAAAGTGTGCCGATAAGCGCGAGCAGCACAAGCAAGATTCCGATGGGCCTTTTTTGGCGAAATATGCCCATTGTTCCCTTTGATAGTCCTGATGGTGTTGTTGATTGTTTCATGGTGTGGTTCCTTACTAGATTAGGATGTTGAACGCTTGAGGGAGAACATTACTCCCCTCTTTATGTTGATTATAGCAACGAGGGGAGACGTTGTGAAGTATTCTTCCAATCTATTGGAAAATGCATAGAAATAGGATATATGGTCAAGTATTATGGCATATGCACCCAACTGGTATACAGCTCGCGTGACAGCATGCCAAACTCCACTTTTGCTGGTAGCTCACCATACGCCGGGAACACCTCAATCCGTGCTCGCTCAAAATACTGCACCTGATACGGTCTGCCCATTGCCTTGTCTACTTGCGAAAACGGCTCACTAATTGGGTAGCCTATCATATCCAACCCGCCATGCGTTTCCCACACCGCCCGGAATGGGGGCGCAAGCGTGTGTCCTGTTTGGGGAAAGTATACCGGTAACTGCTCATCAAGGGGTTGGTCAGTCTGGGGGAGGGGGTTTGGCTTGGGGGTGAGGTGAGATTCTAGTCCCGCTTTGACGAGAACGGCATGTCCCAAATTGGCAAGCTGTATCTCATAGGGCGTACCGCTCTGCTCCGGGTGATGTTCAAACCGCGCCCGGTCAAAATACTGGACCACTCGTGGCATGCCGGTAGTTGGTTCTGGCTCGATGATCTCATTGGTCAATGGATAGCCAAACCGATAGACCCCGCCATGTTGTTGCCAAAAATCATAAAACGCTCCACGGATAGAACGCCCGGTAGTTGCAAAGTACTGCTCGCCATGGGTCGCAGGAGGATCATACTCAAGGTAGAGCGGGGTACCCGGTGCTTCCAACGACAAGACTATTTGTCCATCATCGGTAGTTATCAGTGCTTCTAGCTCACCATTCCAATGACGGACCATTGCCTCGCGGCAGTCGCATGCTATGACGATCTCTTCTGTTTCGGTACTGGTACGCCACACCACATCTACCCGGCGGTTGTTGCCGGCAAATTGGTACCAGTAGACCCCACGCAAAGCAACGTTTGTCCCATCGGCAAGGGTAGCCGATGGGGCTAGACCTGCCAGCATTTGGGTGAGGGTGCGGTACGCTACAAATGCTGGTTTTCGCAGCGTAGGCTGGTCATAGATAAGCGGGTAGCTCCGCCGCAACAAGCCATAGTGAAATTGCTCTTCCTGCGAATTAACCACTGGAGACATATAGGAGCTATCTGCCGGTGCCGTATCATTGCGAAAGTCATACCAAAAGACTTTCTCGACGCTTGGATGGGTTATTGCCAAAACATAGGCACGTATCAGGAAAAACGCTTGGGTATCTAGGTCTACGGGGGGCCAAGCACTGTAGCTCCCCTGATGCGTAGACCATCCAAGCTCGGTTATCCATACGGGCTTCGGGCCATATTGCACCAACAGACGGTCAAGAAAGCGCAATTCATAGCGCAGGTCCATTGCCTCGCGGCGACCCTCCACTGCGCCTTCTGGCGGACCGGGGCGGTAGGGATGTATCGCTAGGATGTCTACCGAGTCCCACCCGCCTGCTTCGGCTATTGCCAACAGGTACGCAAAGTAATCATAGCTGTATGGGGATGGCTGCTGCGTCCATGTGGGGGCAAGCCCACCAAGCACAATCGTTGCGTTGGGGTCGGCGGCTTTGGCGGCTGCGCTGCCAACTTGCAGGATACGGACGTAATCTTCTACGGTGTACAACCCGCTCTCATACCCCGATGGCTGCAAGTTTGGTTCATTCCATAGCTCCCAGTGGGTAATCCAACCGCGGTCTCGCCCATATCGCGCTACGGTGTTGTAGACGAAATTGCCCCAGTCGTCAATCCACTGGTCTAGCGATGGGTTTTGCCCCTTGAACCAAGCGGGGTTGTAGTCAAGCAAGCCAAGCACTTGGATACCCGCTCGCACTTGGGTCTCAATCGCCATATCGTAGTTGTAGAACCCTTGTCCATTGCCATTCCAGGTGAAGGGACCGCCGGGGGTTTGCTGCACTTCGTGCCAGAAGATTTCCTCACGTTGCCATTGCACCCCTGCCTCCTTCATCAGTTGCACGGTGGTTGCCATCTCGCTTGCATGCACCCGGTTTCCCAACGTTGCCACCATACCAAAGGGTGTCCCCTTATCACGCCAGGGCATCTCTTCAACGACAAGTTGTTCATTATTCCAGAGCATATCCATATCAGTATCAATAGCTCTCGTCAGGTAGGGGTAGGCGGTAAAGAGCAACGAGAAAAGGATGATCCCTATTCCTGCCAAGAGATGAGAGCGGTATTTGCGGGTGTTGTGCCAAAACATAACGGGTCTCCCCTATTTGCCCTAAACTAAAGATGTTCAGTTAGGTTGAATCTGTGTTGGAGAACGATTAAAAAACACTTCTCTGGGCAAATAAACGTGGTAGCTCTGGGGTTCTTTCTGGTATGCAAGGC
>CAZLKK010000359.1:0-3180 GCA_964559995.1 uncultured Chloroflexaceae bacterium
CACGGCGGTGCGCCCAATGTTTGGCTCCCCCTCGCCCTAGCAAGGGAGCGGGGGCAAGGGGAGCGGGTGTGTAGTTTACCCAGTACGGCTTGCCGCATAAACGTACATTTCTATAGATATGGAACTATACATCTATGGTACAATACACATGAGGGGGGTATCCCCATAACGGTTCATTAACTGTATGCTGCATGTTCATCATCATTGCTCATCTTTTTAGCTTCCAACACATAGGGCTTTTCTATCCAGTATATTTATGTCAGAGTTACGACAGAATATTGTTACTAAAGAGTGGGTCATCATTGCCAGCGAACGGGCAAAGCGTCCCAATGCGTTTGCTGAACCTGAACAAGCTACGCTTACCCACGACTACCAACCCTATGACTCATCCTGTCCGTTTTGTCCAGGTAATGAAGAACTCGATCTAGAAGTAGATCGTATGCCCAGAGAAGGGGCTTGGAAAACGCGAGTCGTCCGTAATCGGTTTCCTGCCCTAGCCGAAGAGGGCGAACTCAAGCGGACAAATCAAGGGGTACGTAGGCGTATGGTTGGTGTAGGCTATCACGATGTGGTCATAGAACATCCCCGCCACAATATGACGATGGCATTGATGGAAATAGACGAAGTGCAACTCGTGCTTGAGACATTTCAACGGCGTGGTAAGGAAATCTCCAAAGACCCTCGTATTGAGCACATTACCTACTTCAAAAATCATGGCGCACGAGCAGGAGCGTCTATTCAACATCCCCATAGTCAAATTATCGCCTTGCCAGTGGTACCGAGCAATGTACGCCGGCGTGTAGAAGAATCACGACGGTATTTTGATGATATGGGAGATGATGTCTTCCGTAAGATGCTTGAAGATGAATTGGCAAGTGGCGAGCGCATGATCGTAGAAAGTGACCACTTTGCAGTGTTTGTGTTGTATGCTGCCCTCTCCCCGTTTCATGTGTGGATTGTCCCCAAACAGCAACGAGATAGTTTCCTCGATATAGAATTTCATGAATTGCTTGACTTGGCAGGGGTGCTTCGCAATATCTTATATCGGGTATATCAGGGGCTACGCGATCCTGCCTACAATATGATTATTCGTTCAGGACCAGTCAAAGAGACCAGCAATCTCTTTTTTCATTGGTATATTTCATTGGTCCTTCGCGTTAATCGGATGGCAGGATTTGAGATGGGCAGTGGTATGCATATCAATTCGCTAAAGCCAGAAGATGCCGCCGCTTTTTTGCGAAACTTCCCCGCCCCTTAGCGAAAAGGCTGTATCAACGTCCAACCAGGGGAGAAGGGAGAAGGGGTACCGGGCGGCTCCCCCTAGCCCTCTGGGAGCGGAGACAAAGACGGGGGACACACGTCTTTTTATGACCAGGAGAAGAGTCTGCCACACCCAAGAACAAGGGCTAGATTCAAGCAAAAACAGAAAGGAACTCCCAATGGAACTGGGAATGATAGGGCTAGGTAAGATGGGCGGTAATATGGTCATACGGTTGATCAAAGGGGGACACCGCGTTGTTGCCAACGCCCGCAGTGCCGAGTCCGTCAACGCCGCTGTTGAGCAGGGGGCAGTGGCAGCCTACACGCTAGAAGAGGTTGTCAAGCAGCTTGCGCCGCCGCGGGTGGTGTGGGTGATGGTACCAGCGGGAGACCCCACCGAACAGACCATACAAACGCTCATATCGCTGCTTGCGCCGGGTGATACCATCATAGATGGCGGCAACAGCAACTATAAGGAGAGCATCCGCCGGGCAGCTCTGCTCAAAGAGCATCAGCTACATTTTGTGGATGTGGGGACAAGCGGCGGTATTTGGGGAGTGACTGAAGGCTACAGCCTGATGATTGGCGGTGAGGATGCGGCAGTAGCCCCACTAACGCCGCTGTTTGAGACGCTGGCACCTGCGGCAGACAAAGGTTGGGGGCATGTTGGTCCTCATGGCGCAGGGCATTTCGTCAAGATGGTGCATAATGGCATTGAGTATGGTATGATGCAAGCCTTTGCTGAAGGGTTTGACCTGATGGGGCGCAAGACCGAGCTCAACCTAGATATGCACCAGATTAGCCAGATATGGCAGTATGGTAGCGTAGTGCGCTCATGGTTGCTTGACCTTGTGGAGCGAGCGTTGGCAGAAAACCCCACGCTCGACGGCATCGCTGCCTATGTCCCCGACTCTGGCGAAGGACGCTGGACTGTAGCCGAGTCTATTGAGCTAGGTTGTGCTATCCCTGTGATTACGCTGGCGTTGCAGCGGCGGTTTCGCTCGCGTGATGAAGACCCCTACAGCGACAAGTTGCTCTCCGCGATGCGCTACCAGTTTGGTGGGCATGAGATGAAGACAAAAGAGCAGTGAGGGTATGGTATGACTGATGTGCTCCCAACAACGGTGGTAATCTTTGGGGCTTCTGGCGACTTGACCCACCGTAAACTGATACCTGCCCTCTACCAACTGTATAGGAAAGAGCGGCTGCCCCAGACCACGCGCATTGTCGGGTTTGCCCGTCGTCCCTATAGTCACGATGATTTTCGTGATCTGTTGCGCGAGTCGGCACAGGAATTTGTCAATAGTCACTTTGACGAGGCGACATGGGGCAGCTTTGCCCAACACCTCTGGTATGTTCGTGGCGATCTTGACACGCAAGACGATTACCATACGCTAGACCGTTTCTTGCGCGAGACAGAAAAGGGCGCAGCCCATCGGCTCTACTACCTTGCGACTGCGCCAGACTTCTACCAGCCGGTGATTGAGCATTTGGCTGATGCGGCTATGGCGGATGAGCACGAGGCACAGCGGCGCATCATCATTGAAAAGCCATTTGGTCGTGACCTGACCACGGCACATGCGCTCAATGCTGCGGTGCATCGGGTCTTTGCCGAGCATCAGGTCTACCGTATTGACCATTACCTGGGCAAAGAGACTGCCCAAAACATCCTCTTCTTTCGCTTTGGCAATACGGTATTTGAGAATGTTTGGAACCGCAACTACATTGACCATGTACAGATTTCCGTGATTGAGTCGGTAGATGTGGGACACCGGGCGGGTTACTATGACCGTTCGGGGGTGCTGCGCGATATGGTGCAAAATCACCTGCTCCAACTGTTGGCACTCGTGGCAATGGAGCCATCAGCATCCTTCCAGGCTGATGCTGTGCGTAATGAGACGACAAAGGTGCTGGAGGCAA
>CAZLKK010000359.1:3209-3947 GCA_964559995.1 uncultured Chloroflexaceae bacterium
CGGCACACGCTACGGGCGCAGTATACGGGCTACCGTGATGCGCCGGGCGTGGCAGAGGATTCGTCCACGCCGACCTACGCGGCATTGCGGCTCAATATAGACAATTGGCGATGGCAAGGGGTGCCATTTTACCTGCGCTCTGGCAAGGCAATGGCTACGCGGGTGTCTGAGGTCAATATTCAGTTTCATCGTCCGCCCCATTTGATGTTCCCACTGCCGCCCGGCAAAACGATAGCCCCCGATATTCTGAGCTTGCGTATTCAGCCAGATGAGGGAATTTTCTTTAGCTTTGAGGCAAAGCTCCCTGACACGGCAAATGAGATGCGAACAGTTGGCATGTCGTTTAACTATGCGGATACGTTTGGCGAGTGTAGTATCCCTGAAGCGTATGAGCGGTTGCTGTTGGATGCCCTATTGGGCGATGCCACGCTGTTTATACGCAGCGATGCTATCGAGCAGTCTTGGCGTATTGTAGATCAGGTGGTAGATGCGTGGGAAGGTGAGGATGCTCCGCCCTTGCACTCCTACCATCCCGGCAGCTGGGGACCGGCTGAGGCGGACTCGTTCATTGAGCGTGATAATCGGCAGTGGTTGTGGAGTGGGGGCAGCCGGCGGATATAGTGAGCCGGGGAAGCAAAGGTAGCCCCCTGCCCCCGCTCCCAGAGGGCGAGGGCAAGCCCTCTATCCCCTAACCCCTCCCCTGGGGGAGAAGGGTACCCGTAGGGGCGCACGGCGGTG
>CAZLKK010000360.1:0-3932 GCA_964559995.1 uncultured Chloroflexaceae bacterium
TGTTTCAATTTAACATTGGTTAATTACATCAAACGTCTCCTGTCGGGCAAAGGGTTACCCCTCGGTGAAAATGGGGTTCAGATAACCCGCTTTTACCAACTGTGTGCCGAGCTTGCCCAGAAAAAGCACCAATTGGCGACGGTGGGAGAAGAGACAGACAATAGTGTCAAGATTAAGCAGTTACGGGGGGAGTTGCGGGTCTTATCCACAGATATACAGCCATAGAAATAGCCTATGAACCGATTTTCGCCAGACGTTTTCGCCTATGACACGCTCCGCATTGCCCGCGACATTTTGGGGGCGCGGCTTGTGCGGCTCTACAACGGCGAACGGTTGAGTGGTATCATCGTGGAGGCGGAAGCCTATATCGGCGGGAGTGATACGGCGTGTCATGCCTCCCGTGGGCAGACTCCCCGCAACGCAGCTATGTTTGGCGAAGCGGGGCGAGCGTATGTCTATTTTGTCTATGGGATGCACTATATGCTCAATATCGTTACTGAGGGAGAAGGGTTTGGTGCAGCGGTGCTGTTGCGAGCACTCCAGCCGGAAGAGGGGACAGAGACGATGCAGATGCTCCGTCAAGCCCCACCCAAGCAGCGCACCCTACGCCAACTAACCAACGGTCCCGCCAAGTTGACTCGTGCGCTTGGCATAGACAAGCGATTTAACCAGTGTGACCTGATACATGGCGAGGAGCTTTGGCTTGAGCCGGGCGAACGCATCCCCGATGAGCGGGTGCATAGGGGACCACGCATTGGCATAAATTCGGCGGCGGAGCAAGACCGTCTCGCGCCCTGGCGGTTTTGGGTGGCAGATAACCCGTATGTCTCGCTTGCGCGGTAATGAGTAGCGTTTATGATAACCATTCAGCGGTTAGGGATCATTACGCCTTGCCAAGTACGGCTGCAGCCACATCTGCCGCTGCGTTGGGGCGAGCAGCTTTGGCAGCTTGCTGCTGCATCAACCGGAGCCGATCCTTATCTTCTATTAAGTTTATCACCGCAGACGGCACCATATCCACCACCCGCATATGCACACCCGCCCCCACACTCACCACATAATCAGCATTCCATTCTTCATGCCCTGGCACAGGGTCTATCACGATCATGGGTATTTGGCGTGCCATCACCTCGCTGATAGTCAAGCCACCGGCTTTGGTTACAACAAGATCACTCGCCGTAATGAGATCATCCAAGTAGTCTATGAAGCCCAAAATGTGCATGTCTAGCTCTGTATTCCCGCGTAGCTCCTGAAGAGCTTGTTGGAGTTCCTTATTGCGTCCCGCCACCACAAAGAGCGTCCCACGCATCTGCTTTTGCAATAGCCCAACAACAATATGGCGCACCCGTTCAACGCTTATGCCACTGCCAATAAGCGTGACAACTGGCTCACGCACAATATTGAGGTTTTGGCGACATGTAGCTTTATCTTTTGGTATGGCGAGGTCGGGAGCAATCGGGATGCCAGTCACAGAAACCAACGATTCTGGTGCTCCGCGTTCAATCAGCATCTCCCGTGTTTCATCTGACCCGACAAAATAACCAGTTATGCCAGGGTATATCCAGTAGAGATGTCCAGTATAGTCTGTGACGACAGCATAGATCGGCGCATGGAGTTTTCCTTTTTGCTTGCTGTGTCCAAGAATATGCAATGGCAAAAAGTGGGTACAGACAATCACCTCCGGCTGGCACGATTGGACAAAGCGGACGAGCTCGGTAATGCCCAGGCGATCTAGCAAGATACGCAGGTCATTGACAAACCGCGTGTCGTTATTGTCTGCCATAGCATAGGCATATTCCCAAAGTGTTGGGGCATTTTCCGAAAGCTCCAGGTAGAACATTGTGTAGAGTTGCCGATAGAGTGCCGACCCGTGATCGAGGGCATCTTCTACCCACACCTGCTCCACGCCGCGTTGTTCAAAGGTTTGCGCCAGCGCACGGGCAGCGGTGCGATGACCAACGCCTCCACCAGAAGCGTACATGAGAACAATGCCTGACATATGATGGTATCCTTACTCGCTCCCCGTTGATGTTCTGCTTGGTAGTTTGTCTAGCACAACGAGGGATACAGCCTGCTCAACGTAGCACAGGCTTTGCTGTCCATAGTACCACACCTGTTATAATACCAAGTCAAGTAAAGGGCAACATTTCTTTGCTTGTGTGACTTTGCAGTCAATCGTCCGTCCTGTGGGGACTGCCCGAAGGGGGCAAAACAAGGGAAGTACTGTCCCCCCCTTTAGGGATAAGTCAGATTTGTAGAGACGTTGCATGCAACGTCTTTTTTAAAAGGAAGTTACGATTATGGAATTAGGAATTGCAGCCGATATTGCTATCATCCTCGTTGCCGCCATGTTCGGGGGATTGCTTGCCCATCGTCTAGGGCAACCGCTGCTCATTGGCTATATTCTCGCCGGGGTGCTGGTTGGCCCCTACACCGGCGTGATTAACATTGTTGACCCCCACGACATAGAACTGTTGGCAGAGATTGGCGTAGCTTTGCTTCTGTTCGCCCTTGGGTTAGAATTTTCGCTCAAAGAGCTACAACCCGTGCGGAAAGTAGCCATCTTTGGCGCACCCATCCAAATGATAGCCTGTATTGGTTTTGGCTATGGCATAGGACACTATCTCTATGGATGGGATTGGGATGAGTCGTTGTGGTTTGGGGCACTGATTTCTCTCTCCAGCACAATGGTCATCCTCAAGACGCTGATGGCACGCGGGGTACTCGGTACGCTGGCAAGCCGGGTGATGATTGGCATGCTCATTATGCAAGACTTGGCAGTTGTACCTATGCTCATTATGCTGCCGACCCTCAACGATCTTGCCACGAGTTTACCCTTGCTTGGATGGGCAGCTTTGAAAGCCATCGTGTTTATTGGGGCAATGATTCTGATAGGCACACGGGTGATACCCCGGCTGTTGCGGCTCGTTGCTAGTTGGGAATCGCGTGAATTGTTTTTGTTGTCGGTAGTCGCTATTGGCGTGGGGGTTGGCTATGCTACCTACCTCGTTGAACTTTCGTTTGCCTTTGGGGCGTTTGTCGCGGGTATGGTGCTGAGTGAATCCGACTATAGCCATCAGGCGTTGAGCGATGTCGTCCCGCTGCGGGATATTTTTGGGATGCTCTTCTTTGTGTCGGTAGGGATGCTTTTCAATCCTATGTTTCTCATTGAAAACTTGGGGCTTGTGGCAACAACGGTAGGGCTAGTTGTTGTTGGTAAAGCCCTGATTTTTGGCACCATTGCGCGGGTGTTTGGGTATGTCAATGCAGCCCCGCTCATTGTGGGCTTAGGATTGTTTCAGATAGGCGAGTTTTCGTTTGTCCTGGCAAAAGTTGGCTTAAACACGGATTCTATTTCGGAAGACCTCTACTCGCTTATCCTGACTACAGCGGTTGTGACAATGGTGCTTACTCCCTTCTTTTCCCGGCTTGCTGTCCCTATCTACCAACATTGGCGACGGTACCAACCGCGTGACACGGTAAGTACGTTCAATATGCCTACCGAAGTGCTAACCGATCATGTCGTGGTTGTTGGCTATGGGCGTATTGGGCATGTGGCTACAGAAGTGATGGAACGGGTTGGGCTACGCTACATTATCCTAGAGATGGACCACCGGGTACTGGAGCAGTGCAAACTGGATGGCTGCCCCGTTATCTATGGTGATGCGACCAGTGAGATGATGCTTGAGGCAGCGAGGGTTCAGCATGCGCGGCTTGTCCTGCTGTCTATCCCGGATGAGGTCAATACGATGCTGGTCGTTCACCATATCCGTAAGCTCAACCCAAAGGCTTTTATTGTGGCACGGGCAATACATTTGGATCAGCTTTTTGATCTACGGAACCAGGGGGTACAAGAGGTCGTGCAACCGGAGTTTGAAGCCGGGCTAGAGATGGTGCGGCAGGTGCTGGTGCATTATGATCTCGCTCCAGCC
>CAZLKK010000361.1:0-3886 GCA_964559995.1 uncultured Chloroflexaceae bacterium
GCGAGGGGGTTGTCGCCACATTGGGCGCACCGCCGTGCGCCCCTACACCCGCATAACAATCACAGGGGCTAGGGATGGGGGCAAACCGGACTTTGCCCTGCCCCTAACCCCAAGCACCCCACATGAACAAACATCTATAAATATGCTATAATAGCCAGTGAAATTTTATACGGAACCAAGAGGAACGCTTCCATTCATCATAAGGTATGCAAGCGATCTTTTTGTTATCCATACTATACTAATCTATGGAGCCTTTTTGGTAACGTGAAACAAAAAAGAATCTACATAATGAAAAACCGTATAAAAAACCGTTGTTCTGAACCCATGTAAGGAGACATTATGCGATCTCGCTTCCTGCATCTTTTGACCAGAGCTGTAATCCCAACCCTAGCTGCACTTTGGCTGGCATCTCCACAAGCAAGTATGCTGTATGCGTCAACGCATGCCCCATCAACAGCACATCGTACCGATAGTGCGACGAGCAGTGCAGAAACCGGGGGGAACAGCCCCCGCAATACGGAGTACCACGAGGCAATAGCCCCCTACACCCTCCCAGAAGTCAATACCATTTATTTTTCCGAAACGCAGCATCACCTGAGCAATCGTTCTGGGTTTCTTGATTTCTGGCGGGCAAATGGACAAGGGTACCTTTTTGGCTTCCCTATAACAGAAGAGTTTGTAGAAAATGGCCGGGTTGTACAGTATTTTGAGAAGGTGCGATTTGAGCACCACCCGGAAATGGCTGGCACCCGATGGGAAGTCCAGGTAGGATTGTTGGGCAGAGAAGTGCAGCAGGAAGGGGATGGCTGGCAACCAATACCCGACCCACAAAATGGGGTACTCTACTTCCCCGAAACCCAACACACCATCCAGGGAGAATTTTTTACCTACTGGCAACGGCGCGGTGGAGTCCAGATATTTGGCTATCCCATCAGCGAACAAATGCAGGAAAACGGCTATACCGTACAATACTTTGAGCGTGCCAAGCTCGAGTACCACCCAGAAGATATGGACCCGTTCTATCGTGCCTATGAGTACTACGGACGCAATCTCAATACGCTGCATGAGGTTGTCGTCAGCGATTTGGGGCGCGTGATTGCGGAACAGCGCAATGTGAATACTGAGCCGGTGAAGCAACTCAAGGGTGCGCCAAGCTGGACACCTGCGCTTTGGGCGCGGCATATTGATATTAACCTGTCTACGCAGTGGCTTACTGCCTACGAAGATGATCTGATCGTCTATCGTGCGCCGGTTACGACTGGTCGCCCCGGCTTCTATACGCCGGTGGGGAATTTCGCGGTGTATGATAAGCTGCCTATACAAACGATGCGTGGCTCTATGGGCGGAGAAACGTGGAACGTGCCCAATATCCCGTGGGTAATGTACGTAAATGGTAGCGTGGCAATGCATGGCACCTACTGGCATGATCTCTTTGGCAGTGGTGCATTGATGTCCCACGGCTGCATCAACCTAGCAATGGATGATGCCCAGTGGATTTATGAATGGAACGATATAGGGACGACAGTACGGGTGCATTACTAAGGGTATTTTCTCGCTCCCCCCACCCCTAATATTTCCCCCGCTCCCCCTGCCCACGCTCCCATTCAGTGGCGAGGGGGAGCCGCCACAGCGACTCTTTCCCCCCTGTCTCTTATGGGTAGGTCCGTTTGTAGAGACGTTGCATGCAACGTCTCTGCCCCCCATCCCCTCGCCCCTGTGGTTGTATGCGGGTGTATGGGGCGCACGGCGGTGCGCCCAATGTGGCGGCTCCCCCTCGCCCTTTATGGGAGAGGGGGTTGGGGGGAGAAGGGAATAAAATGGTAAGAGTAACACATCGGTAGCTGTAGCTGCCCCAAGTACCTCACATCTGCAGCAAAATATTGGTTGAAACACTTGACTTTCTCCTACATATCACCTATAATATTAGTTGTCTGCTTTATTGGGACGTATATCCCTCATCTAACATAATGGCTGTTTGGTAAATGAGAGGGAACTAGAGCATGTCTGGAAAAAAGCCTCTAACCCGTAGTGGCGAACAGAAACAAGCAGAAAAGGGAAAGGTGCTCTTTCCAGTCGGGTGCAATCAAGAAATTAACGTTGGGCGATGTATCCGTATGTTGCGTGAAGGACGAAGCCTGTCTATACGGGCACTGGCAGAGCAAAGCGGATTAGCCGTAAATACCCTGAGCTTGATTGAAAATGGAAAAACATCACCAAGTGTCAGTACGCTCCAACAGCTTGCTGCCGCCTTACAAGTTCCCATTACTGCGTTTTTTGAAGCAGATAGGGATACGAAACAGATAGTCCATACGAAGGCGAACCATGCCCCTTGTGCAACGTTTATGTATGGCAAGGTTGAAGACTTGGGGGCTGGACTGGCAGACAAAGTACTGGAAACCTTCTTGGTATCCCTTGAGCCGGGGGCTATCAGCAGTACAGACCCTATCGTCCATTCTGGGCATGAGTTTGTGTTTTGCCTGGAGGGGCGCATCGTCTATACCATAGCCGATCACACCTATGTGCTGGATGCTGGCGATAGCCTATCCTTTGAAGCCCATCTCCCGCACTACTGGCAAAATGTCAGCGACCAACAAGCACGGGCGGTATTGATCCTTTGTCCATTTGACACACGAGATCGTGCAAGTGAATTACATTTTGTCTTGCCAGAAAACCTATTTGAAGCGAAATATTGAGTGAGAGCAGAATCGTTGAAATAGTGTATACGGAGGAAGTAGAAAAATGATCCAATTTATTCGCAAAGCCCATCGTTGGGTAGCACCTATATTTGTATTAGCCGTTATTGCAGTGGTTATTACCGGACCTCCCGTACCATCTACCCCGGCCCAAATAGCCCAACAGTTACTTATGCTCCTGCTGACCATATCCGGGGTTATCCTGTTTGTCTATCCATTCATCGCAAAAGCCAAACGTAATAAATAACCCGTATCGCAAGCACGAGCATGACAAGGAATGACAAGGGGGGAACATAATTATGACAGAAAAGAATTCGACAACGCAGCCTGGCACCAGTATGAATCGGCGCGAGTTTTTGGCTTGGTCTACCGCAGGGGCAGCAGCAGTTTTGGCTACTTCTGGGGTCGTGACTATGGTACTGCCAGACCCAAAAACCGACCCACTGATGCAGCAAGTGGTGGGGCTAGATGCCAACGGACAAGCGAACCGCCCATTTATCGGCGGGTTCACCTACCCACGCATCAAAGAGGGGACATTTGGGGGACAGTTCACGGTTGACCGCAAGGCAACCAGCTATACCACAGATGAACCGCCAGAACTCGATGCCGCAGGGAAGTTTTATATTACCAAAGTGCCGCAGTTGGTGCCAACAGAAGAAGGTGATGTGGCAGGCGATGCCACAACCAACATTATGGCTATCTATCAGGTGTGTACCCATTTGGGGTGCCTCGTGCCGTTTGACGGCGGACAAAATCGGTTTATTTGTCCATGTCACGGCTCAACGTTTGAGCGTGATAGCACTTACGTGCTTGGTCCCGCGCCACGCAGTCTTGACCAGTTTGAGGTAACGGTTACTGCTGATGGGCAGATTATTGTGGATACTGGCAAGAAGCGGACTGGCAAATATCATGCGTAAAACAGCTCATTTGTAACATCTTCCATACTGGGAATTCCTCACCCTCACCCCCCATTCTCGTTTTCAGGAATGGGGGGAAATATTTGTTCCAAAAGGGGGGCAAAAGGGATGGACTGTTCCCCAGGGCTACGTCAAAGTCGCACAATCAAGGAAATTTTGCCCTTCTTGCCTACCCTCTCCCCTACACCCGCATACACCCACAGGGGCGAGGGAGAGCCGAACACTGGGCGCAAGCCTCACCCCACACCCGCATACACCCACAGGGGCGAGGGGGAG
>CAZLKK010000362.1:0-3872 GCA_964559995.1 uncultured Chloroflexaceae bacterium
TTTATCAATTTTAAAGAGCCGCGGAAACGCTGATTTTCTTTCTGCTCCCAATGGTCCTAGCAAATGTGGTGGCATCATACGGGTTATCGCTATTCTGGCGAGAACTGATCGAAGGCGTGTTGCGCTTTGGGTTTATCCTCGCCTACATCGTCGGGATAAGTTTTCTGCCAGACATTCAACGGGTATTTGCCTATCATGGGGCAGAACACAAGACCGTCAATGCATATGAAGCAGGTAAACCCCTGACTGTTGAGCAAGTTCGCCCGTTTAGTGTCATCCATCCACGGTGTGGAACCAGTTTTTTACTCGTGGTAGCGATTATTAGCGTTGTGGTGTTTCTGTTTCTTGGGGGGATGCCTTTTTGGGTGCGTTTGGCATCACGAGTCGTCTTGGTGCCGGTCATCGCAGCAGTGGGGTATGAAATCCTGCGATTGTCGGCAGCCCACTCGCATCGTCCGTGGGTACAAGTCATTATGGCTCCTACGCTGGCGTTCCAACGATTGACGACACGGGAACCAGATGATAGCATGATAGCCACGGCGATAGCCGCATTGCAACCGGTATTGCAAGCTGATGGAGTATCAGGACAACATCCCTATCCATCATCAGGAAACACCGGGACGAACGACGACCCAGTGGTTGCAAATCGTGTTCTCTTATAGCCTATTTTATGGTAGACTATAGGGGGAATTATTGAGAATTGATGTGTTGTAGCGTTCTGGAGGCACAACGATGGCTCTTGTTGGCAACATCCAGGATTTTGGTCTCTCTGATTTTTTATATCTAGTGGACCGAGGTTATAAAACAGGGTGTTTGTATTTAACCCATGAAAATGAAACTGCTGTTCTCTTCTTTGAGAAAGGCAAGTTGGTCTATGCTTCAAAGGATGAAGGGGAGTTCGCAGGCGACCTTTTGGTCAAACTAGGAACATTAACACCAGAGCAAGTTACGCAAGCCCAGCAGGTACAGAACGCCAGCAGCAATGGGATGAATTTTGCTCAGGCGGTAGTCAGTGCGGAGATTCTGAGCCAGGATGATTTGCAACAAGCTCTCCAAACGCACATTGAAGAATCTGTCGTGTATGGGTTGTTTGGGTGGCCCGATGGGGAGTTCCGTTTTGAGCATGGGCAAAAGCCCGATGCCAAAGCCCCTATCATGCCGCAGCCAGTGCCAGTGGAACACCTCATCATGGAAGGTGTCCGCCGCATTGATGAATGGGGACGAATCAAAGACCGTATCCCCTCTACCGATATGATCGTCCGGTTTGTGGATCAACCCGGTGAAAAAGCCAAAGGGGTGAAGCTCGCCCCAGAAGAGTGGCGGGTCTTCGCCCGGATCAATGGCAAAGATACCCTCGCCACCATTGCCAAAAAGACAAATCTTTCGGATTTCGATGTCTGTCGTGTTGTGTATGGCTTTGCTACCGCAGGGTTGGTAGAAGTACTCAAGAAGCCTGCCACACCTACGGGCGGGCGAGCACAACCTCGCGTTAAACGAAGCCTGGTTTCTCGTATTATTAATCGTGTCCAGAGCATGTAAGATGTGTGCGCTCCAATCACAGGGCACATACCATAGTGGAGGTTCGGTGTGCAGACGGTAAAAATGGTCATCAGCGGGGCAGTCAATTCGGGCAAAACCGAGTTTATCAGAACCATCAGTGAAATTGAAGTCGTTTCAACCGAGCGACGAGCCTCCGACGACACCAAGCTGATCAAGAAGGAAACGACTGTGGCGATGGACTTTGGTCGTATTGCGATAGGCAAAGACCTGGTGCTTCACCTCTTTGGTACGCCCGGTCAGAAACGTTTTGATTTCATGTGGGAGATTCTAAGCGAGGGCATGCTCGGTCTCATCATTTTGGTGGACAGCACCCGCCCTGAGACCTTTCGTGAAACCAATCGCATTATTGATTTCTTTATCTCCTACCGCGACACGCCCTATGTGGTTGCCGCAAATAAACAGGATCGCCCGAATGCCTGGTCGCCAGATGAGCTTCGTTTGGCGTTACGACAACCACCACATATCAAGGTTGTACCCTGCGTTGCCGTTGACCGTGACAGCGTAAAGAATGTCTTGCTTGAGCTGCTCTACGTCATCCTGGATCGCAGTAGTGACGATGGGTAAAGCATAACACGGAGAATACAAGGCACATGCTGCCTTGTATTCTCTATTTTGGGATGCTCTCGTTTCCCCCCTATCCTATCGCGTTCGTTTCTGGTACTAGACGTTGATTGGGGTGATCTTGCTTGCTTTTCGGGGTCGTTTTGGAGAATCTCGTTGTTTGGCATGCTGCCTCTTGCATGACAAGAGCGCATTTAGCTATAGCCGGTTTTGTGGCAGTGGGTGCAAAGAGAAAGCCATCCCTACCACAAAAAGCGGTGTATTTTTCTTCCCTGCTCTTCCGGTACTTCCCTTATGTTCCCCGCCCTACCGCATTACGGTTGCTATTGGCGCATGCGCTTCTGGCGCAACGCCCGCATATGCTCACGACGGATAACGAGGTTCCACCATAGCCCAATCAACTGGATACCCGTTCGCCACAACCGCGGAAAGTTGAAAAACTGGCTTTTGCCATAGGTGCGGTGGTAGTGGTGTACTGGCACCTCGGCAAAGCGATAGCCGGCATCCTGTATCTTCTTCACCAACTCCAGACAGATTGTCCCACTATCTGAATACAGGTCTATCATGGAAAAGATGTTGCGCCGGATGAGCCGAAAGTCGCAATCTACATCACGCAGGTTGAACCCAAAGAGGAATTTTACCAGATGGTGATAGACGCGCCCTATGATGATGCGATGCAGGGGGTCGCCCCGGTCTATTTTCCAACCGTTGACTATATCTATGTCATCACGCATCGCATTGAGCAAGAGGCGCACCTCCCGCGGGTCATATTGCGCGTCACCATCGGTATAGAAGATGAGGTCTTTGGTGGCGTGGGCAAACCCAACCCGCAATGCGCCGCCATAGCCAAGCGGTTCGTTGTACATCAACACTCGCAGGTGCTCAAATCGCTTGGCGAGTTCTTCTAGCACCTCTTTGGTATAATCTGTGCTGCCATTTTCTACAACGATGACCTCGTAGTCGTCAGTCAATTCTGCCAGGGTGCTGGACACGATGACCACCATACTGGCGATAGTGCCGGCATCGTTAAAGGCGGGGAAAAATGCCGTTATACTCGGACGTTCTTTCATGGCGTTTCTTTCTTGATATGCTGAGATATTTCCTCTTTACGTTGCGTTGGTTTGCAACACTGCCTGCTGCTGCTCCAAGAGGGTAGCAATGCCGGTATGTGCCATATCCAGCATATCGTCAAAGGTCTGGCGATTGATGGGCGTGCGCTCGGCGGTACTCTGCACCTCAATAAGCTCACCGCTACCCGTTTGCACAACGTTCCCATCTACCTCGGCGGTGCTATCCTCGGAGTAATCCAGGTCAAGCACAATGGTGTTGTCTACCATACCAACACTCACCGCCGCTATAGCCCCGCGAAGCGGGTTGGTATCTAGCAGTCCGTTGGTCTGCATATGCTGAATAGCCAGGGCAAGCGCAACATAACCACCGGTAATAGCGGCAGTGCGTGTGCCACCGTCTGCTTGGAGGACATCACAGTCTATGGTGATGGTATAGTCGCCAAGCAGGAACAGGTCTGCTGCCATCCGCAACGAACGCCCAATGAGCCGCTGTATTTCCTGGGTGCGCCCAGATGGTCCGTTGCGCTCGCGGCGAGTGCGGGTGTGGGTTGCCCGTGGCAGGAGGGCATATTCGGCGGTGACTACTCCCAACCCTAAAGGGATGGGCTTCTAGGGGGTATCCCCAAGCTGTGTAGCCCCACAGCCAGAATGTTTAGCGCGGCGTTGAGATCACGGTCTAGC
>CAZLKK010000363.1:0-360 GCA_964559995.1 uncultured Chloroflexaceae bacterium
TGGCAATGGGCAGGATAGTCCGTGTATTATCGAACAATCATATAATCCAATATGGTTGCCAGATGCTTCTGGTATCCTCTATACCCGTCTTGTCGCTGATTTTAGCAATACCAACCCCGAAAACTGGACCTATGCTACGTCTATTCGGATGCTCAACTTGGCAAAAGCCCCTTCAGACCAGCACTATGATGTTCAACTGTTGCCAGACCCCCGCTTTGTGAGCAACGGTGTGGTGATTGGCAATGATGTCATCTTCGAAAATGGGTCATATAACGGGCAGTTGCTTATGTTTAGCTACACTGTCACTCAAAATGCCATTGGAAAGTATGACAAGACATTTGAACACAACACCATTGGCGT
>CAZLKK010000363.1:515-3871 GCA_964559995.1 uncultured Chloroflexaceae bacterium
CTTTTCTCTATACCCGTATAGGCAATCCTGAAGCCCTGCTTGATGCAGAGGGAACATCAGTAGACCCACGACCAGCACCTGCCGCGGGGGTATGGGAAAACACCGCCGCAACGTATGATATAGGGCATCTGACCTTTGAAAAACAGCCTGATGGACACGATTCCTATGCTATGCACCCCCCCATTTGGGCATTTCAAGCTCCAGAGCAAGGCGAAGGGGTAAACTACCGACCATCATGGCAGCCGGGTGATAGGGGCAACATCACAGCGTCATACTCAAGGGATGGCGGCATAACCTATGATGTTGCGCTCTTCTTACATGGGACAGAACCATCCTATGCTACCCATGTAGGGTTTGCGCTCACAAAAAATGGGTCTAGCAGTATGCCTTCTTGGGGCAAGGTGGATGCGGAAACGGTACCGGTAGCATTGGATATTCGCCCATTCAAAGAACCTGGATTACGAGCCTTTACGATAGCGGCAAGGGGGTTTGTGCCGGGAGAAACGGTAAATCTGTACCAAAGCTATACCGAAGAGCAACAACCGGTATTGGCAGCGGCAACGCTTTTTGCCTCCATACCTGCTGATGTAGATGGCGTTGCCCATTTTGAGGTAAACCTCGACCCAAGTCGTATCCCAGCGGGAACGGAGGTTGTCTGGTACCAAGCGCGAGGGGAAACGAGCGGCAAGGAAACAGCACCAATTGCCCAGACGGTTGGTACGGTTGGTAGTCTTCCCAGCTCAAAATCGCACGTCTATTTGCCGCTAGTAGAACGGTAGGGTAGCTAATCAGGGTTATAGACTAACGCCATCAGATTGGCACATCCATTGTTAGGGGAGATATTTTTGGTATCTCCCCTCCCCCCCCCACATGCACCAAAACTCCTTCTTACTATGACAAATGTCACGGGTTTTTTTCGCAGATCGTGACATTTAGCATATAGCCAACGAGAGCAACAACTTTTATAATAATACGTAAGTATACACTCCAGCCCCATATGAGCTTGCAGGCATACTGTAGGCTTGCTTACATAGTTTTCGTTACACACAAACAACTCTTTTTGGTATATTCGCCGTTTTTTGCTGCCTACACTTTGTGTAGGTTTGTATGGATTCTCTTCGTCTGTTTTAGCACTATGTAGAGTAGCATAGCTTTTCAAGGAGTCTCTCATGGCATCGCGTAAAAAATCATCCCGCCGTCTCGTTTCAACGAGCGTATTGGTCATTATCACCATCTTTCTCCTCCTCGTATCCGTTCGGGTATCAGCTTTTGCTCACCCCGACCCGATACGAGCTGCCTTGCGCCTTGCCCGTAAAGCGGGTGCCTACGAGTTCACTGCCGATATTGTGCAGCATACCGACCCCGTAGCTTCTATCCGCAATACCGGGCGTACCAGCAAACGGGAAGATATGCATATGCAAGGGCAGACCAACCTGCAAACACGTCTGATGGAGATGCAGTTCTGGTCGCAGGGCGGCAGCCTAAGCACGGGACAAGGGCAGGTTGAGATACGTATTGAGGACAACATAGCACAAGCTCGCACCACGGGCGGCGAATGGCAGGAGATGAGCAACTTCACCAGTATGTTTGCCCCTAATAGCGACTTTATGGTCTACCTCAATGATGCCCGCAACCTCAAGAACCTGGGGAGGGATGAGCGCACGCTCCCCTCTGGCGCAACCGTCCAGTTTACCCGCTATAGCTTTGAGGTGAACGGTGGTGCCCTCGCCCAGTATATGCGTGATGCCATGCAACAGTATGCCCAAGAGCAAGGCGAACTGCCGCCGGGCGTAACGCTCAAGACTCCCCGCATGTACGAAGAGATGGTTGGCACTGGCGAAATCTGGATTGGCACCGATGGTCTGCCCATACGCCAAATCCTCGATGTGCAGTTTCCCGAAGAGAACCGCCAGCGTATTCGTTCGGAGATAACCGTTACCTTTACGAACTTTGCCGAGCCGCCGCAGGTTGCCCTGTGGCAGTGGCACTGGCAGAGCGGCAATGTACTGTTGCTCATTGAGCAATGGACTGCGGCTTATGGGCATGCGCTGTTGATGGGTTTCTTGGCGATCCTGCTTACCATCGGCATTTTTGCGTTGCTGCTAAACCGCCACCGCTTCCGCCGATTCGCTACCCCTCTGGTGCTTATCTTCTGTACCATCCTCATTACCGAACCTCTGCTCATCAACCTGAAAGTTGCCAAGACGGGCGCAGTGCGCCAAGCGCAAGCTGCCGAACAGCAGCAGGAGCAGGATGAGCGCGACCAGCAGCAAACGATGCAAGAAAACGCCATGCAGCCCTCGATAGACCCCAATACTAGCCCACTGGTGCAGGCGCAGGATGAGGTCATTATCCAGCGCAAGCTGCGCGTAGCCGACAATGGCGGTGCTCGCGTTAGTGCCATAGACCCCGACGACTGGGATCACATCCTCGATAGCGATGGAGACGGCGTAACAACAGACGATGACGATGGCACCGATAGCGATGGCGATGGCTTGACTGATGCCCAAGAAGCATTGCTTGGCACCAGCAGCGACCCCGACTATGGCGATGATACCGACAGCGATGGTCTCACTGACCAGGAAGAGGTAGACGGCTTCACGCTGAATGGCGAGACATGGTACACCGACCCCCTCAACAGCGATACCAACAATGATGGGTTGAGTGATGGGTTAGAATGGGCAACCGACCTAGACAACGATGGCATACCCGATGTCTATGACCGCGACAATGACGGTGACGGTGTGCCAGACTACCTGGACGACTCGCCTACGCAGTCTACCAGCAGCAGTGCCGTAACCACGCTCAACTATCAGGTCACGGGGCTAGACAGTGGCGACAAGCCCACAACCGTAGAGTTCCAACTGCGCCCAGAGGATGACAACCGTATCTGGTACGCGGAAAACATCTTTGATTGGCCCTCGGTAGATAACGAGGGCAACGTGCAGGATAGTGATGGAGCGACCTTTGCTGATGAGGACATGATGCAGGTCAACGAGACCGTGAACGAGGGCTTGAAGCGCGGCTACCAGATCACGGTCTCGGCGGCCGAACTTGACGCCAAGCGGGCCATCGAGCAGGGCTTTCGCCTGGCGGTCTCCCTGTAGAAGGATGCGGGGACAGAAAAGAATGGGAAATATATAGATGCTGGGGTAATCAGGGGGACGATGCTTTCCCCACCGAGGCGCTGAGACCGCAGAGGGTGCGCAGATGAACCCATACACGGAGGTCGACATGAACCGGAATCTGTTTTTTCGCGCGATATTGGCGGTGCTTTTCAGCGGAGTGGTCTTTTGCGGCTGCGCCGGGCCGAGAGTAACCCTTTTCCCCGACGCCGCCGATCCGCTTCGGGAATT
>CAZLKK010000364.1:0-3842 GCA_964559995.1 uncultured Chloroflexaceae bacterium
CTCCTCCTCGCGGCAGCGATCCCGCTCACGTCCTATCCAACAACGCGGGTGAAAACGGCAGCCGGTGGGGAGTTGGATAGTCCCTGGCACATCGCCAGTCAGGATGATACGCTCCCGCTTGAGCGTTGGGTCAGGAATGGGAATAGCGGAAATGAGCGCACGGGTGTAGGGGTGCAAGGGTTGGCGAAATAGCTCTACACTTTGCGCCAACTCGACAATCTTTCCCAAGTACATCACCGCCACCCGGTGGCTAATATGCTCAACCACACTCAAGTTGTGGGCAATGAACAGGTAGGACAACCCCATCTCCTGCTGCAAATCGCGCAGCAGGTTGAGCACCTGCGACTGCACACTCACATCCAACGCCGACACCGGCTCATCACAGATAATCAGCTTGGGTTGCATAATCAACGCTCGCGCTATACCAATGCGCTGCCGCTGCCCACCGGAAAACGCATGGGGGAACCGTTGCATCAGACTAGGCGGTAGCCCCACCTTTGCCAGCACCTCGCGCACCTGTTCTGTTCGTTCCTGTTTGCTGCCCACGCGATGGATGAGCAACCCTTCAGCGACACTCTCGCCAATCGTGATACGCGGGTCTAGCGAGGCATACGGGTCTTGGAAGATGATCTGCATATCACGGCGCAGATCTTTCATCTGCCGTGGCGATGCCTTGAATACGTCTTTCCCATCAAACAGTACCCTGCCAGCAGTGGCAGGTACCAAGCGCAGGATAGTACGCGAGATGGTCGTCTTGCCGCAGCCGCTCTCCCCCACCAAACCAAGCGTCTCGCCACGCCGCACCGCAAAGCTCACCCCGTCAACTGCTCGCGCATACTGCTTTGACGAACGCAGAACCCCCCCACCAATGGGGAAGTGCTTTTTCAGATCATGGACTTCTAGTAGGGTAGTTGTCTCGCTCATGCTGGGTTGTCCCCCGTTTCTGCATACAACCAGCAGCGCACCTTGCGCCCCCCGTCAATCTGGAGCAGCGGGGGGGGATCATCGCAACGGTCAAATTGCTGTTCACAACGAGAGGCAAACCGGCATCCCTTTGGCGGCGTAATCAGGTCTGGCACCACACCGGGGATGTCTGCCAACCGCTCTTGTACCTGCCCCAACACCGGCACCGATGCCAGCAACCCCTGGGTGTAGGGGTGTTTGGGTTCGGTAAAGAGCAACGCTACCTCCGCCTGCTCTACCACCTGCCCGGCGTACATCACGACTACGCGGTCTGCCATCTCTGCCACTACGCCCATGTCGTGCGTTATCAGCATCATAGCCATCTGGACTTTTTCGCGTAGCCCTTTCATCAGGTCGAGGATTTGGGCTTGGATGGTCACATCAAGCGCGGTTGTTGGCTCGTCGGCAATGAGCAATTCTGGCTCGCAGGCAAGAGCCATTGCTATCATCACCCGCTGCGCCTGTCCACCGGAAAGCTCGTGGGAATACTGGCGCATCTTCTGTCTAGGATCAGGGATACCCACCATTTCTAGCAAGGTTTGGCTCTGTTTCCATGCCTCCTGTTTCCCCATTTGGCGGTGGATCATGAGTACCTCGGCTATCTGGTCGCCAATCTTAAACACCGGGTTGAGGCAGGTTGTTGGTTGTTGAAAGATCATCGAGATGCGATCACCGCGAATCAAGCGCATCTGCTCATTGGTTAGTTGCAACAGATCATTGCCATCAAAGCGAATGCTCCCGCCTATGATTTTGCCAGGGTCGGCAATAAGCCGCATAACTGAGAGGGCAGTCACACTTTTTCCACAACCGCTCTCCCCCACAATGCCAAGCGTTTCGCCACGATGTATGGTTAGGTCTACCAAGTCTACCGCATGCACCTCGCCCTCTTCCGAAAAGAAGTGGGTGGTAAGCCCCTCTATCTGGAGCAATGGGGCAGATTTGCTTGGATTCGCATTGTTGTTGGCAGCCGGTGATGATGCTTGCATAGCTTGTCTTCTCGTTCTATCTGCTAGAGTTGCTATAGCCGTAGGCGTGGGTCGAGGGCATCACGCAACCCATCACCAATATAGTTGATTGCCAGTGAGGTGAGCAAGATGGGCAACCCCGGCACCATTGGCACCCAGGGGTGTTCAAACATATAGCTCTGGGCAAATGCCAGCATATTGCCCCACGTCGGCGTGGGGTCTTGAATACCAAACCCCAAGAAGCTCAATGCCGCCTCCAATATCAGAATGTTATTTAATTGTAGCGTAAAATCTACGATAATGGGAGGGAAGGCATTGGGGAAAACGTGTTTGCGAATAATTCGCAGGTTTGAGCCGCCGAGGGCTCGCGCCGACTCAATGTACTGCTGTTCACGTACCGAGAGCACCATACCGCGCATCATACGCGCCGTGGTAATCCAATTGAGCAGGGCTAGGACGAGAATAACCAGCGTTACCTTTTTGGCTTCGTTCTTGGGTATGGCAGTAATCCACGCAGTCACGTCTACCAACGATTGCGGCAGGGGGATGAGGTCTTCGCTTTGCAGCAATATGCCCATCAACACCAGCAGGATAATAAGCAATGGGAAGGTCGAGATAAATTCAAGCAAGCGTGATATGGCGATGTCTACCCACCCGCCAAAATACCCCGCTAACAAGCCAAGCACAATACCAATAGTCGTTGAGATAGTCACAACGGTGACGGCTACGGTAAGCGACACCCGTGCGGCGTAGATGATGCGCGTGAAGTAATCCCGTCCCAGGTTATCTGTACCAAAGATGTGCAATTTGCCGCTCTTATCATCCGGCTGCATTGGCAGGATGAAGGTTTGTCCAAGCACAATTTCGTCACGGTCAAAGGGGGTAATGTAGGGAGCCAGGATAGATGCGGCAAAGATGATGACCAACACTGCCAGACTGACCATTGCCATACGGTGGCGGCGAAAGCGGCGAAAGACAATGTGCCATTGGTTTTCGGGGCGAGTCGGTTGGGCATCTTCTAGCACTGTATCTGGCTTTGCTGTGGGCATATTCCCCCCTCTTCCTATGATAGCCGTATCCGCGGATCGGCGATGGTGTACAGGATGTCAGACAGCAAAAAGCCAACAAGCTGTAAAACGATAGTCAGGTAGAGCAGTGCCATCACCACGGTATAATCGTACTGACTGAGCGCGTCAAGCAGGAGTTGCCCTAAGCCGGGCCAATTGAAGACGGCTTCGGTAATGGCAGCACCGGCAACGAGTGTGGGCAGGATATTTGCCAGCAGCGTGATGAAGGGGATAAGCGCATTACGAAACCCGTGTTTCAGGATGACCAACCGCTCGCGCACCCCTTTGGCGCGAGCAGTGCGTACATAGTCCTGGCGCAGCACTTCGAGCATGCTTGAACGCACAAAGCGGCTCCATTGGGCAATATTGATGAAGGTCAGCACAGCGCAAGGCATCACAAAGTGGAGCACCATATCGGCAAATGATTTGGCGGTAATGCGCCCAAACAACAGCGTTTCGTAATCACGATTGGCGGTGGCGTTGCCGGGCGGGAAGACGTAGGGGATGTCTGCCATGTCCTTTGGCAACACAGAGAAAACGAGGATGAGGATAATGCCAAAGAAAAAGACCGGCAGAGAAGAGCCGATAAAGGCGAGGGTAGTCATCGCGTAGTCAAAGCGGGAATACTGCCGCACAGCAGAATAGACCCCGATGGGGATGGCGACAAGCAGCGTGATGAGCGTAGATATGCCCATCAGGGCAACAGTGTACCAGAGCCGACTGCCGATAACATCGCTCACCGGCTGGTCACGCGAGATAACCCGCGATAAGCCAAAGTCCCCAAACAGCACCCCGCGGCTATTGCGGCGTGTGGTCAGGTCTGCTAGGGTGACAGGCTTACGGCATC
>CAZLKK010000365.1:0-3840 GCA_964559995.1 uncultured Chloroflexaceae bacterium
ACGGCGGTGCGCCCAATGTTCAGCCCCCCCTCGCCCTGGGATGGGAGCGGGGGCAAGGGGAGCGGGTCGCTGGGGCGGCTCCCCCGGAATTGACAAAGCGCACGAAAGGAGTATAATTTCAATAGGCAACCCTTAAAAATACGTTGTATATTCTGGCATACCAAAGTACCAGACCAGAAAGGACAAAGATACCGGTGCAATACCACAACGCCACAATGCCATTAACCATGACTCCGCGAGGAGAACGAGTCGAAGTCGTCACGATAGCCGCTGGACACCGAGCTATGCACCGTCTAGCAGAGATGGGGATTATCCCCGGTGCCAAAGTAGAGGTTGTGCAGGGACAACCGGGCTGCCCTTTGCTGCTCGCCATCCACGACACCCGTCTTGCCATAGAGCGCGGGATTGCCAGCAAAGTGCTCGTCCAACCTGTTGTACCACAGCACCAAGTCACGCCCGCTGCTACTCCCTACGCATGCTCCCTATGAGTGGAGACCAAACCGATAGCTATCCAACCATCGCGCTTGCTGGTAATCCTAATGCTGGTAAAAGTACCATCTTTAATGCCCTCACCGGTGCTCGCCAGCATGTGGGCAATTGGCATGGGAAGACTGTCGAAAAGAAAGAGGGGTATTGTTCCTGCAATGGCGTTGAGGTCTTGATCGTTGATCTCCCCGGCACCTATAGCCTATCCGCATACTCCCTTGAGGAGCAGATTACCCGCAGTTTCATCATCAAAGAACATCCCTGTGCAATCATCAATGTGGTAGACGCAGCAAACTTAGAACGCAATCTCTACCTCACGGTACAAATTCTTGAAACAGGTATGCCCGTTATCCTTGTGCTCAATATGCTGGATGTTGCCACCACCCGCAGTATCAGCATAGATACGACCAAACTTTCTCAACTGCTCCACGGGATTCCCGTTATCCCCATGATCGCCCGACACGAGAAAGGATTAGCAGAACTTAAAGCTACTATAGCAACCTACCTGCCCCTCTCCAACCCATCTTCGCTGCACCGGCAATCCACAGACAAGCAATCTCGCCCAAGCTCGAAAGGCAGTGCTCACTGATGGACTCGTCCCCCCCCATGTCTGAGCGTATAATCCCCTACGCACCGGATATTGAGCAAGAGATCACGACGCTTATAGATGCGCTTGAGCAATCCTCCTATACATTTGCCTGCTCATCCCGCTGGTTGGCTGTGCAGTTGCTTGAAGGTGACGAGGAGCTACGCGAAACGATACAACAATCTCCCGCTGGGGAGGTAATCATCCAAACGCTACACAGCTGCCTAGCCCGTCTACGCCAAACCTATGGCAACCATATGGACATAGCCCTGACCAGTCAACGCTATGCGTTTGTCCATACCGTTGTGCAACAGGTAGTCAACCGTCCAGACAAACCATCAACAACGGTTTCAGATCGTATAGATGGCATAGCTACCCACCAATATCTTGGGATAGTACTGTTCCTTGGGCTGATGTGGGGGGTTTTCAAACTGACGACTGATGTAGCTGCCCCCTTTCTCGATTGGATAGATGGCGTGGTCAGTGGACCTGCCACCAATTGGACGCTGGCATTGCTGCACATGGTCGGGCTTAACGGCACATGGATTGAAGGATTGTTGGTTGATGGGGTGCTGATTGGAGTAGGGGGAGTGTTGGTTTTTTTGCCCGTGCTTATGTCGCTCTATTTTGCGTTGGCTATCCTAGAAGACTCTGGCTATATGTCGCGTGCTGCTTTCGTGATGCATCGGTTGATGCAAACGTTGGGCTTGCACGGCAAGAGTTTCTTGCCCATGATCGTTGGCTTTGGCTGTACTGTCCCCGCCCTCTCCGCCACTCGCACCCTCGACAACGAACGGGACCGTATCCTTACCGGACTACTCGTCCCTTTTATGAGTTGTGGGGGGAGGCTACCCGTCTATGGTCTGATGGCAAGCATCTTTTTTCCGCAAAGTGGCGGTATTATCATCTTTGCCCTCTACCTCACGGGCATAGGTGTTGCCATTATGCTTGGGTTTCTCCTCAACCGTACCATCTTTCAATCGGAGGAACAGATGCCATTTATCATGGAGCTTGCCCCCTACCGTCTACCCATTTTCAAGAATATCTGGCGGTATATGTGGGATCGCACATCCTCATTTCTCCATAATGCATCTACGGTTATTTTGCTTGGCAGCATTGTTATCTGGCTCCTGGGGGCTATCCCCACAAACACCAACCAACAATTTGCCCAAACCCCCCTTGAAGAGAGCTTTTTTGGAGTTTTTGCTCAGACTATCTCACCATTGTTTACGGCACATGGCTTTGGCAGCAAAGAAACCACTGGAGCGTTGATGAGCGGGATTGTCGCAAAGGAAATGATTATCAGCACGCTGGCACAGACCTATGGATTAGACCATTCGCAGGATACCACGCCCCCCCCCCAGGCCAATCTTCCTGCCGACATTCGCGATATAGCCGGCGGCTTTGTGGCAGCGACTAGAGATACGATCCTTTCTTTCCCGTTGATCATTGGTATCAATGTGGTGGGCGAAGGGGAAGACGATAAACCATCCCGTATAGCCGACCCCATACTGCGGGGGTTTGAGCAAAGCAGCGGAGGCAAAGGCAGTCTTGCCTCAGTAGCATTTATGGTCTTTGTGCTGCTCTACACTCCTTGTCTGCCATCCATAGCCGCCTCCCGACAAGAACTCGGCAGCAAATGGATGTGGGTAAGCATTATTGGGCAGTTTATTGTAGCCTGGGTAGTGTCATTGGTCATTTTTCAGGGGGGCAAGCTGCTGTGAAGCCGGCAAAGTTCTCTTGGCTAAGGGGGGAGAGAGGTTGCAAGCAACCTCTCTCCCCATGCCCCGCGGTTCCCCACGGGGGAAAGGGAGTCGGTAGTGATTATCGTTACCGTGCAGCAAATGACGTGGTGAATTTGCCAAGCAACACCGGTGTTGGGCGTACCCCATACCCATACACCACCACATCATAGCTTCCTGTTGTGCGCTGCGTTAGGCGATAGCTATTCGCCTTCATCACCTTGTCGCAGGTTTGCTTATCGCTGTTGGTCTTTTGCCAACACACTTTGTAGCTCTGCATAGCGCAAGCGGGCGACCATTTGACCAAGACCGTTTGCTTGTCAATACTGGTATAATTGACGCTACATGTACCAAAAGCGTACGCTTGCGTTGGTTGCATCCCAAGTATCCCAAGCATCCCAAGTACCCCAAGCAAAACCATACCGAGTAATCCCCCAAAAAAGCCTCTATGCCGCGTGTGTGTGCTGGTCTGTGGTATCCGTGTCATGGGTGTCATGTGGTAGCCCCTTTCTCTCTTCTTGCTTTTCTTGCATTTTCCCTGCGTTTCTTGACAATTTATGCAGGCATGGTATACTACGAGTGTTGAACAATTCCTTTGTCTAAGGTCAAGACAAATGTCCTATCCGTCATCTGTGCTATCAGGTGGCGGGTAGATATTGTTGTGGGACCTTTTGTTATTGTGAGTTGTTCCAAGTTATTCCAAAAGGTCCCATTCCCTACATTCTCGCGCTCTTCTCTTGTGCCTCATCCTTATCCTTGACACCCTCATAGTAGCATATATGCATGGCTATGAGAACACACGAATACCCGAAGTATCCCCCACGAATCACCCGTTATCCAAGCACTATTTGGAATATCCTGCTACATCCCCCTCATTGCGCTAGAGTCCAGCGGCTTGCAACAACAACATGCTCCCCATCCCCACAACAATGGTCACGAGCACGTTTTTGGTGCGCCAAGCTACTGCTGCTGCTACCAAACCAGCCAACAATCGCTCATTGGAAAGCGATATATCTGGGGTACCAG
>CAZLKK010000366.1:0-3816 GCA_964559995.1 uncultured Chloroflexaceae bacterium
GTGCAAATTGGCACTTGTCGTTGCTAATGGCTGCCCCAATGTATGGATAAGCTGACGCAGCCAATCGTGGTTTGGCACCCGCACCGCCACACTATCGCCATTGGCAAGCAGTATGCTTGGTAAGTGCGCCGCAGCCGGCACAACCAACGACACTGCCCCAGGCAAATAGCGGTGCGCCAAATCCTTAGCCGTATCAGGCAGGCTACGCGCTACCTGCGGTATATCTGCCGTATCAGCCAACAATACTGGGATGGGAGTAGAGAGGGGGCGTTGCTTAATCGTATACAGGCGCGAGACCGCATCAGCATTGAGAGCGGCAACCCCTATGCCATACACTGTGTCAGTGGGGAAACCAATAGCCTCACCACGCTGGAGGTAGGATAACGCCAGCGACAACGCATGGGAATCTTGCATGGAGATAATACAGGGAGAAGACATCGAAGACCTCATGGTACTGCATGGAAAGTCGCATAGATAACCACCGCCAGCAGACCGCTGCCGAGTAATCCATATTCAATAAACACATGCCGTTTGAGCGTTCCTGCTGCCTGATGTTGAAGCAAGCTCACCGTGATGTAGAAAATGACTAGCAGCAGAGCACCGCCAAGCAAAAATGACGCTGACCAATAGTTTAATGCCCACATCACCTCACCAAGTACCAGACCGACAATCAATGCCAAAACCCCTTGCCCTTTGCGGGGTGTCCATTGTAGGACTTCATAGGCAAGCAACCACCCGCTCACCCCAATGAGGGAAGCAGAGTAGAGCGTGCGGAGGCGGGCATAGTAAATGGCACTAAAGCACCCAAACGCCAGCAGGTAGGTGATGGCTTGCAAGATCAACTGTGCTCGCTGGCGGGTCTGAGCTACCCGTGCTAGGGCGTAGTGTTGGCTAATCAACACCCCAATCAACACGCCGCCCGTGACAATAAGCGACAGTTCAAAGGCAATCCCAGGCAAACTATCACGAAAAAGGCGAAAGAAGGCAAAGGAGCCAATCACGCTAAACGAGGGGAGAATCCAAAAGCCAGGGCTAATCTCAAACTGCATAAAGCCCAAGTTGACCACAGGATGATTGAGGTTTTGCATAGCTGGATGGGCGCGTGCCAGCAAATCTGCGCCGGTGCTGGAGATAATAACCAACGCGCCTATCAGCACCCAGGAAATGGTGATAGTTGGCAGGTCCCAGCCAATACGTGCCCGCAAAATGTTGGGGTTAGAGTCTATCGTTAGGACTACCGCTAACCCTAGCAGGACAACAAGGACCAGCGAGACAATGCGGTCATAGCGTGGTGGTAATGCTTTCACAGGTTATCGCGGTCTTCTTCTCGTTGGAGATACTTCGCCCGTTGTTCTTGCACAAAGAGCGGGGGTACTCCATAAAATGCCCGGTCATTATCAGTTATTTTTGGGTCTACCTCGCTGAGCGACCATTGCCCATGTTGCTTGACTATCTGGGTGCCAAACTGTTGGGGTTTGCCAAGTGCCAGCAACCAACGGTCTGATGCCATTGCATAGAGCGTCCAAGCCCGTTCCTCGCCTTCTTTGGCTGCTTGGTAGGCACACATTCGTGACAAATGGTAGTGCGATACCCGTTCGCCATACAGCATAACAAGCGCGGCGTGGAAATTATCCCGCGCACCAAGTACCAAGCCCTGATTATGCAACATCATGACCCGTTCGCACCGATTGCGGGATTCCATAATATCGGATGGTTCAAGATTGGTTTGGGTATCAATTGTTTCTTGAGCGAGCCGAGCGAGTTCATCGCTAGGGTCCTCAAAGATTTCACTATTCATATGCTGTATCTAGTCCAGTTCAATGGTTTGGCTAGGTTCAGTTGCCAACTACTTGCATCTTTCATCATTACGCCTTCTGGTAGGCATTGTAGCAGTATTGAGGGTCATAGTCAACCTGGTAAACCTGTTAGCAGAGTTGGGCAATCTGTTTTGCCCATCCCCCGATTTTGCCATGAGGATATTCTGCTCCTACATATTTATTATATAATGAGGATAGCAAATCATATGGATGCTTTTAAGGAGGGCAATTATGCAGAGACGAAGATATAGCCATTTGGTACTGGTAACACTGATAGCTGTGTTATTGGCAAGCTGTGGATTGATCGGCAGCGATGGCAACAGTGATGGGGGAGATGGGCGCAGTGGGGGCGATAGCAGTACGAGCCAGCAACCCCCCGCCAATGCGTTGGCAATTTCCCTAGCCTATAGCCCAGAAAAAGAGGTCTGGCTCCAAGAGCAAATAGCTTTGTTCAATGCCCAGGCTATTGAAGTGCAGGGGCAGCCGGTCTTTGTGACAGGTACGAACGTATCAAGCGGCAAAGCTCGCACGGAAATCAAAGAGGGCAGACTAGCGACTACCGCATGGAGTCCCTCGGCATCTACCTGGCTAGAGGTGCTCAAGCAAGAGACAGGTAATACCAATGTAGCCATATCCAACAAGCCGCTGGTGATGACTCCCGTAGTTATTTCTATGTGGCGACCAATGGCTGAAGCGTTAGGGTGGCCCGAAAAGGCGATTGGTTGGAGCGATATGCTAGAATTGATTAACGCATCAGATGGTTGGGGAAAGTTTGGACATCCCGAATGGGGCAAGTTTTCGTGGGGTCACACCGACCCGGAAATTAGCACGAGTGCGCTGTCTACGCTCATCGCCGAGTTCTACGCCGCTACGGGCAAGCAGCGTGGGCTGACCGTTGGCGATGTGCAGGCAGAGAAGAGCCAGCAGTTTATCCGCGATTTGGGTCAGGGTATCAAGCACTATGGCTACAATACGCTGGTCTTTAGCGAGAATATGCGAAAGTTTGGCTTGAGCTATATTTCTGCCTTCCCAATGGAAGAGATTACCCTGATAGAGTTCAATAAGAGCAACCCCCCTACCCCCCTCGTGGCTATCTACCCCAAAGAAGGGACATTCTGGCACGATAACCCCTTTATCATTATGGCGAGTGCTTCTGCTGCCGAGCAGGAAGCGGCAGAGCAGTTCTATGAGTTCTTGTTGACAGATGCAAGCCAACAAAAGGCAATGAGCTATGGCTTCCGTCCCGCGAACCCTAGCGTAACGCTTGCTGACCCCATCAGCAAAAACTACGGGGTAGACCCGCAGGGGGTAGAGAGTACGCTAGAAGTGCCAGATGCCAACGTTATCGTGGCTATCAAAGACTCCTGGAAGCAAAACCGCAAACGGGCAGATATTGTCATTGTGGTAGATGTATCTGGCTCTATGGATGGCGAGAAGTTGCAAATGGTCAAGGCAGGGCTAGAAAGTTTCTTGATGCGTATTTTGCCTGAAGATCGCGTAGGGTTGGTAACATTTGCCAATCAGTCAGAGATGGTCGTGCCCCTGGAGCCGTTGGAAGACAACCGTATCGCGCTCCAGGAAGCTATCCAAGCAATGTATGCCGATGGCGGCACGGCGATGAACGATGCGCTAGAAGATGCGGGTATTGCGCTCAAAGAGCTGGAGAAACCGAAAGATGGCGAGGAGCGTATTCGGGCAATTGTGCTCTTGAGTGACGGCGAGGACAATGCCAGCAATACCACCCTTGACGAACTCGACCAGCAGTTTTACGAGTCGGGAATAAGCATCTTTCCCGTGGCATATGGCACCGATGCCAATATGGGGGCGTTGGATCGCATAGCCGATTTCTCGCGCACAATTGTCGTTCAGGGCAGCACGGGCGATATTGCCCAAATCTTTGAAAACCTGAGCCGCTATTTCTAACCCCCGCTCCTTCCAAGGCGAGGGGGAGTCGAACATTGGGCGCACCGCCGTGCGCCCCTACGGTTCCCCTTCTCCC
>CAZLKK010000367.1:0-3126 GCA_964559995.1 uncultured Chloroflexaceae bacterium
TACACAGTCCTACCCAAACGGATTTTGCCATTCACATAGTCCCCCATGGACGGACCAGCATACGCTGTTCACGGTGCGGTGCCACACGGGAATGGTACCCTCCGCATCGGACAAAGGGGAGCAAAAAGACCAAAGTCCACACCGACCATCAACCAGTACCAACACAACAATCACCCCCAGGACAGCATGGTAGAGAAAAGGAGTAGCTCATCGAACGAAAGCAAGAACAAAAGCAAGAACAAAAGCAAGAACGAAAGCAAGAACGAAGGCAAGCAAAGACAAGGAGGTACAAGATTTCGCAAGATCGACCAAAACAGGATGAATAACAGGATAAGCAGGGGAAATTTCCCCCCATTGCACGAGAGATGAGCGCCTCGACTGATAACCAGTCGGGGCGTTTTCTCTTTGGTTTCGTGAAGTACAGCCGAGGAAATAAGGACATGGAATCATTTGGACTACGTATAGAGACAAGGACAGAAAGGAGCTACCGATGGAGCCAATACCTCTCCAGAGCATCGTTGTCTATGGACTTGGTTTGCTACCGTTGGTTATCGTGATGATCGTCTTGCTCGTTATCTTGCTGTACAACGTAGGTATGCGAGGCGTTTCGCCATCTCGCCCCTACCCATCGCTGCCCATGCAGCAGGGGCAAAGGCAAGGGCAAGGCGAAGGGCAAGGCGAAACCGAATGGAGTACCAGCACCATGCTGGTAACGATAGAGCAGCGATTGGCAGCCCTAGAACGGCAGGGAGACCGTGAGCACGAAACGCTGATGCTCATGCTTGATCGGCTCACGAGCCGCACCCGCACCCAACAACGCAAAAGCCCCCGTGAGGATTAGCCGGGGTAGAGCGTCGTTGGGGAAGGTTATAGACAAGTCTTTTTTGGTAATTCTATCCAAATAAGGGCAGGACAATCGGGGAATATTGTCCCCCCTTAGTAGTTTAAGGAGAAGCTACAGCTATGGATACCCAACCTATTATTCGGCATATATGGGAACGACAAGAACAAGAAAGTGCAGCAGCCTATGCCTTAGCCAAAACCTACTTTGAGCTAGGCGAAACCCGCTCTCTTGCCGAAACCGCCAGAATTGTCGGCAAAAGCTCTAGCCACCTAGCACGCTTGGCAAAGCAGCATGCTTGGAAAGAACGGGCTAAAGGCTACGATTACTACTGTGATCAGATTTACGCCCATCAGCGCGAAAAGGTGTTGCAAACGAATGCGGAGCAGGAATCGCAGCAGTGGGTGCAACGTCGCTATGAGCAACAGGAGCGCATGTGGCATGTGAGTGAGAAACTCTTGGCACGGGCGCAGGAGATGCTTACCACACCGCTTGATGATGTACGCTGGTCATTGCGCGATGCAGCAACGATGACCAATATGGCAATACGCTTGTCCAAGCACCTAGCAGACGACACGCAAGCCGTGGCGAATGGCAGCAATGGCGGGAATGTTGGCAATACTGGCGATGTCCAGATTACCGTCAAGTATGTGGATTAGGTAGGGAATACGCCGGTTATTGGGGGAAGGGAACACCATACCCTTCCCCCATAAGCATGAAAGGATTACAACGGCTATGCGAAAAGCCCCAAATCATAGGAAACTCCCAAGTTCCATCACCCTCACGCTCCCCCGCCTACACCCTGCCCAACAGCATATTGTCGCCCAAGCCCAACGGTTCAACATCATTTGTGCCGGGCGGCGCATCGGCAAGACGGTACTTGGCATAGACCGCCTGGTGCAACCTGCGCTTGACGGCTCGCCAGTCGCATGGATGTCGCCCACCTACCGTATGCTCACTGAAGTATGGCGCACTGTGCGCGACACGATGGCACCTGTGACCCAGGCAACTTCTGAACAGCAACACCGGCTAGAATTGCTCACCGGTGGGGTTATTGAGATGTGGTCACTGGAAAAAGCTGATGTCATCCGTGGGCGAAAGTACAAACGAATCATCATTGACGAGGCAGCAATGGTACGTCACCTAGAGATGGCGTGGCAGCAGGTTATACGCCCCACCTTGACCGATATGCAAGGCGATGTATGGATGCTCTCTACGCCGAAAGGACGCAATTTTTTCTGGGAGTGTTTTCAGCGGGGGCAGGAGCAGCAGGGGGAGTGGCGTTCGTGGCAGATGCCCACCCACCACAACCCCCACATCCCCCCGTCTGAACTAGAAGCCATGCGCCAAGAACTGCCGGAGCAGGTCTATCGTCAAGAGATAGAAGCCCAGTTTCTCGATATGAGCGGCGGGGTCTTTCGGCGGGTGCTTGAAGCTGCCACAGGGGAAGCGCAGGATACTGCCCAACCTGGGCAGCAGTATGTGATGGGGGTAGATTGGGCGCGGGCAGGCGATTTTACCTGCTTTATCGTGATGAACCGCACGACCCGCACGATGGTCTACCTAGATCGCTTTACCGATACCGATTTTGCTGTGCAGATGGCTCGTCTCCACGCCCTCTACAAACGGTTTCACCCCACGCTCATTCTAGCAGAGCAAAATAGCTTGGGGCTGCCGCTTGTTGAGCAGTTAGCGCGTGATGGGCTCCCTATTCAGGGGATGAACACGACCAATGCATCCAAAGCAACTTGGATTGACGCGCTAGTCTTGGCATTTGAGCAAGGGGATATAGCCATTCTGTCCCACCCGGTGTTGCTGGGCGAACTGATGGCATTTGAGGCAGAGCGGCTCGCCGGCGGAAGGATACGCTATGCAGCACCGCCGGGGCAGCACGACGACACGGTGATGGCGTTGGCGTTGGCGTGGCAAGGGTGCGTTGGGGGGGATACCTCGCTGTTGTGCTGGTGATGATACGCCCCCCCCTGCCCCTTCCCCCACTACGCGGGAGAAAACGATCCGTAGGGACGCACAGCGGTGCGCCCAATGTTCCGCTCCCCCTCGCCCTCTGGGAGCGGAGGCAGGGGGAGAGCATTGGGCAAGAAGGGCAACATTTCTTTAAATTGTGCGACCTTGCAATCGCCCTGGACAGCAGAGACCACACCCGTTTGACGATAGCCTCCTCACTAATGGTATACTATAGGGTATGAGCGAATGTATACCAGACGAGATATATCGTTATCTATATCTTCACTTCCTGCATTACTTAAGGAGCATAAAATGCCTAC
>CAZLKK010000367.1:3138-3789 GCA_964559995.1 uncultured Chloroflexaceae bacterium
TATGAACAACGAAGAGCTAACCATCGAGCCAGGAGAAGTTTTGCTAGACGCAGCACGTCGAGATGCTGCACATATCGGTTTTGTCTGTGATGGCAATGGGCTATGTCAGATGTGTGAGTGTCGGGTGATAAAAGGGGCAGAACACCTCAGCCCCCCCAACGACACCGAACATATCTGGCTCACCGAAGAGCAACTCGCCGAAGGTCGCCGCTTGAGTTGTCAGGCTTCGGTACGCGGTCCCGGTCCAATTGAGGTTGTGACCCGTGCAGAAGAGCTACGAGGACAAGTTGATGCCGTTTTTAACCCCCCTGAAGGGACAAATGTGTTGCAAAATATCGGGCGGGTGTTGGACAGTATTATCAACATAAACGTGGAGCACATCAGGAAATTTCCCCAAAATACCCTCTACGCAACCATCAAAACCTTCTCTGTACAGGCAGATTTCAATACCGAAGTACGGATGCTCGGCGACTCCTTCAATATCACGCGGCGATTACTCACTGGCAATGCTCCCCAAATGAAGCTACTTGAACAGCAACCAGTAGCCGGCGCATTACCTGCACCCGCACCCAGAGTACTCCCAGACTCAGGAGGACATCATACCGAGGAGGTGGTCGCTAAACCGGTAGAACCTGCCAAACCAACCAAGCC
>CAZLKK010000368.1:0-3788 GCA_964559995.1 uncultured Chloroflexaceae bacterium
TCTATGGTTTATTCCTGCCCGGAATGTCCCGGTATATCGTCTACCCTTGTAAGGGGGGAGCGGGTCGCTGTGGCGGTTCCCCCTTGCCCTGGGATGGGAGCGGGGGCAGGGGGGGAATGGGTAATAAACTAGGGAACTGTGCCCACTAACCTACCCCAGTAAGCCCCCCCGCCCCCGTCCTATACATCCCCAGTGCCCCCCCGCCCCCGCTCCTATACATCCCCTCGTTGACCCTCGCGGCTCGTTTGTTCCCGTCAGTGGGACGAGGAGCAATTTGGACTTTGCCATGACGCTGCTTGCCCGACATACCAGAAATCGCAACTTTATGGTAGCATGCACATAGGGCAGTATGTCACAGCGACGGTGGACAAAACCCAAAAGGATGACACGATGATCCATTCTCTCAACAATGACCATCCAGAAAGTCTTTTGACTGACCTGGAAACGATACAGCAACGAGTAGCAGAGCTAGAAACAACGGTGCGCCAGCAGGCACGCATCATAGACCAAATTCACGATGGAATCATAGCTACCAACCTAGATGGCTATATTATCCGGTGGAACAAGGGAGCAGAGCACCTTTTGTCCTACAGCACAAACGAGGTGCAAGGCCAGCATATGAGCATGCTCTTTCCCCCAGAATTGCACGACTTTTTGCATCACGAGATCATAGCTCCGCTCAAGGAGCATGGCAAGCATACTTGTGAGGTTTGGCTACGGAAAAAATCCGGCGATGACTGCCTTGTCCACTTGTCCCTCTCCCTGCTCTACGAGGATGACGGCTCCTCGGTTGGGATAATGAGCTATGCCCGTGACATTACCAATGACAAGCAAGCCCAACAAGCCCTTGATGAAGAGCGACAAAGACTATTTTCCCTGCTTGATCAACTCCCCGCGTATATCTACCTGCAAGCACAAGATTATGCTATTCGTTTTGCCAACCGTTACTTTCGTGAACGCTTTGGTGAGATAGAAAATCGCCTTTGCTATGAAGTCTTGAAAGGCAAAGCAGAGCCATGCGAAGGCTGTATGACCTTCCTCTTGTTTGAAGACCCAGAAACCCCTCAGATTTGGGAGACAGAAACCATAGACCAGCGTACCTACCAAATCTACGATTACCCCTTTTACGAGCACGATGGTACGTTGCTCGTGTTGGAGCTAGGGATAGACATTACCGAACGGAAACAAGCCGAAGAAGCCCTGCGTATTGCCCACAATGAACTGGAACATCGGGTTGACCAACGCACCAATGAACTGTCTGAGATCAACCAAGCGTTGGAGAACGAAATCATCGAACGGCAGCGGGCAGAGGAAGCCCTACGCCACAATCAAACCTTTTTGCAAGGCATCATAGACAACATGCCAGCTGCCGTCTATGTCAAAGACATTGACGGATACTATATGTTGATCAATAGCTATTACGCAGCCCTGCTGGAGCGCAATCAAGCGGATATATTGGGCAAAAAAGATACCGACCTCCTTCCCCCAGATATTGCCAGAGATTGGCAGGTGAGTGACGAACAAGTTTTTGGTACCGGACGCACCGTAGAAATTGAACAGACCTTTCCCCGGCAAGATGGGATACATACCTATATGACCCTGAAATTTCTCATCTATGATGCCAATGAAGCAAGTTGTGCTATAGGGGGAGTCTCTACAGACATCACCGGGCGCAAGCGGGCAGAGGAAGCCATGCGGGAGAGCGAAACCCGTTACCGGGCTATAGTGGAAAACCAAACGGAGCTTATTTGTCGCTTTCGTCCAGATGGGACTCTGACCTACGTCAACGATGCATACTGTCGCTTCTTTGGCAAACGGTATGAAGAAATCATCCGCCGGAATTTTCTAGCGTTTTTGCCAGCAGAAGACCGTGATGCCATTCGTACCCACCTTGCCTCCTTCACGATAGCACAACCTGTAGCCTATATCAAACATCGGGTGGTCAATGCGTGGGGGGAAACAAGCTGGCAACAATGGACAGACCAGGCATTCTTTGATGAACAGGGCAACGTGGTAGAGTTTCAGGCGGTTGGTCGTGACATCACTGATCAGCAAGCGCAAGAAGAACTGTTCCAATTGACTGATGGTCGCTATGAACGATTACTCAAGACGATTACAAACTACATTTATACGGTGACAATTGAGCAAGGACAACCTATTGCTACCAGACATAGCTCTGGTTGTGTCTCGATTACGGGCTATACTTCAGAAGAATACCAAGCAGACCCCCACCTCTGGTACCGGATGATCTATCCTGAAGATCGGGAAATGGTTATGGATATAGTCCATCGGTTGCTGTCTGGCGAAGCTCTACCGCCAGTAGAGCATCGTATTATCCATAAAGATGGTTCTGTGCGTTGGATACGCAATATCCCCTCGCTCCATTACGATAGGCAAGGCAAGCTCATTGCCTATGATGGCTTAATCAGCGATATAACTGAGCAAAAGCAAGCAGAGGAGGCGTTGAAGGCAGAACGGGCTACATTAACCCAGCGTGTTGCAGAACGGACTGCCAGTTTAAGTGTTGCTAATGCTGAACTTGAGCGTTCGGTGCGGTTAAAAAACGAGTTTCTGGCAACGATAAGCCACGAATTGCGTACCCCGCTCAATGCTATCTTAGGCATGGCACGAACGCTCAGAGATCAGAGTTGCGGTCCATTGAACAATGATCAAGGTGAAATGCTCGATATTATTGAAGCCAGTGGGAATCATTTACTAGCACAGATTAACGATATTCTCGATCTTTCCCGGATAGAAGCCGGTAAATTGAGCCTCATCTTTTGGCCCATTCAGGTAGCGCGAGTGTGCCAGAATTGCCTTGATCACCTTCAGCCAAAGGTGCAACAAAAGCACCTCACCGTCTCCCTCAATGTAGCCCCCAATCTACCCGACATACAAGCGGATGAGCGACGTTTGAAGCAAATACTTGGCAATCTCTTGGGCAATGCTGCAAAATTCACTCCTGATGGGGGGACTGTTGGGTTAGATGTGCAGCTTAGTGAGGATAGCGAGACCATCATTTTTAGTGTTTGGGACACTGGGCTTGGTATTTCCGCAGACCATATGGATATGCTGTTTAAGCCATTTGTTCAACTAGATGGGGGGCTTAATCGGCAGCATGAGGGGACAGGGCTTGGGTTGGTTTTGGTAGCACGGTTGACAGAGATGCATGGGGGGAGTGTGCAGGTAGAGAGTAGCCCAAATGCCGGTAGTCGGTTTACGATTACGCTGCCAACGGTATCCTATGCAACCCTAACTGATAGCCAGTTAGGGCAAGATACCGATACCCCATCCTTTTGCAACGTGGCAGATGATCCACCAACGTTGTTGTTGGTTGAGGACAATGAGGCTATCATTGAATACTATACCGCAATGTTGACTAAAGACGGGTATCAAGTGAGCATTGCCCGAAATGGTGCTGAAGCCCTAGACCGTGCTCAAGAAGAGTACCTCGCCGCGGTGATTATGGATATGCAGCTACCAGTGATGAATGGGCTAGAGGCTACCCATCGGTTGCGAAAATTTTTGTCTCATGACCTTCCCATTATCGTTATTACCTCGCTCATTCGCCCTGGTGATGAGGAACGATGTAGAGAAGCGGGGGCAAATCACTTCTTACCCAAACCAGTGAGTAGCCAGCGGATTACCCGTATCTTGGGGGACTATTTCGCAAACGAGCAAACCTAGTTTATGCTAGTTTGAACCTATCAAGTTGTAGAGACGTTGCATCCCGCTTCCCCCACCGCGGGGAGAGGGGGAGACCGGGTGGCTCCCTCATTGGTATCAGG
>CAZLKK010000369.1:0-1138 GCA_964559995.1 uncultured Chloroflexaceae bacterium
CCCCCTCGCCCTGGGATGGGAGGGGGGGCGGGGGGTGGGGGATGCCAAGACTTTTGCCATGACCCCGCCGGATATTCCCACGTTGCTTGCATCTATAGCTACATGGTAGAATAGTTCATAGCTTGCATGCATACAACAAGCTATCTTGAAAAATGATCGACCTACGATACATGAAACCAGAAAGGGAGAAACGGCACATCCCGAAGCCAAGAAACGCCACAAGGGAACCGTGCCGATACTAAAAACATAATGACCAAAATACGTGTAGCCTTGATTGGAATAGGGAATTGTGCATCCTCTCTCGTGCAGGGGATTGAATATTACAAGCATGCTAGTGAAGATACCGATGTACCGGGATTGATGCATGTGAATCTAGGGGGGTACCATGTAGGCGATATTGCCTTTTCTGCCGCCTTTGATGTTGGTGATACCAAAGTAGACAAAGACCTTTCGGAAGCGATTTTTGCTGCCCCAAATAACACCTACAAGTTTTCCGATGTTCCTTTCCTTGATGTCCCCGTTTCCTGTGGCAATCCACTTGACGGCATCGGGAATCAGCTAGGTACGGTTATCCATACCGTCAACCGTGAACCAGATAACATCGCTACTATCCTGCGCGAAACTGGTACTGATGTGGTCGTCTCCTTCTTGCCCGTCGGCAGCGAGCAAGCTACCCAGTGGTATGTGGAGCAGGTGCTTGAAGCCGGGTGTGGGTTTATCAACTGTATACCCGTCTTTATTGCTAGTCAGGAAACCTGGCGCAAGCAGTTTGAAGCCCGTAACCTGCCCATCATCGGTGATGACATCAAAAGCCAAGTAGGGGCAACGATTGTCCATCGAATGCTCACCTCACTGTTTGGCGAACGTGGAGTGCGGCTAGACCGCACCTATCAACTCAACTTTGGGGGCAATATGGATTTCTACAATATGCTAGAGAAAGAACGATTAGAAAGTAAAAAGATTAGCAAAACTGCATCCGTCACAAGTCAATTGTCCTCTGAACTTCCCACCGATCAAGTGCATATTGGTCCAAGCGACTATGTACCCTGGCTTGGCGACCAGAAGTGGTGCTATATCCGTATGGAGGGGACAACATTTGGCAATGTACCGCTCAACTTGGAACTCAAGCTAGAAGTCT
>CAZLKK010000369.1:1148-3784 GCA_964559995.1 uncultured Chloroflexaceae bacterium
GTCTGGGACTCGCCCAACTCCGCCGGGGTCGTTATAGATGCCATCCGGTGTGCAAAGTTAGCCCTTGACCACAATATCGGTGGGGTGTTGGCGGGCCCAAGTGCCTACTTTATGAAATCTCCCCCTGAACAGTATCCTGACCATGAAGCCCATCTGATGACTGAAGCGTTTATCAAAGAGCTTTCCCCCAAAGAATAACGGGTAAACAAGCTCTTTGGAGCAGATGGCTATGCCAGATGTACAACCGTTGCGTATTGCCATGCTGAGTGTGCATACCAGTCCACTTGCCAAACTTGGTGGCAAAGAAGCCGGCGGGATGAATGTGTATGTGCGGGAATTGTCGCTCCAGCTTGGGCAAATGGGCATCGGGGTAGATATATTCACCCGCAGCCAAGCCCCCACCATACCAATGGTAACGCAGATAGCCCCCAACGTGCGCGTTATTACCCTACCGGCAGGGGCTACCGCACCGTATGACAAGTACGAACTGCTCAATCACCTACCAGCGTTTGTTGAGCGAGTATGCGCTTTTGCCCAAGAGCAGCAGGGGGGATATGACCTTATCCATAGCCACTACTGGATTTCTGGTGCAGTTGCGCTCATGCTGCGCGAACGGTGGCATGTCCCCATTATCCAAATGTTCCACACGCTAGGGGCAATGAAAAACCGGGTATCGCGCAGTGCCGAGGAGAGCGAAACAGACCAGCGTATGGACATTGAACGACACTTGCTCCATACGGTTGATGCGGTAGTTGCTGCCACGCCGCTAGACCGTGACCAGATGCTCCAACACTATGCTGCTGACCCATCGCGCATTACCGTCATTCCCGGCGGTGTCAACCAACAGCAGTTTTACCCCATCCCCCAACGTCAAGCCCGCGCTGAGTTGTCCATTCCAGATGATCACCTGGTGGCAGTCTGTATTGGCAGGATGGAGCCGCTCAAGGGGATGGACTATCTCATCCAAGCCTTTGGCTTGCTAGGGGAACACTATCCCGCTTGGCGGGAACGGCTACAGTTGTTGCTCATCGGGGGTGAGCCGGAGCATGATGTAGCGTATGCCCAATGGAACACCGAACAACGGCGGCTCGCCGCGCTCCGGGAGACGCTAGGCATCACCCCGATAGTTCGGTTCTTGGGGGGACAACCCCACGATATGCTACCTCTGTATTACTCGGCGGCAGATGTCTGTGTCGTGCCTTCGTTGTATGAGTCGTTTGGGCTTGTGGCGTTGGAGGCGCAGGCGTGTGGGTGTTGTGTGGTCGCCTCTGATGTGGGGGGGCTACAATATACCGTTGCCCACCAGCAGAGTGGGCTACTTGTGCCGCCCGGCGACCCCCATGCGCTTGCCGCTGCGCTAGGTTCCCTTTTTGCCGACTCTGCCTACCGGGTGATGTTAGGGGCAGCAGCAGCCGAACGGGCGGGGGAGTTTGGTTGGAGCCGCATAGCGGAGCGTATGGTGAGCCACTACCATGCTCTCTGCCAGCATTGATTGACCGTGGGGAGACAATACCGATTTGCCCCCATCCCTTTGGTATACGTCTATATCCCAAATCGTTTGCCCCTACAAATCGCGGCGGCTAAAGGCATACATTGCCAACACCAACGCCGCCACCGCATACACCCCGGCATACACGACCATAGCCGGGGCAGGCACAGACGAGGTGGAGAAGGGGGTAACGCCGAGTTCCCGCGAGATTGACGGTTGCATCAGGTAGGCTGCTCGCCGCCAAAGGGCTTCCACCGGCATCAACAGGCTAGAGATAATGCCAATACGCACGGCATTCCCCGACTGCAACAGGGAGCCTATCTGCTCCACCCACGCCCCGATAAACGCCAGTCCATATAGCATAAACAGCGCAACCCCATTGCTCATTGTGGAGAAGAAGGTGCCACCAAGCAGCGACAGCGAGATAAGCACAAGGGCTTCAAGCATAAGCAGCAGAATCCCCTGCACTGGATTGGGGGGGATATAGCCGACCATGAGGTAGACACTCAGCATAATACCGCCAGTGAGCAGCAGTAGGTAGAGACTGACCATTGCAGCAAAGCCAAGCCACTTCCCCATAATAATGTGCCAACGGCGCACCGGCTTGGTGGCGATAGCCTGTATTGTGTGCGTGGTAATCTCACCAGAGACGGTATCTACCGACGAGAATATGGCAATCATCACCGTGAGAAAATGCACCACATACAGTCCTGCCATCAGGAAAAAGTTGTAGATGCTGTCCCGCATCATTGCTGGCACATCATTACTAAGCTGTATCTCCCGCTGGATAAACCAAAACCCCAGGCTAAAGAGACCCAAAAAGAGTAGCCCAAGAATGAGGGCTAATAGGACCATTTTTCGTTGACGGGCTTCGTGAAAGGTGAGCCATGTAATCGTTGCTATGGTATGGGTACTGTGCATAGGTTATTGTCCACTGTCCTTTTCACCTACAATAGAAAGGAAAAGTTGTTCAAGCGAAATGTGGTGGGGGATGAGCGCGTAGAGTTTGGCACCGCTGGCAATGACCTGCTCTGCCAACGATGGCAGCAGAGTTTCTGCTGGCACCGTTAGCTCTAGGCTAACTACCGGGGCATAGTCGTGGTCAGGGGTCGGGGCATGGTCAGGGGTCGGGGCATGGTCATGGTCG
>CAZLKK010000370.1:0-513 GCA_964559995.1 uncultured Chloroflexaceae bacterium
GCGGCAGGCGGCTGGAGTGGGGCAGTCTCTATTTTTGAAATAACCGACGAGTATATGGAAGAGGTGCAATCGCTCTCTGCCAGCATTGTGCATTGTCTCGCCTTTAGCCCCGATGGAAAAACGCTGGTGGCAGGATGCTACGATACGACCATCTTAATGTGGTTTGTCAGTGATGGACACCTTATCCATACGCTGGAAGGGCATACCAACTTTGTGCTTGGGATTGGGTTTAGCCCCGATGGACAGACGATTGCCTCTGGCGGTGGGGGAAATAGCATCCGTATCTGGCGTGCCAGCGATGGGCGACAGCTTGATACCCTCCATGGGCATACCAACTTTGTGCATGGGATAATGTATAGTCCCGATGGTGATTTGTTGGCGACGGGCAGTGCCGACCAATCAGTGCGTATCTGGCGCACCAACGATGGAGCAGTGTTGCACACGCTCCAGCAGCATGGTGATGGGGTCACGAGTCTCGCGTTTAGCCCCGATGGTACCACGCTGATTTCCGGC
>CAZLKK010000370.1:580-1822 GCA_964559995.1 uncultured Chloroflexaceae bacterium
AATTAGTAAATACTGACGTTGCATGCAATGTCTCTGAACGTACTCTTGTCAGGCAGGGGGGATGGGGGCTTGCCCATAGGGGGCAGGGAGGGAAAAAGTACCTTCCTACTCGCCTTCGGATTTGACACAACGCATCTCTTTTGCTATACTGCTCGTTGTGCAGGAAATACGCTTCTGTACACGAGGTACGGTTTTGTTTTGTTGATCCCCGATAGCTCAATGGTAGAGCGGCTGACTGTTAATCAGTAGGTTCTAGGTTCGAGTCCTAGTCGGGGAGCCATTTTTCTTTTGTCGGTTCTTCACCTCATCCATTTTCCCCAATCAAGCAAAAATGCTCGTGTTTTGAGCACAGCTAGATAATACCCCTCTTATGCCAGGGCTAGGGTTTGTTGACCCGTCAACGGTGCTATTGCAGTATGATGATAAGTTGGGCAAATCTCACCAGGGAAGCTCAGATACCCCCGTATGCTCCACTTCTTCCCATACCAAACGCTCGTAACCCACCGCTACCACACCAAAACAGCGCAAGCGCAACCTATCGCCATATGTGGCTAGGAGCGTCTCGCGGTAGACCAACAGTTTTGCCCTGGCATCATCCAGTAACGCCGCTACCGCGGGCAGGGCGGCTAGTGCTTCTCGCTCCATACCGCGCACCTGCTTTCCGCTGAGATTCACCGTTGCCAACCGAATATACTTGAACTCCATCAAGAAATCATGCAGGGTAAACTGGCGTTTCTGCTGCCGCACCAGCATCACCAAGTCCGCATACTTCCGTTGCAAGGCTGGCTCAGAATCCATAATATAGAAGGTCTCGCTATACAGCAGCGTCAGGAACATCATCTTGATGGTCAATTCACTAGCCCACCGATAGTCCCGATTGTCCAGCACGGTGAAATAGGTGCGCTCGATAAACGTACAGAGCCGCTCCATATCGGCATGGGTATAGAAATCTGTTGCTACCTGTGTGGACTGCCGGTCACTGTTGGGGGGCAACATGAGCGAGCGCATGTGTTCCACATACAGCCCCCGTATGACCAGATTGGGAATGGGGAGCATCAACTGCCCTTCGGGGGTGTAGCCTCCAAGGGTCAATACCCCCATGTAATAGAGGAGCGATTCAAGAAAGGAGGCTTCCTGCTTGCCCGAGAGAATATCTTGGATGCCAAACTGGTCAACCAGTTCGGTAATCGCCAGCGGACCGGCATCCTCATGGAGGACGGCAAGCCCGCCGGCGGCCGGTAC
>CAZLKK010000370.1:1832-3780 GCA_964559995.1 uncultured Chloroflexaceae bacterium
GATTTCCGTGCCATAGGGTTGCCTCAATACATAGGCAATCTTTTCTCCATCGGTTCTGAGGTTGGTATCGAGCATTTTCTCCGGGTATTGACCCGATTGTTGCCAGCGTTTCAAGAAATAGTGAACGAGCGTGGGGTTATACAACGAGGTTTGCTGATCAACGGTAAAGCGATAGCCGTTGTAGTACTGCCGCATCATCGTCAGGGCATCCTGCACCTGTGATGCTGAAAAGCCACACCCTTGCCCCACATGGTCCAGCAGATCGACAATTTCTGCTTCCTTGAAACCACAGAGTTCATTGAAGTCCGGGGAGAAGGTGATATTCTCGGCAATGTTGAAGCTGCTGGTCATATCGTGCAGCACAATGGGCGAGACCCCGGTGATAAAGACTCGTTCCAACCCCTGTCCTTCCATCGCATACTTGACCACTTGGAAGAGGGTTTTGAGTAACCCTTCGCCCTGGACTAGTCCCAAATAGCGTTCTGTCGCCCCCGTGTGTTGTGCCATCAACACCTTATTCGCAAAGTTGTCATATTCATCAATGAACAGGTACAACGGATACGGGGTCGTTTGCACTACAGACAACAGGGATTGAAAAGAAAAGAACGGGTCCAAGGGATGTATTTCTATAGCATCTTCCAGGAGTCCCCGGTAATTTCGGGCGAATGTTTTGATAGTTGCATTGATATGGTTAGCCAATTTTTGGCGCAGTTGCTCGGTATCACCAGAAGTCTCCACGGCAGAGAAATTCCAGCGCAACACCCAATACCTGTTGTGGTGTGGGGTCGGGTTCTTGCCAATAGCTAGGTGTCCAAAGAGGCGACCAAACTCGTCCGCTTTGTTCACATCATAGTAGTTTTCGAGCATGGAGAGCAGCAAACTTTTGCCAAACCGCCGGGGGCGCAGGAAGATGAGGGTGTCGCCTTTCTCTTCCAAGAGTGGGATGTAGTTGGTGCGGTCTATATAGACGTTGTTGGTCGTAATGATACGGTAAAAGTCTGCTTTACCATAGGGAAAGATGAGTTTGGGCATGAAAGCCTCCTTAGTGGAGCATCGATTTGGTGGGGGTATTATAGCACATATGGCAATCCTAATATGACTGGTAAAACACCCATCAGGTAGGGTATGCTATCGCTTGGTACAACCAACAACTCCCGTTGTAAGCGTAGCGTATGGTATGATAAAGAGTGCAGAAGCGGGATGGGGCGTTTTCCCCATCCCTGGTATTGAGCGGAAGAATCATGGAGAGGAACAAAGAAATGCCTAAAGAATATCCGCATTTTTGGTATACGCTCGTGGAAGGTATTATCATCAGTGAATACCCATCTGATCGTAAGGAAAACGACCCGCGCCGCTTGCAAGCCAACCTAGATCGTGGCTGCACTGCGTTTTTGGACCTGACAGAATCGGATGAGTGGTGGGATGCGGGGCGTTGTCCTTTACATCCCTACGAATCGCTCTTACATGATCTTGCAACCCAAAGCAGATTGGATGTCGTCTATGCCCGCTATCCCGTGCGCGATCTGTCTATACCCACAATGGAACAGATGCAACATATGTTGGACACGATAGATGGTTGGCGAAGCAAAGGCTACCAAGTCCTCATCCATTGCTTAGGGGGAATCGGACGGTCTGGCACTGTAGCCGCGTGCTATTTGGTACGGCACGGTTGGTCTCCAGATCAGGCGTTGCGACACATCCAACAGCAACTGCAGGCAAGTACCAAGCGTGGTCGCATGTCCCCAGAGACCTCGGCACAGATCGAATTCGTCCATACCTGGGCAACATTTGCCCAAAAGAGCACGGAACAAGGAGCGACAAAATAACGTATTGCTATCACCCAAACGTGGGTACATCGTTACGCTCCACTTTGGGAACAACCCTTACTGGTAGCGGATTCTCCCCCAGGGGGGAACTTACAAGGGTAGACGATATACCGGGACATTCC
>CAZLKK010000371.1:0-3750 GCA_964559995.1 uncultured Chloroflexaceae bacterium
GGGGATGCTCAGCCTCACCACCACCATTGAACCTGTCCTTATTATACGAGGGGATGGGGGCATTACCGGAAGGACAAAGCGTATGTAGAGAAGCAACAAATAAGGGGTGTCTTATGGCAAAAACAACACCAACTCATGCTCAAGGACCGGGGGTTACAAACCAACTTTCGCTCCTAGACCGTTTTCTTACCCTTTGGATATTTCTTGCTATGGCTATTGGCGTTGCAATTGGGTATGGTTTCCCTGAAATTGAAGCCGTTATCCATAGCTTTCAGCTAGGTACAACCAATGTTCCTATAGCCATAGGGTTGATACTGATGATGTATCCTCCCTTTGCCAAAGTGAAGTACGAGGAATTAGGCGAGGTTTTCCGTAACCGCAAGGTTCTCATCCTATCATTGATACAAAACTGGCTTATTGGCCCTGTACTGATGTTTGTGTTGGCAGTTATTTTTCTGCGTGGCTACCCTGAGTACTTTATTGGACTCATCCTCATTGGATTAGCCCGTTGTATTGCAATGGTCATCGTATGGAATGAACTTGCCAAAGGAGATACGGAATATGCCGCTGGTCTTGTGGCTTTCAATAGCATTTTCCAAGTAGTGTTTTATAGTGTGTATGCGTGGGTCTTCATTACCGTGTTACCCCCCCTGGTCGGTATGCAAGGGATGATTGTAGAAATAGGCATAGGACAGATTGCTGAGAGTGTCTTTATCTACTTGGGTATTCCTATGATTGCGGGGTTTGCTACCCGCTTTTTTCTCCTTCGCATCAAAGATCGTGAGTGGTATCAGACATCCTTTATCCCTCGGATTAGCCCATTGACGCTCTATGCTTTGCTGTTTACTATTGTGGTAATGTTTAGCCTCAAGGGAAACTTAATGGTCCAGATTCCCTTTGATGTCATACGAATTGCCATACCGCTCTTTTTGTACTTTACCATTATGTTCTTGGTGAGCTTTTGGATGGGACACCTTATCGGGGCAAACTATTCGCAAACAACCACGCTGGCATTTACCGCAGCAAGCAATAACTTTGAATTAGCCATAGCCGTAGCTATTGCGGTCTTTGGCATTGGTTCTGGAGCAGCTTTTGCTGCCGTCATTGGTCCATTGGTTGAGGTACCCGTGATGATTGGTTTGGTGCATGTGGCGTTCTTCTTTCACCGGCGGCTTTTTGCAGCCAAGACTACTATTTCGTAACCATAAGGTTAGGTTGCCCGCTCCCCTTGCAGGGCGAGGGCAGCCGCCCCAGCGACCCCCGCGCCCCCCTGCCCCCGCTCCCATTCCAGGGCGAGGGGGAGCCGAATACCCCCTTCTCCCCTCGGTGGGGGAAGGGGCAGCAAATGGGGGTTGCCCGAAAAGACGTTGGTTACTCTCCCCTAACCTACCCCGTAAACTCTCCCCTACACGGGGACAATTTGAGCAAGATACTCATATCGGGTATGATATAGAGACGATGGGATAATGTTCGTCTAGTATCTGAACTCTCACGATTGCATGATTATCTGTTTTGACCAACGAACCCACGTCGGATGTGGAGCAACCAATGCGAATGACGCACAACGTTGTAAACAGTGTGGTCGTCCGCTTCGCTATGCCCTGCTGCTCCATGATCCTGGCAAAATGCTGCGTGATTACCGCATCATACGTATGATAGGCTATGGGGGGTTTGGGGCAGTCTACGAAGCAGAGGATAGCCGCCAAAAATCGCGTCGAGTGGCGGTAAAAGAGACCTTCGACCACAACAGCATCCGCCAGTTTCGCCGCGAGTTTCAGGTGCTCAAAGTCCATCACCACGACAATCTACCGGCTTACTATGAGATGTTCGAGTCAGATGACTTTGACGAAAACGGCTAGCTCGTGATGGAGTTTGTGCCGGGGCAGAGCTTGGAAGATGTGCTCAAGAAACAGGGGGCATTGTTGGAAAGCCAAGTTGTTGGCTATGCGTTGCAACTATGCGAAGTCTTATCTTATATTCATAACCAATCCCCGCCTATCATCCACCGCGATATTAAGCCGGCAAATATTCGCCTCACGCCAGAAGGGTTGATTAAGCTGGTAGACTTTGGTTTGCTCAAGATGGGCGCACAGCAAAAACGCAGCACGATTCGCGGCGCAACCCCCGCCTATAGCCCCTATGAACAGTTTGGTAGTGGCGGTGCTGATCATCGCAGCGACATCTACAGTCTGGGGGCGACTATCTACCATCTGCTCACCAACCATGAGCCTATACCGGCACTTGATAGGCTTGACGCAGTGCCAGACCCGCTCCGTCCTCCCCACGAATTTAATGCCCGTATCTCGCCGCATGTATCAGGTGCGGTGATCAAAGCCATGCAGGTCTTTCAGCGAGATCGGTTTGCCTCCATTGAGGAATTTCGGCAGGCATTGATGCGCCCGATAGAAGAGCCACCGTCAGTATGCTTCACGCCAAATAGTGTCCCAACTTCCCCACGGCATGGACAGTCTAATCCTATCACGGTACAAGTTGAAGGATGGACAGAAGAGCTGGCAGATTGTCAGACACAATTTGGCGAAATAGATGGGTTTTGGTGCTATGTTCGCCCAAATGCCTACCGTATTGGCGGTTGGCATGATACCCAGGTATCTGCTACGGTAGAGCTACCAGGGTTTTGGATAGCGCGGGTTCCTGTGACAGTACGGCAGTTTGCGCCCTTTGTGACGGTGGGGTACAACAGCAATGCTCAGCGTTGGTGGACACCCAATGGCTGGAAGTGGCGGCGAGATACCGATTGTCATTTTCCTGCCTTTTGGCACGATCTTGACTACAATAGCCCTGACCAGCCGGTGATAGGGGTAAGTTGGTATGAGGCTGTCGCTTTTAGCCGATGGCTGTCTGAGCAACTGGTGGGGTTGATGCCAGAGGGATTGGTGATACGGCTACCTACGGATGCAGAGTGGGAAGTGGCAGCAGCCTATGATGAGCAGATGCACCGGCACATCTACCCCTGGGGCAACCAAGACCCAACCGCCGAACACGCCATCTATGATGAGAGTGAGTTTCAGCATACTGCGCCAGTGGGGATATGCCCGGCGGGTGCTGCTGCCTGCGGCGCACAGGATATGGTCGGCAATGTGTGGGAATGGGCAGCAAGCAGCTATTCCAACTACCCCCCAAAGACCAATACGATCTATCAGGATTTCGCCACCAATGACTGGGATGTATCGCTGCGTGGTGGCGCATGGGATAACAACAAGATACATATTCGCTGTAATGCCCGGTTTTGGGCAAAGCCAGGCAATCGCAATAACTATTGGGGATTCCGCGTTGTTCGGGCATTGCCGCCTGAGCAACTCCAACTCCCTACAGAGAAAGGCTAACCACGTATGGCAAAAGAGCACCAGCAACCAGCTACTTCGCCGTCATTTTTCAAGCGGATATTGACAAAAGCACAAGAAGAACAACCTGAACCGACAACCCTGCAAGAGCATATGTCTGCAATGGCGCATAAGCAGGTAGAAAAGTTATCGTTTGTGGAGCCAACGCGCAAGTTTTGGAATGATCTTGAGTCGTTGCGCGAGTGGTGGGTCATTTTGTTGCCCTTCTTGGCGTGGGTAGTCTGGCGCACCTATCGTACTGAGCGGCGCAAGGTGTTGGCAGAGCGGGGGATGTAGGTCTTACAAGGGGAGCTCAACGTGACTAGCCGGGGATTCTGGGCAAGTTTCAGCATCCGATGACCAGCGATGACCAGCGATGACCAGCGATGACCAGCGATGACCAGCGATG
>CAZLKK010000372.1:0-3718 GCA_964559995.1 uncultured Chloroflexaceae bacterium
CCCTTTGTTGGTTGAGACATCATGGGCGACTCTCTACTCTTATATACAACTGTTGTTGTTTTAGCAACATCTGTAGCAAAAATAACACCCAAACAATAAGGAGTAGAATGTACATGAAACGTCATGTTAGCTTGAGCGTGGTTCTGCTGGTTTTTGCGTTGTCGCTGGCGATGGTCGGGGCGCGTACCGCCGCCATGAGTTTCAACCGCGTGATAGATGCCCATATAGACCGCGAAAACCCACGGACAAAAGATAGGCTCATCCCCGCAGGCGTGCTGCGGCAACAGTCGGTCATAACTATAGCCATAGCTGGTCTTGTACTACTTGTCATTGCTGCTGCTCAGCTCAACTTCCTTTGTCTAGTCCTCTCACCCATAGCCGTTATCGCCCTGACTGGCTACAGCTATACCAAACGGTTTACCTGGTTATCGCACTTGGTGCTTGGCTTTACCGATGCAATGGCACCTGCTGGCGGTTGGCTGGCGGTCAACCCAACCTTCACCGCCCCCATGCTGTTGCTCTGCTTTGCCGTTGGTATCTGGATAGCCGGTTTTGACATCATCTATGCCTGCCAAGATGCTCAGTTTGACCGACAGTATGGTCTCCATTCTATCCCCTCACGGTTTGGTATCCCAGTAGCCCTATGGGTAGCACGGGGATGCCATGTGCTGATGATTGCCGCCCTGCTGCTGCTCGGTAGCATGCTAGATATGGGATGGCTCTACTTTGGGGGAGTCATCGTTGCAGCCGGGTTGTTGGTCTATGAGCATTGGCTTGTGGCAGGCGGCGATATGACCAACATAGACCGGGCGTTTTTTACTGTCAATAGCTATGTAGCAACGGTATTGTTTCTCTTTACCTTTGCAGACCTACTGTAGCTCCTTTCCCGATTAGTTACCAAAAGATTTTGATACAGGTAATGGTTGAAAAAGACACACAGGGACTTCCCTTCATTATATTTTTTACCGAAAGCCATGCAGAAGCTCTTGATCACCTCTTGCATGATGAACCACTGTTGTATGAACTGCGCCAGCGTGGTTCTGGACTAGCTCTTGCCATAGTCCACTTTGACGAGGCGTTAGCGCGGGTAATCCGTAGGTTGCATACCTATGGTATCTATACTGTTGCCCGACTGTTGTTGCCCACGGAAGATGGCGGCTTCTTCAATTTGCAAAACTACCCCCAGGCTGTTGAACAGTACCGAGCGTTTCATATATGGACGCAACAACAGCAATTGCACGTTGAAGCGATAGGGCTAGATATTGAGCCACCGCTGATTGAACTATGGAATACCCAACAGTGGAAGATGCGGGATATTGCGCGGCAACTCTGGCTGGCACATGAGAATGTGCTCTACCCGGCAGCACGAGCAGCCTATACGGAGCTTATCGCTGAAATCCGGCTTGATGGCTACGAAGTACATACCTACCAAACCCCACTGATGGTAGATGACCGACGGGCAGGCACTACCCTCATCCAACGAGCTCTTGACGTAGTAGATCTGCCGTCTGATGTTGAGGTGTTGCTGTTCTATCGCAGTTTGCCATTGGAGCACCTTCATGGCACGATTGGCGGCGCACTCATTGCCAGCTATGGACCAGCAGTTGATAGCATTGGGATTGGTATGCAACGAGAGCTACCAATCCCACTCTTCAAAAACCAAAGCCCCTATCTACCCCAACAGTATGATTACATCCGTGACCTCTTACTTGCCGCAGAATATACCGATACTATCTATCTCTACTCCCTTGAGGCATGCCTCCACAATGGGATATTTGCTACCCTAGCAGAGATAGATTGGGGAGCAACGCCACATATTCCCGTCCGACAACAGGTCATTGTCGAATCGGTTCGTTCGGTATTGTTTGGTATACTGCTTGTAGCACGGTTCAGCCATATGCTGTTGGCGTGGTTTGGATGGGTGCTCGCCCTGATATTATTCTGGCGGCAACTCCGCTGTTGGAAAGAAAAACGGAGGAAGCAATGAAACTCTCACCAGCAAAGATTGAGCAATTGGTCTCAATTCTGATAGATGAAATGGCAGAGATTGACGGCATACTGTTTCAGGCAAATGATGGGCAAATCTTGCACGCGATGCAGGAAATTATCACAGATGAACTGATGATAGAAGAACGGCTAGATGCAGAAGTACATGAGATGCTAGGAAAATACAAATCGGAAATTACCATGAAACGGCTCAACTATGATGATTTGTTCAAGAAGACGCGCCAACGACTGATTATGGAGCGAAGGATTGTGCTTTGATGTGGCAGTATGAATCGTTTATCCAGCGTATGCCAAAGGTCGAGCTGCATGTGCATATGCAGGGGGCTATGCAACCAGCAACCCTGCTTACCCTGGCGCAGCAGTATGATGATGTGGCGTTGCCTGGCTCCACTGTAGCTGACATCCAATCGTGGTATACCTTTTCTTGTTTTGAGCATTTCGTCAAGGTGTATCTGACTATCTGTGATGTTATCCGCACAGTGGATGACATCGAGGTGATGGCACGCGATTTTCTGGCAGGGCAGGCAGCACAGAATATCCGCTATAGCGAAGTGACCTATACCGCATACATCCATCAGCATTTTCGCGGTATCCCTTTTGCCGACCAACTTGCGGCATTGCAGCGAGCGCAGCAATGGGCAAAGACAACGTATGGCGTAACTATGGGGTTGATTATAGACATCCCACGGGTTGTCTCGCCGGAAGATGGGCTTATGATTGCAGATTGGGCTATTAGTGGGATGGGCGAGGGGATTGTTGCGCTTGGCTTGGGCGGACCAGAAGCGGGCTATCCAGCAGAGAAGTTTCAGGCAGCCTTTGACCGCGCCTATGCCGCTGGTTTGCCTGCTGTGCCGCATGCCGGTGAGACGGCAGGTGCGGCGAGCATCCGTGAGGCGTTAGACGTGTTGCATGCCGTGCGTATTGGGCATGGCGTGCGTTGCCTAGAGGATGAAACTTTGGTAGCAGTGTTGCGCGAGCGACAGATACCGCTAGAACTATGCCCAACGAGTAATGTTTGCTTGGGTGTGGTGCCATCCTTTGCTGCACACCCGCTGCCACGGTTGCTCGATGCTGGGCTGTTTGTGACGCTCAATTCGGATGACCCCCCGATGTTTGGCACAACGTTGACGGATGAGTATATCAAGGCAGGGCAAACGTTTGGTTGGGGGCGTGAGGAGGTAGTGGCTATGGTGTTACGGGCGGCACAGGCGACTCTGCTGCCAGATGGTGAGCGTCTCGCCCTTATGCAGGAATTACAACCCCTTCTAGCTCCCCCGCTCCCCCTGCCCCCACGCCCATAACAGGGTAAGGAATGTAGAGCCGGTTTAGACTTCTTCTTATGACGGGGAAGAACGTCTCCCCCCCCTGCTGTTGCATATTCACACAGATACGGGTAAAATCATAAGTGGCTTACGGATAAAATCAATAGTTCAAGGAGGAAAATGTATGCGAAAGACTCTCTTCTCAATAGCAACAGCTATGGTGCTGCTTTTGCTTGTTGTAACCGCCTGCACCACGACCCCGGCTGGAAGTATTGCCCCGGTGCAACTCCAGGCATCTCCAACTCCGATACCAACATCGGAGGCTGATGACGAGGACGCTACGGACGAAACAGAAGCTCAAGAGCTCACAGAAACAGAACCAGTGACGAGCACCGAGGACATGGACACCGAAGAGGACATGGACACCGAAGAGGACATGGACACCGAAG
>CAZLKK010000373.1:0-3709 GCA_964559995.1 uncultured Chloroflexaceae bacterium
GGTGTTCCCCCCCCGCGCCGTGCGAGGGTCCGTAGGTAGGGGCGTACGGCGGTGCGCCCCCACCGTGGGCTACCTTACCCCCTCGCCCTGGGATGGCAGCGGGGGGAGAGGGGAATACCGCTTTGCGTTTTGCGTTTTGCGTTTGTCCCCTACGCCTCTGGCACCTCTACATCATCCTCATCATCCCAACTACTGACGCGCTCACGAAACTCATAAAACATTTCGTCTGCCCATAGCCACTCCCACGGGTCTGTAAGGATATTGCCCACGCTGCGGTATGGTCCCTGCGCCGAGATAATCTCCCCTGTTGGCTCTACCCGTACTGACACATTGCCAGAACAACGGGGACCAAGCCGCACTTGGCTTGCCAACGATGCCGCACTATCAAAAATCCCTATTGGCTGCAAAATAGCCTGGATAGGGTAATCGGCGGCAAATTCTTCCACCAACCGTTCAACTTGGGGCATGGCTTGGGAAGGCAAAATCCCGCTGCCCTCTGCTGCCGCTATCTGTTCCATAAAATAGGCAATCATAAAAAAGGAAATCGTCTGGATACGCCGTTCAGTCAGCATCGAGACCGTCTCATGGATAGTATCCATTGTAAGCTCAACAACGGCAAGCTCCACCACCGGGCATACCTCATGCGCGTGTATCGCATCGAGCATGCGCTCGGCAGCGGCGTGGTCGCCCGTGCCACAAAGCGCATCGTGTATAGTCGCATCCACCGACTGATACAGCACCGTGATATAGTCTACCCCCGCTTGCGCCATATCGTGCAGCAGCGACCCCTGCTGTATATCCGTCCCCCGCCCCCGCACCCCGGCAATCATGCCCAAATCCTCGGCACGCTCAATAGCCCGGATGATGTGGGTATGGTCAGGGTTTTCTGGCAACAGCAGCATCATATTGGGGATACCCACCTCCCATAGCTTATCAATGAGCGGCACCAGCATATCAGGCGGGGCAAGCGGTATATCCACTTTGAGCGGGGCAATCAAGCGAACTTCTTTGGCAAGGAAGGTGTCAAAGTTGATGATGGGATAATCCATACCGGGCGTAATGATCCGCTTGAGCAGCGTTTGCACCCGTTGCATATCCCGCTGCATCGTATCTTTGTCTGCCCCACGAAATCGCTTTTTCAGTCTCTTGATAATCGTCTCTTCCGGCTCCCCATCGAGTATGCCTTTGGCAATAATAGTCCCCGGTGGGGTGAGGCGAGTTGCTGCCTGTGAATTTGCCATCAACAAGCCGCTGCCGTCATACTCAACGCGCAAGTGGAGCCGGGTTGGTACGCCATCTACCTCACGCATGGCGTGGTAGATACCGGCTGGCACAAGCACCTGCGGCTTGGGAAATACCTTGTCCAACAACCGATCAAATGGGGTAATTCGTTCTTCCATAGGTTCGTTCGTTCCTCCTCACTCTTATGATTACTCGTGACGATCCAGGGGACACCCCCCACCGCACACCTCAAGGTCGGGGCAGTCCCAACACTCCGCTGGCAACCCGAACGCTTGCGGGTTGCTATTGCGCTGGCGAAAGCTCTGGAAGAGCGCACTGTCCCAGATAGTCTCCCACGCATCATGCAAGATATTGCCTGCCGAATGGTAGTAGGATTGGCAGGGCAACACCGCACCGTCTGGCTCAACGCACAGGGTATACTCCCCCGCATTACAGCGCAACATCCCAATGTCTAGCTCCAGCGGGGAAAGGTGGCAGTATGCTGTTGGGGTGTACCAGAGAAAGCGCATCGCCAGATCTGCCGCCTGCTCCCGCACCCGTACCAGCAACGGGGCAAGCTCTGCATAGGTGAGCGCATCAGAGTTTGCTACCCCGCCCCCCGCTGCTATCACACTATTGAGCGCAAAGGTACGGATACCAAGCCCATTGAGAAAGGGGATGAGTTCGTCTAGGTGGTCGGCATTGGGACGCAGGATAGTCGTATTGGTGATGGTATGCAGTTGGCTGGCTACGGCATGGCGTATCCCCTGCACCGTTTGGTCAAACGCCGCCGCATTGACCAGCGCGTTGTGGACCTCTGGGCGATGCGAGCCAATCGTTACTTGTACATGGTTGAGACCTGCGTCAACCAGCGTCTGCCCATACGCGGTGTCTGCAAGCCGTCTCCCATTGGTATTGAGTCCTACCAGTGCGCCCCGCTGGTTGGCATACTGGATGAGGTCAGGCAAATGGGGGTGCAGGGTCGCCTCGCCGCCCGTGAAGATGAGATGGGGGACCCCCTTGTCAACCAGCACATCAATCACTTGATACCACTCTTCCAAGCGCAGCGGGGGGGCAGGCTTGCGTTGGGCATCGTTGTAGCAGTGCGAGCACTGGTTGTTGCACCCGTAGGTAAGCGCGAGGTCAGCTTTGTAGGGAGCTTGGGTTGGCATACTGAAGGGGGCAGCATGGCGCAGGATAGTTGGCAGGGCGCAGGTGGGGCAGCCGCCATCGGGAGTACGCAGTTGTTCAACCATCGTGTACATATGCGCGAGGTCTTGGGTGATGTGGGTGTGCTCCGTGCGAGCAAACTGCTGGCACAGCAGGGCTTTTGCGCGTGGTTGTGGCACATCGTCAAGGGCCATTTTGACCATTGTCGTCGCCGTGGTATTGAGGTGTATCACATCGGTAACGTCAATGAAGAGCACCCCGCTCCCGTCTGGCTCAATCCGCAGGTGGATGCGCTTTTGCCCCCCGTCGAGCGGCAGGTGGTAGGTATGCATCCCGGCTGGTGGGGAGAGGTAGGTAGCGGGAGCAGGGGCAATCTCGCCACGCAGCCCATCCCAGAGCCGCCGTACCCAAGTTTTTCCCCGCTGTGCTGCTACCATTTGACCTCTTCCTCAAATTGATAGGTCGTGCCGCAATATTCACACTCCACAAAGATAGCCCCGGCTTTGACGGTCAATGACTTGTTGGTGAGCTGTCCCCCGCAGGCATTGCAGGTGAGCTTTTGCAAACTGACATCACCGCTCACGTCTACCTTTTGGGTGACTTCTGTGCGGGTGACTTGGGGTTGCATACGGGAAAGGTAGATCATACCGCCGGCTGCGGCGAAAAGCACAATGCCAATAACGATACGCATAATGATGCCTTGTGAGCCGGCGATAAAGATAATGCCCAACAAACCAAGCACTGCCGCGATACCATAGAATACGTATTTCATAACCCCTTCTTGCTTTCTTGTTATATAAACGCAAAGAACCCGAAGACCACGACCAAAATGAGCAGAAAAGCACTAGACCAAACAAATAAGACCCGCTCCCAATTGAGCAATCGCCAATCTTTGGGAATGGCATTTTCAAACCCATAGATAGAGAGTTCGTAGAGGTCTGTTTCGTGCTGCTTAAACGTCTTGCTCATATCAAAGGTCACATCGGTGACAGGCACCATCGTAATGATCAACTCACTGAAGATAATCCGCCGGTTGGCATGCTCGTCTGCCTTCGCTTGTTCAATGAGCCGTTGTACTATGGGTATCTCTTCCCATTCTTTGCGAAATGGCGGGTCGCTTGATTTTGCTTGGATATGGACATCAAGGTGTAACCGCTCGTTGTAGATACGTTCTGGCTCAAACTGTTGACGCAGCCATTCTTCGTCCAGTGAGGGGAGATCATCGTTTGCGGTGAGCATACGGGTGCTGCGTTCCCAACGAAAGGCTTTATGTTCAAGCATACGCCCCGTCCCATCGCACATAGTACAATGGTGTCCG
>CAZLKK010000374.1:0-3648 GCA_964559995.1 uncultured Chloroflexaceae bacterium
TTGGCGTATTAGTCGGGGTATGGGTATCCGTTGGCGTATTAGTCGGGGTATTGGTGTTCGTTGGCGTATGGGTTTCTGATGGCGTATTCGTGGGCGTATTGGTCGAAGCCTTCGTGGGCGTATTCGTGGGCGTATTCGTGGGCGTATTGGTCGGAGCACCCTTTGGCGTGTTGGTAGAAGTCCCCATAGGGGTATGCGTTGGGTTGTTGGTAGGGGCATCTGTTGGGGCATCCGTTGGAGCATCTGTTGGAGCATCCGTTGGCATATTGGTCGCCGGTTCTGTATTGGTCGGGGTGTTGGTTGGCTCGCTGGTTGACGTGTTGGTAGGTTCACTCGTCGGCTCACTCGTGGGGATAGTGGTAGGCACAGGGGTTGGTGTAGCCGTTGGCGTAGCAGGAATGCTAGTCTCTGTCGCCGGCGGGGTATCGGTAGGTATGACTATAGGGGTATCGCTTGCTGTTGGGGTGGGGGTGGGGGTGAAGGTCGGGGATGGCGTAGGAACAATAGCTACCTGTGTTGCCCGTTCTTGGATGACGGCAACAGGCAGCGGGGTACTCGTTGCTTCACCTACCACTACTTTGGGAGGAGCTGGCGTGTAGACCTGAATAGCTTTTTGCTCTTCAACCGCGGTTGGGTCTTTTGCTGCTAGACCTGGATTTTCCCACTGGCTATAGTCCGCAGCAACGACAGCATGCACATCCTCCTCGTACCGTTCGGAATTGGGCGCAGCAAACCACATAATCGCGTTTGTCGCCAACCCCAACCCGATAATCGTCACCAGAAACCCCCCAAGAATAAACCATATGGTGGGTTTTTTCCCTTGTTTTTTCCCGCGTTTGTTCATACCAATACCTCACCAACCTTACGTCAGACTAATATCGCCCCCTCTGACATAATACCACATATTGCCAGAGAAAGCACCCGCTCTCATAGAGACAAACGATACTACCAACGGTAATGTTACGCATGTTACGCGGCAATCTCAGTAATTTCTGGTTGTTCGGGATCTTCTTCCTCAATGATGGGCAGGGTAAAGCTAACCGTAGTCCCCTCACCCAACACACTGGTTGCCCATACCTTTCCACCGTGGCGTTCGATAATATCCTTGACAATAGCCAATCCAAGCCCAATTCCCCGGTCTGGTCTATCATTGGATGCATCATCCTTACCACGGACAAACCTATCAAAGACCTTTTCTACAAAATCTTCTTCAATACCACAGCCGGTATCAATAACATCAATCTGGACCATATCGCCTTGTTGCACAGCAGTAACTGTCACACCGCCATCGTTGGTATACACCTCAGCATTTTTTATCACCTGTTGCATCACCGTGCGTAGCTGAATAGGATCAGCTTGGACTTCAGGCAGATCGCCAGGGATGTCGAGCTTTACCGAGAGTTTCTTTGCCTTAAAGTTCTTTCGCAGGGGCCATATGGCTTTGTCTATCACGGGTTTGAGTTTAATCGGCTCCATTTCAAAATTTGTGGAGCCGGAATCTAGCCCTGCGACCAATATCATATTGTTGACCAGATCAACGATGCCCTTTGTTTGCAACCCAATAGTCTTGACCATAGGGAGTTGCTCATCATTGAGCGGACCGGCGATACCGTGGATGAGCATATCCAGATTGCCACGCATAGAAGTCAGCGGCGTGCGGAGTTCGTGCGAGATGGTGGCGATAAAGCCGGTCTTGGCCCGGTCTATCTCCACCTCTTTGGTGAGGTCTTGCAACACATACACTTGTCCAAGATAGACCCCCTCTGTAGAAGTCACAGCAGATGCAGTAACACGCACGATATAATCACCAAGTTGGTAAATATCCTTTTGTTGGGAACCAAAGATTGCCTCTTCCATCGGCATAAGTGGGATGTCTTGCATGCTCCCAGGCATAATAGAGCTTTCGTCTAACCCTAGTAAGTGAAAGCTGGCACGATTCATCAGGTGAATAGCCCCATTGGTATCACACACAATGATTCCATCAGCGATACTCTCGACAATTGCAGCACGCTGCCCCGACTCGGCAGAAATTTGCCAAAGCAAGCCTACCAGCGATTCGGTCATGTGGTTAAAGGATGAGGCAAGCAAGCCAATTTCATCATTAGAGCGAACATTGCTACGACGGTCATAGTGTCCCACGGTAACGGCACGGGCAGTAGTGACAAGTTCATCTACGGGTGCAGTAATCATCCGGGAGCTGATAACCCCAATGACGATAACCCCCACTGTCAAAATGAAAAACACGCCAAAAAGCACCCATCGCGTTGTTGACCAAGTTTCCATCACATTGCGACGGGACAGGGCAGTCGCAACATAGCCAGCAGAAGAGCGGCGGATACGGAGTTCTGTATAGGAAAACTGGTATTCCTCACCATCAATCGTTTTGACATCAAAGACTGCCCCGGATTCTGCATCGCTTGTGCTATTCTCTGCCTGCATCTCCAGAAGTTCTTCTCTGGTCTCTGGGTCCATTGCCAGCGTTTCTATGCCATCTTCTGGTTGGATATTGCTGATAAGGGGGAAGCCGTTTTGGTCATAGAAGACGATAATATCTGCTGCAGAATTTCTCAAGAGCATCTGGTTCAATTGGGGGATTTCCATAGCTACGATGATTCCCCCAACAAGCACCTCTTGTTGGGTATCCCCCTGGGTTTCGGTTACTTTTACCGGCGAAATAGTTGCAAAGTAGTTTTTTATAGTCCCACGGGTAGAGTCGACAAGTTGCAGATGCGTACCGGCATATTTATCCCCGAGTTCATCAGTTTCTGTACTGAGCACATCACGGACATATTCCCATAAGAAAGAGAGGTCTAATTGTTCTTGGTGGATGATATAATCAGCTTCAATACCAGCATCGGGACGCTCTAGGTCTACGAGGGGAATCCCCTGGGTATTGAAGGCAATCAATCGGTCTAATTGTACTGTATTGCGGTCCATACCATTGAGAAAATAGGGGGTGATAGCGTTGTATAAGCCTACTTTATCGTTGAAACGCATCGCTTCGGCAACAGCAGGAGCACCGGTGACTGGGTTATCTGGGGCAAAAACGACCTCAATCAAGAACTGGAGATTAGCTCGCTCTTGGTCTACCACGGCATAGTTGACCGAGCGGGACTTCTCTGCCAAGTCTTTGTTGAATTTTTCCTGGGCGTTGGTTGCTTCCAGAAAGAAGGTAATCACCGTACCGATAAAAGCGACAAACAGCGTAAGTCCCAAGAAAGGCACAATGATCTTATTGCGAAGTTTTGCAGGGTATTCTTGACCATTGGTATGTGCCATAACTTTACCTTCCATGCATCATGTTCATGGGTGTATGCGTTCATGCGTTCAAAGATGGTTGCTCAAGGGGTTAGCAACATCAGGGTTTGCCCAAAGTCTTCATGGGCTGAGTCTGGTCAACATCGGCTTGCTCTCACAAGCCCTAGCCGTTTCAGTCTTGGGTCATTGATTCTTAGGACATGGCAATGATGGGGATTGCTATTAAGTATTATAGCGCAAGGAAAAAGCGAAAGCAAAAACTCTGGTGTGGCAGATTCTTTTCCTTTGGCTGGCATAAAGTAAAGCTATCTCGCCCTCGCCGGGCATCCCCCCATCCCCTCACCCCGCGTCCCACCGAGGGGAGCAGGGGAACCGCGGCAGGTGTTCCTC
>CAZLKK010000375.1:0-3646 GCA_964559995.1 uncultured Chloroflexaceae bacterium
ACAGTTAATGATATAACCCTCAACTATGAAGACCGTGGACAGGGACTCCCCCTGCTCCTCATCCACGGCTTCCCACTCAGCAGGGCTATGTGGCAGCAGCAGATAGAAGCACTATCCGCATCCTATCGCGTCATCGCCCCCGACCTGCGCGGCTTCGGGGCAAGCGATGTCCCCCCCGGTCCCTACCCAATGGAGACCTTCGCCAATGACCTCGTAGCCCTGCTAGATACCCTGGGAATTGATCAGGCGGTACTGTGTGGCTTATCTATGGGTGGGTACATTAGCTTTGCCTTCCTGCGCCACTATGCCGCACGGATACGTGGGCTTATCCTCTGTGACACCAGAGCACGCGATGACTCCGCCGAAGGCAAGGCAACCCGTGAAACCAACGCACAACTCGTCGAGCGTGAAGGGGCAAAACCTATAGCAGACCGTATGCTGCCCAACCTGCTCTCCCCCAACGCCCCCCAAGAACGCTACGACATGCTCAGAGCCATCATAGTAGGCAACAGTCCCCAAGCTATCGCTGCGGCTTTGCGGGGCATGGGGATGCGTCCCGACTCCAGCGACCTGCTGCCAACTATCACTGTCCCAACGCTGCTCATTGTCGGTGAGGAAGATGCCCTCTCGCCTCCATCAGAAATGCGCGAGCTCCAGCAGCAGATACCTGGGAGTGAGCTTGCGGTGATACCCGCAGCGGGGCATGTGGCAAACCTCGACAATCCCCAGGTGTTCAATGAGGCAGTGAGCACCTTTCTTGCCAAGCTGTAATACAATACCCTAGCAACAGATAACCATGCAGATAACCAAGCGAAAAGCGAAAGGATAGGGCGTGTTTACCAACAAACGGGTGTTGATCACCGGGGGGCTAGGCTTTATCGGCTCCAACTTGGCACGGCGACTCGTGGAGATGGGGGCAGAGGTACTGCTGGTAGATAGCCTCATTCCCGAATATGGCGGTAATCTCTTCAACATTCACGGCATAGCAGACCGCGTACAGGTCAACATTTCTGATGTGCGCGATGAGCACAGCATGCGTTATCTGGTGCAAGACAAGGATTACCTGTTCAATCTCGCGGGGCAGACCAGCCATATGGACTCGATGAGCGATCCCTACACCGACCTGGAGATCAACTGTCGGGCGCAGCTCTCTATTCTGGAGGCGTGTCGCAAGAACAATCCATCTATCAAGATTGTGTTTGCCAGCACCCGCCAGATATATGGCAAGCCAGATTATCTGCCCGTAGATGAAAAACACCTGCTACGTCCCGTTGATGTCAATGGGATCAACAAGATGGCAGGCGAGTGGTACCACATCTTGTACAACAACGTGTATGGTCTCCAAGCATGTGCGCTCCGGTTGACCAATACCTACGGTCCCCGTATGCGGATTAAAGATGCACGACAAACGTTTTTGGGCTTGTGGATACGGCTGTTGGTTGAGGGCAAATCGTTTGAAGTATGGGACGGCGACCAGTTGCGGGATTTTACCTACGTAGACGATACAGTAGATGCATTGTTGGCGGCGGCATTGAGCGAGCGTGCCAATGGGCAGGTCTTCAACCTGGGCGGCGAGCAGGCTATTAGCCTCAAGGACCTAGCAGAGCTCCTCGTCCAGGCAAATGAGCAGGGGGAATATACCACCCGTTCCTTCCCCGCTGACCGCAAACGCATTGATATAGGCGATTACTATGCCGATTACCAGCACATACACACGCTGCTAGACTGGCAACCTGTCACACCGCTGCATACAGGGCTAACCAAGACCATTGCTTTTTACCGTGAGCATATCCAGCAGTATGTGTGAGGGGGGATATGCCCCCTCTAACCCTTTCCCCCTGGGAGAGAAAGGGAACCGGGCAGGTAGTTTCCCCCTCGCTCTGGAATGGGAGCGGGGGCAGGGGGAGAGGGTGTAAAGTAGCCCTGGGAAATACCGACTTTCCCTGGAGATTAGCGACATGCGGAGATTATGATGGGAAAACTTGTGTGGCTACGCGCCTGATAAAACAACCATGATGACCACAGCACAGACCCCGACAAAACGGCTGTATGCCACAATGACATGGCTGCTCCCAGGCGGCATGTTTTTTCTCTACGCTTGGCTCAACTATCGCCGCTATTTCCCCCCCTTTTCGCTGTTTATTCAGGGTATCGTGGTGCTGGTGCTGACCATATGGGGAGTATGGCATGTTGTGCAGCGCAAGGGGCTGCCCCGCACACCACTCACCCTGCCGTTGCTTGCGCTGCTTGGCTCTACAATCATCTCAACAGTACTCTCAATAGACCTGCGCCGCAGCTTTGATGGTCTCGTCGTAACGCTGGCATTGGTCCTCTGCTTTTGGCTCATATGCGACCTGCTGTTGTCAGGCGTTTCCCCGCGTATCTTTGAAGCGATTATCCTTTGCACCGCAACGTTAGCTTTGGTGCTTGGGCTATGGATTGCCGCTGGCTCCTATTGGAGTTGGTGGCAGACCAGCACCGGTGATTACTCCCCCTTCCTGATACAATACCGGCTGTTTGGCGTGACAGACCATCCAAACTTTCTCGCCGATATGCTCAATATTGCGCTCCCCTTCGCCGCCATACGGCTTGCTTCCGTGCGCGAAAAGCCAGCACGGGTAATGTGGGCAGTCTGGCTATTTTGCTACGTTATCGTGCTCTACCTCACCCGTTCACGCGGCGGGTATTTGGCTGCAAGCGCAAGTAGTGCCATTGTGGTCGTGGGGTTGATGCTGCAATATGGGCTGCCACGTCTGAGTACGCTTGGAACATGGCTCCGACAAACGCGCCCTATCTGGGCAACAGCATTGGCATATGGGGGACTATTTGCCCTGCTTCTGTTTGGTCCAAGCATCACCGACTGGCTTTTCCCTGCCACAACCCAATCCTCATTTACCACCAACGCGAGTGCATCATTACGTGCTGCCCCACACCATCGCTTTGACCTATGGGTAGTTGCGTGGCATATGGTGCAAGACTACCCATTGACTGGCAGCGGTCCATTGACCTTTCCCCATGCGTTTGTTCAGGAGGAGCGAGCAGTACGGTTTTGGGTACCCGGCTATGCCCACAATATCTTTGTTGAAATGCTCGGCACCCAGGGGATACTCGGCATACTTGCGCTGGTATGGGGGATAGGAGCGGGAGCGGGAGCAATGCTGGTTGCGTGGTGGAATCAGCGTCACCTACTACCACATCCAGCACCGCAGGGGTGGGGGGATAACCAACTGCGTCTGCTGGCAGTCTGTGCGATGCTATCTGGCTATTTCACCCATGCGTTGGTAGACATGCCGGGTAAGGTCATCACTAACGATGTGCTCCTGGTGATGGCGTTGGCATTGGGGATGCATGCAATTGGCAAGGTGTACGATGACCAGCGAGTGTTGCCTCGTTGGACTGCCGGGGTATTGCTAGTGCCATTCTTGTTGATGGTCGTGTTTGTGCGCCACAATGCCGGGCGTGAGGCAATGTTGGACGCGGTGATTAGTGGGATGCGCGGTGATTGGCAGGCGGCGGCAGCAGCAGTAGATGAGGCGAGGGCAGCCGATCCGTTGCACCCCTTCTATGTAGGGCAACGTGGCTATGTGTATAGTATCCTTGCCGACCCGATAGACAGCACAGCAAACCCTGCCGCTCGTCAACAGGC
>CAZLKK010000376.1:0-3634 GCA_964559995.1 uncultured Chloroflexaceae bacterium
CCTCTGGGAGCGGGAGCAGGGGGGGGAGAGGGGGGAGAGGGAAATAAAAAATTTGCCCGTTTGACCTACCCTACCCCCCCCCGCTTTGACATTCGCTAGACAACGAACTATAATATGCAAGCTGTTGCGCTTAGTATTAAGGAGCGATATAAAGTCGTGCGTAGCAAAGATATATACTCATTGATGTTTATCATTGTCCTAACCGGTGTTGCCGTGTGGGTTGTTTTTGCCCCCAAAGACAACTTTTTGGGACGTGATGTACATACCCGCTTGGGTTTAGACCTCCAGGGCGGGGTACAAGTGTTGCTTGAGGCAGCACAGGATGATGTCACGCAAGAAGAAATGCGAACGGCAGCCGGGGTCATTGAACGGCGCGTCAATGCGCTTGGTGTAGGCGAAACCGTCGTCCAGCTTTCCGGCGAAAACCGTATCATTGTGGAGCTACCGGGCGTAGAAAACCCAGACCAAGCCGTCGAGACTCTGCGTGGGACGGGACGGCTAGAATTTATAGACCCAGCGGGACAACAATTGGTAGAGGGGCAGGTGGTGCGAACATCCGGCAACCCTGACCCGATTCAACTCGACCAACAACAAACGATGACCGAAACCGCAGGGATGGCTATCCCCCCTGCAAGTAACCAGATTTTTGAGAGCATCACCGAGGGAAAAGACCTCGATTCTACGTCGGTGCAACCGACCTTTTCGCAAGGGGGGGGGCTAGGCAACGAGCCAGCGGTGTCCTTTCGTTTCACCGGTGACTCGGCACGGCAGCTTGCCCAGTTCAGCACCAACAACGTGAACAATCCCATGTGTATTGCCCTAGACAATACCATCATTAGCTGCCCTATCATTCAGTCCGCCCTAACCAGTGGCGAGGGAATCATCACCACTCGCTCTATTGATGACCGTGACAGCATCTACAACCAGCTCAAATATGGCGCACTGCCTATTGCCTTGCGGGTAGAAACCAAACGTACCGTCTCGGCAACGCTAGGGCAGGACTCGGTGGATGCCAGTATGGTCGCCGGTCTTGTCGGCTTGAGTGTCGTTGGCTTGTTTATGCTCCTCTATTACCGATTGCCAGGGTTCCTAGCTGTGATAGCCCTGCTTATCTATACCGCCTTGAGTTTTGCCATCTATCGGCTTATCCCCATCACGCTCACCCTAGCAGGGATTGCTGGTTTCGTGCTGTCTATTGGGTTAGCGGTAGATGCCAACGTGCTCATTTTTGCCCGACTCCAAGAGGAACTCCGCAGACAAAAACCACTGAGTATTGCCATTGAACAGGGGTTTCGTGAGGCTTGGCCCGCCATTCGGGATTCCAGTGCTTCAACCTTGATTACCAGTACTATTCTGTATATGTTTGGCAACAGCTTTGGGGTCAGCATCATCAAAGGTTTTGCGTTGACGCTCTTTCTCGGTATCATATTGAGCCTCTTTACCGCTATCGTCGTGACCCGCACATTGCTACAACTAGTCGTCTCAACCCAATTTGCCAATAATCTGTGGTTCTTTGGCTTAGATGAACGCGATAGAGAAGGACAAGAACCATCTACATCTCATCAACCAGCTTCATAAAGCTACTATTTCAGGAGCACGTCATTCTATGAAAAACCTTGTACGCCGTCGTTACTGGTGGTTTACGTTATCCCTTGTCTTTATCTTACCAGGACTCTATTTCCTGCTGCTCCACCCCCTCATTACGACAGGGACATTTAAGATTGGACTCCAGCCAAGCATTGACTTTAGCGGGGGTTCCCTATGGGAAATCCACTTCCCCGGTATAGCTCTTGACCAACTGAATACCGAGAACATCCGTGAGATATTTACCAATGAACAATTTGAGGGAGCACTCGTGCAGATTAGCTCTGTGGAAGTGCAAGGGGAGTCTCTCACTGCCGCGCTCGTCCGCACCAAAGAAGCCATTAGCGGCACAGAATCAGCAACTCAACAAGAGCGTATTCTTACGGCATTACAAACACAGTATGAATCAGAATCTATCCGCATAGAACGGTTAGAGAGTGTTGGGCCTACCGTCAGTCAGGAGTCCACCCGGAGCGCAGTCGTTGCGGTGTTTGGGGCTTCCATTGCTATTCTCATCTACCTGACTATTGCCTTTCGCAATGCTCCCCACCCGATTCGCTATGGGATGTGTGCTATCATCTCGATGATCCATGACATTATCCTCATTATGGGGGTAGCATCTATACTAGGGTATTTCTTTGGGGTTGAAGTAGATGCCCTGTTCCTGACGGCTATGCTCACCATCCTGAGTTTCTCCGTACACGATACTATTGTCGTGTTTGACCGTATCCGCGAGAATCTCATAAACCAGCGTCCTGGCGAGACCTTCGAGGATATTGTTAATCATAGCATTGTGCAAACGTTGCCCCGGTCTATCAATACCCAATTGACCACGTTCTTTACCCTGACAGCACTGCTACTGTTTGGTGGGGCTTCTATTAGCAACTTTATCGCCATTTTGCTCATTGGGTTGATCAGCGGTACCTACTCGTCCATCTTCAACGCGGCACAAATTCTGGTCGTTTGGGAAAAACAAGAATGGAAAACCTGGTTTAACCGGGGGGAACAGAACCAACAACCGGTAGGGAACTCTTAGCCGATAGTTTTATGTTAGGTTAGGCTAGGGTTGCTGGTATGATGCATCCATTTCCATTGGTAACACTAACGACAGACTTTGGCACCCGTGACAACTACGTAGCGGTCATGAAGGGGGTTATGGCGAGCATCTGCCCTAATGTGCGGATTGTGGATGTTACCCACGAGATTACCCCGCAACAGGTGCTTGAAGCGGCGTTTGTACTGGAGAGCACCATCCCCTACTTTCCCGATGGCACCATTCATATGGTTGTCGTTGACCCCGGTGTTGGGAGTAGTCGCCGTGCTGTGGCTTTGGCAACCCCACGGGCAACGTTTGTTGGTCCTGACAATGGGGTGTTTGGGTTGGTGTGGAAGGAAGCTCGCAACCGTTGGAAGCCAGATCAGGTGCAAGCGATAGAGCTGCGAAATTCGCGCTACTGGCTTCCAAAGGTCAGCATGACCTTTCACGGACGGGATATTTTCTCGCCGGTTGCTGCCCATTTAGCACAGGGGGTACCGTTGCAAGAGCTAGGACCGCCGCTTGATATGCTGGTCACGCTGCCGGTGCAGGAGCCAGAACGGACGAGTGCGGTGAGCATCTCTGGACAGGTAGTCTACCTTGACCACTTTGGCAATTGTGTTACCAATATTACCCGCACCCACTTGGAGCAGATAGCCCAGAGGAGTTCGCAATGTTTACGGCTTGTTGTCAAGGTTAGTACGCCCGCTTCATCTCCCCCCTCGGCAATTCCCCCTCATAGCCTATCGCTTACTTTGCACACAACCTATGCCGATGTTGCGGATGGGGCGAGTTTGGCATTGATAGGTAGTTCGCACCGCTTGGAGATAGCCATACGCAATGGCAACGCGGCACAAACTTTGGGCATTACGCCGGGTGTGGCAGTGTATGTGGCACACCCGACAGAGGGTGGGGCAGAAAACTTCCCCTCGTCATAGCCCTGTTGTCTTGTTGCCCCTGCTCCCCCTGCCCCCGCTCCCATCCCAGGGCAAGGGGGAGCCGAACATTGGGCGC
>CAZLKK010000377.1:0-3616 GCA_964559995.1 uncultured Chloroflexaceae bacterium
CTGGTCTCACGCCAACCACTGGTCTCACGCCAACCACTGGTCTCACGCCAACCACTGGTCTCACGCCAACCACAACGGCTCCGCTCCTGTCCCCTACGGTTCCTGATATTCCTACGGTATCGCCTGCTACCACTGCAACAGCTATCTCATCTCCCACTCCCACTCCCCCAGTCGTCACAGCAACCCCAACAGTGCTGCCATCGCCTGTGCCGCTCCCTGCCGGGGATGAACCCAAAGCTCAAGACATCACCTGGATGACGCTTATTTCTGCCTCTTCTACGCGCAACCCAGAACAGACAAGCAGCTATGGGTTAGTGCAGTATGATGCGTTCTACGCAATGGATGGTAAGTCGTCAACCGCGTGGGTAGAGGGAGCTGCCGGTCATGGTATTGGCGAGTCGTTGACGTTCAAGTTATCGCGCCCGATGACGATTACGCGCATTGGCGTTACTGGAGGCTTTGAGCTAGACGCGACAACCTACGCGGCAAACAACCGTGTTGAGCAACTGACGTTGGTGTTTGCTGATGGTAGTGAGCAATCGGTCACGTTGGGCGATGAACGTGGGATGCAATACCACGACATTACACCAATACGCACGGATAAGGTGTCGTTGGTTATCGCCAGCGTCTATGCGGGGACTTCGTTTGATGACACGCCCATAGCCGAGGTGGAGCTATGGGGTTATGGAGAGCGGCAGTAGGCAAGCGGATGTTGGGGGAATCCAGGATTCCCCCTTCTCCCTAATTCTCTCCTTTTCTATCCAATATCTCCCGTTCTTTTGCCCCCTCTCTGTCGTATAATGAAGCATATTTAAGCAAGATATAAGCAGCACCCCTGCTAGAAAGTCCAGAGAAGTTCGGTGTCCATACTAACCATTATCCTGTTTCTTATTGGATTGGTTATGCTCATTGGAGGAGCAGAGTTGCTCGTTCGAGGGGCTTCGCAGATAGCTGTCGCCGCTGGCATCTCCCCCCTGGTCGTTGGGCTAACCATTGTTGCGTATGGGACGAGTGCGCCAGAACTGGCAGTTAGTGTGCAGTCAAGCCTTGCAGGACAGGCAAATATCGCTCTTGGCAATGTGATTGGCAGCAATATTGCCAATATTCTCCTTATTCTTGGACTGTCTGCCTTGATAACTCCCCTCGCTGTCTCTAGTCAATTGATACGGTTTGATGTGCCACTGATGATAGGGGCATCGCTTATGCTCCCGGTAGTCGCTTTTGATGGCAGCATAGGCAGAGGTGACGGCATCTTGCTGTTTACCTGTGCGCTGGTCTATACCGTTTGGCTGATACGCCAAAGTCGCAAAGAGACCAAACAAGCTGTTAGGGAAGAAGATCTAGCCCCCCCTATTCCTACTACGGTAGGGGCGTGGGTTCTGCGGGGAGTCTTTATCGTTGGTGGGCTAGGCATGCTTATTCTCGGCTCACGCTGGCTAGTCAATGGAGCAGTGGCTTTTGCGCGGCTGTTTCAGTTAAGTGAAATGGTCATTGGATTGACCATTGTTGCAGTGGGTACATCGCTCCCAGAGATCGCTACCTCAATAATCGCCAGTTTGCGTGGGCAGCGTGATATTGCTGTGGGCAATGTGGTAGGGAGCAATATTTTCAATATCCTGTCTGTGTTGGGGTTGACCAGTATTGTAGCACCAAACGGTATTCCGGTCATATCGGCTGTATTTGCGTTTGACTTCCCTGTGATGATAGGGGTAGCCATAGCATGCCTCCCGATATTCTTCACCGGCTCGGTCATAGCTCGCTGGGAGGGGGGAGTCTTTTTGTCCTACTATATCGCCTACCTTGCCTACCTTGTGCTACGGGATACCCAACATGGTGTGCTCCCATACTTTAGCAATGCGATGTTGTTCTTTGTTATACCGCTGACCGCCATCACGCTCTTGGTGTTGGCACTACAATCCCTTCGCAAGCGTTCGGTACCAATATCAAATTAGCCCCCATTATCCTGCTCCTTTGGGCAGCCCCCATCCCCTTCCCCCCCTACGCGGGAGAAGGGGCAGAATAGCAAGGGAGCATGCTCCCCCTTGCGGTAAGGAAGCATCGTACCCCCTCGCCCTTTATGGGAGAGGGAGCAAGGGCAATAGCTCTTTCTTTTGGGTAACGTTGCTATGACGAGGGAAAAGAATCTGCCATACCGTTGCGCTATGTTCATAGTATCTGCTATAATACGGGCTATTATGCCCATCAAAAGCGGTTTGATAGGCACGAAAGCTAGATGAAACAAGGCACAATGAATCAACCCACCATAGCCGTTATTATCCCATCATTGCATGGCGTACCTGATGCGCTGCTTGCCAGCATAGCACAGCAAACGATGTCCCCCCAACAGGTCGAAGTTGTCGTCAATGTGCGTCCCAACGGACGCGCTCGCAACGAAGGGATAGCCCGCACAACAAGCGATTACCTCGTCCTAGTAGATGATGATGCGGTGCTTGGCAATGAGCATGTCATAGCCAATATGATTGCCCCCCTGTTGACTGACCCGACCATCGGCATCACCGGGGCATCACGATTGCTGCACCCTGACGCATCTGCTTGGGAGCAGTGGGTTGCCCGTGAAGTGCCCCGTATAGAGCACCCGGTAGTTCTAGCACCACTGGAAACCAACCCCGATCCGCCATCCTACTACTGCGAGATTACCACAACTTGCTGTGCTATGCGGCGTGAGGTCTTTGAAGCAACAGGAGGCTTTAGTAATACGTTGCTACGGGGGGTGGACACCGAGTACTTTGTGCGGGTGCGGCAGGCAGGCTATCGTATCATGCTTGTGCCGCATACGTGGGCCTATCACCCTGCGCCTAGCACATTCAAGGCATTGTTGCGAAAACACTTTCTCTATGGTATGGGGCATGCCCAAGAGGTTCAGAAAGACCCAAAACGCGCCCGTGGACGTTATCTCCATACGCCATTGCATGCGGCTGCCTACCTTGCCTTTCGCTCGGCTATCCTGCTGCCCAATGTCTTCTTGCCCTTTTCCTTTGCGGCACCGTCATGGAAACCAGGCTTTAAGCCACTCAAGGCAATAACGAGCTACGTCTCTGCGCTAGGGTATATTTGGGGGTGGTATGCGAATCGCCATTGATGCCCGCTACGTTACTGACCACTTCCCCGGTATTGGGCGGTATATGATGAACCTGATAACCGCGTTAGGCAAGCTGGAGCATGACCACACGCTCATTGTGTTCTATAACCCTGACTTGCCCAATACCCGCTATCCCCTCGATATCCTACAGGACTACCCATCTATCCGCTTGTTGTCCATCAGTGCCAAGCCCTTCTCGCCAACAGAACATATCCAACTCCCCCACCTAGCGCGAGTAGTGGGCTTTGACCTGCTGCATAACCCCTACTACGTTAAGCCCTACGTTGGGATACCCTGCCCCTCTATCGTCACGATCTACGACTTGATTATGCGGCGGTTCCCTCACCTGCTGCCAAGCAAAACCCGCCTGGTCTTTCGCATTGCCACATACTTGGCAATCCATACATCACAGCGCATTATTACCATATCCGATAGCTCACGCAACGATATACTCACCTACTATCGCCTTGCCCCGTCACGGGTGGTAGTTACCCCAGGAGCAGCCGACCAGCAGTT
>CAZLKK010000378.1:0-3611 GCA_964559995.1 uncultured Chloroflexaceae bacterium
AGTCCGAAAAGGCTAAGAATCTGGTATACTGAAAAAAACAGGAATTAGGCAATTTATGAATATCCCCATTCTGCTCATCTTTCTGCTCGCTAGTTCAGCAAGCATATCCCTTATCCTAGCAGGTTTTGCCTTGCGCTACCGAGACACCCACGGAGCGTATGGGTTCGCGGTCCTCATGATTGGCGAAAGCATCTGGACCATTGGCTATCTTTTTGAACTAAGTTCCCCCACCTACACGGGCAAAATCATCTGGGACAATATCCAGTTTATCGGCACAGACCTGGTAGCTATTGGTATCCCGCTCTTTACCTTGCTCTATACTCGTCGTACTACCTGGGTAAGAAGGCTACTGCCTGCTTTGCTCATTGTCCCTTTGATCAACACAATATTGGTCTGGACCAATCCCGTGCATCATCTCGTCCGCACCACGTCGCAAATCACCACGGTAGAGCAATTCCCGGTGCTTGAATATGGGTATGGGCATTGGATGTGGGTTGCTATCTTGTACTGGTACCTCATTATCTTTGCCGGTATCGTTATCTTGATTATCTTCATGCTGCGGTCACATCAGCAGTATTACCTCCCGATTATCTTTGCGATTCTTGGCATCGCTACGCCGGTTATTGGCACGATGATTTCTGCAACGGAGTTTGTAACCTTCTGGGGTATCCCAAAACTGGATATAGCCCCTTTTACCTTTGCCCTTGCCAATCCCTTTTGGGCATGGGGAATGTTTCGCCATCGGTTGCTCGACGTAGTCCCGATAGCCCGCGATACGCTGATAGAACATATCCCCGATGGTATCCTCGTGCTTGACCTGCACCATCGCATTGTAGACATCAACCCCGGTGCTCAAACCTTGCTCAACCGTCTGGCAGCAACGGTAATAGGCAGCCCCATTGAAGCCCTGTTGCCCGTAAAAGATCACGATTGTTTTCACGCGAACTACTCGTATACCAAAGAGATAGACCTTCCCGCAATTGCCGATGGACACGATACCGATACCTCAGCCGCTTCTCGCCGCATAGAGTGTAGTGTTACCCCTGTGTATGGCAAACTGCACAAACACATGCTTGGCTGGCTCGTTATCATGCGTGATCGTACAGCACAGCATCAGATAGAGATTGCGCTACGTGAACGTGAAGGGGTGCTCTTTCGCGCTCAACGTCTCGCCAAACTCGGTGATATTACCCACGACGTTGCTACCAATGAGATTGTCTGGTCACAAAACCTCTGTTATATCTTGGGTATGGGAGATACTCCCCATACATTAACAGTAGAAGAAATGTACAAAAAAGTCTATCCAGAAGACCTCCCTCTGTTGCAAACAGCCTATGAACAGGTGGTTCAGCGGCACATTCCCCGTGCAGATGTAGAATTTCGCGTCTTCCATACTGATGGAACCATTATCTATATCCATAACCAATTTGAGGCAATCTTTGATGCGGATGGACAGGCTATTTCAACCTTCGGGACAGCACAGGACATCACCGAGCGCAAACTGATAGAGAATGACCTGCGCGTGAAGCAAGCCCACCTCCAAGCCATTTTCAACAGTGCTGCTATGGGGATTGTCATTGGTGATTTGCAAGGCAACTACACCTTTATTAACCGCATTGCCGCCGAAACGCTTGGCTATACCCCAGAGGAAATCTACCTAAAGAAAAGTTGGGAGCTTGTCCACCCCGCAGACCGGCAAAAAACCCAGGAAGATTTGCTCAACGTAATTCATGGACATATTCCCGCTTACCAGAGCGAACGCCGCTACGTATGCAAAGATGGACGGGTGATATGGGCGTTTATTTCTGTGTCGCCTATCCACAATGATCAAGGGGAAGTAGAAGCCCTTTTAGGAGTGCTCAACGACATCACCGAACGGAAAGCCCTTGAAGAAAACCTGCAACGGGCGCGGGAGCATGCCGAAGCTGCCAACTATGCCAAGAGTGCCTTTCTTGCCAATATGAGCCATGAGTTTCGCACCCCATTAAATATCATCTTGGGTTTTACCCAGATTTTGTCCTACCATGACCTCACCGCAGAGCAACAAGAAAACCTGGCTACCATTCGGCGTAGCGGAGAACACCTCCTCATGCTCATTAATGATGTACTTGATATGTCCAAGATTGAAGCAGGACAAATAATGCTTCAAGAAGGAGTATGTCATCTCTGCAAGATGCTTTCCGATTTGGAAAGGATGTTTTTGTTGCTTGCCCGGGAAAAGGGGTTGTCGTTTGAGGTCAACTACCCTGCCACTATCCCACGGCGCATCGCTACCGACGAACAAAAACTGCGTCAAATATGCATGAATATCCTAGCGAATGCGATCAAATTTACCCAAACTGGCGGTGTATCGCTACGGGTATGGTCTAGCTCCGTAGAACAAGATCAGCAACAACCCAACCAACCATCCAATACCGAATCTTCCCCATGTCCTAAGCCACAAATTCGGCTTCACTTTGCTATTGAAGATACGGGAATAGGTATTTCATCCGATGACCTAGAGATGATTTTTGAGCCGTTTATGCAAACGGAAACTGGGCAACAGATGCAAGGTGGCACCGGGTTGGGACTGGCGATTAGCCGAAAGTTTATCCAGCTTATGGGCGGCGACATATCTGTACAAAGTACGCTAGGACAAGGAACGTGCTTTTTCTTTACCCTGGTTGTTGGCATCATTGCCAGCGATGAGATAGCAGAAGAAGCGGAATACCAGCAGATCATTGGACTAGCTCCAGATCAACCAACCTATCGTATTCTCGTGGTAGATGATCGGCTCGATAACCGCCGATTGCTCAAAGAAATACTTACCCCGGTTGGCTTTGCTGTACGGGAAGCCTGCAATGGGCAGGAAGCTATCGCGGTTTGGCAAGAATGGTCCCCAGACTTCATCTGGATGGACATTCGTATGCCCATTATGAATGGCTACGAGGCTGCATCTCGTATCAAAGCTCTTGCCCAAGAAGCTGCCCCGCCAATTATTGCCCTTACCACAACGCCCATTGAAGACCAAGTTCAAGAGCATGACGGTTCAGTTCATCGTGGATGTGATGACATCATGTATAAGCCACTGTTGGCTCAAGAACTCTTTGAAGTTATGGAAATCTACCTCGGTGTACGCTATATCTATGCCGAACAACAGCCTCATCCCTTAGCGCAAGACCCACCACCACTCTTGACCCCAGAAATAGTAGTGACCCTACCGCATGATTGGGTACACAAGATGATCTATGCGGCTACGCTTGGCGATGTAAGCGTTATGACATCGCTTATAGATGAATTGAAGCCTACTCATCCAGCTGCAGCGACAGTTATCCAACCACTTGTTGAGAACTTTCAGTTTCACGAGTTGGTGATGTTGTTGGAGGCGAAGGGGTAATATGGCGATCTAGGGTGCGGTTGTCCCTCCCCTGCCCCTCTCTTAGGGGTAGGTCACAGGGATTCCGGGCAGAAGGGAACCATAGATGCCCATAGATAGACCTAGATACCGGGCAAGGATTCCCGATAGAACCGCAGAGACGCAGAGACGCAGAGGAATCGGACAAAATGGGGCTATACGGTAGCATCTTGCCCGGAAATCCTGTCCGGTATCTGGGTGCATCTGGGGGCATCTA
>CAZLKK010000379.1:0-3608 GCA_964559995.1 uncultured Chloroflexaceae bacterium
CTGTACCATCCTACTATATTTCCAAAGATACTCGGTTTTATCACACCACTCACAGATAACCCATTTTTGGCATCCCAAACGAGACTCGTTCTCCCTACATAGATATTCTGACTGTCGTTTGTCCCTGGACCACTCCATATCTTGACATCAACACCAGGGTATAGGACTATATCTGGCAATGGGTACTCCATATCTTCCGCAATCGTCCAGCCTTGCAATGTTCTGGACTTCGAGCCGGTATTGGTGAGAGTAATATAGCGACTATCTGCACAATGGTTTTCGCTTTTCACCTCTATGCTTGGTTGTGATGCAGATTTGCTACACCCAACCAATGCCATAAGCACCATGAGCACGAGAAAAACGATACGTGAGGTCATAAGGTATCTCCTTCTATGCGTTACTTACCTCGTAAGAAACTTGCCAAGTTCTGTTTCAATAACCGCCTGCGACTGCCGAAATCCATCGCCGTGTCCGCCTTGCAAATCCACAAACGTTTTTGGCTCCGGGGCAACGGCATACAACTGCCGCCCGTGGTGGTAGGGGACAACTTGATCATCATGGCTATGCATAAGCAACACCGGTACCTGGAGTGTAGGTATGCGATCAATCGTGGGATACTTGCTCCGCAACAGCAACCGCACCGGGATGTAGGGGTAGTGTTCTGCTGCCACATTCGGCAGCGAAGTGAACGTAGATTCAAGGACCAACGCTCGTGGATGGTAGGTCGTAGCGGTCCAGACCGCCACCGCTCCCCCTAGCGAATATCCCGCCACGATAATCTGGTCAGGCGGGATACCCCGTTGGTCAACCAGTTCTTGCCAAGCAGCAGCAGCATCCAGGTACAACCCGGCTTCCGTGGGGGAGCCGCTGCTCTGCCCATAGCCACGATAGTCAACGATAAACGTATTCAAACCCAAACGATGGAAACTGCTAACATGGTCGAGGTAGTGCGATATGTTTCCCCCATTGCCATGAAAGAACAACACCGTACCGCTTGCAGGATGTGCGGGGATAAACCAACTATGGAGCCGTTCTCCATCATCAGTATCTAGCCATACGGTCTCATACTCCAACGCTCCCAACGCAGGGGTAGCGAGCATCTCTCGTGATGGGGCATAGATTAGGCGATCCTGGTTGCGATAGATGAGCCACAGCAAACCGAGGTAGCCACAGACGAGTGTTGCCAAGATAGCCACAATCCCCAAGCGTAGTATCCTTTTCCATGTCACAGTGTATACATCCCCCCGCTCCCCCTAGCCCTAAAGCAACCCCAACTCCATCGCCCGCACCGCCGCATGGGTGCGGTCTGATACGCCAAGTTTGGCAATAATCCGTTGCACATGCACCTTGACAGTCAAGGGGCTAATAATCAAGTTGGCGGCAATCTGGCGATTAGTCTGCCCCTGGGCAAGCAGTTGTAATACCTCTTGCTCGCGGGGGGTAAGCGGCTCTTCCAACGTTGCCTTTGGTTGTGCTGCCTCTGTTTGCATATTCATCAGCATACGCCGCGTGAGATCAGTATTCAAAAAGGATTCCCCTCGTACTACCTGCCACACCGCCGACAAAAACTCCCGCCGGCTTGTGTCTTTGAGCAGGTAGCCGGCAGCCCCCGCACGCATTGCTGCAATGAGATATTCCACATTCTCGTGCATCGTCACGATAATCACGCTAGTTTCTGGGCATGTCTGCTTGATAGCACGAGTCGCCTGTAACCCATCCATTTCTGGCATACGTACGTCTAGCAAGGCAAGATGGGGATGCAATCGTTGGCAAAGCTCCAACGCCTCACGCCCATTGGTCGCCTCTCCCACCAACTCAAGCCCATGCTCCCCCTCAAGCATGCTACGAACACCTGCCCTAGAGAGATCATGGTCGTCTGCTATCACCAACCTCGCCCGATGTCCCGTAGGTTGGGATGGGCTTATAGCAAGAATCCCTTGCTCTTCGTTTTCCGGCTCATCCGCCAAGATTTGCGGTGCTTCGGCAATAACCAGCGTGCCCTTCCCCGGCTCACTGAAAATGCGAAACTCGCCATCGAGTAGGTGAATACGCTCCTCCATACCCGCTAGTCCAATATGATATCCGGACTCCTGTCCTGCTCCAACGGTATTCTGGTCAATAACAAACCCATCTCCCCAATCTTGTACTTCAAGGTGAACGACATGTTCATCACACCGCAGCGCAACCCGTACCCGTGTGGTATTGGCATGCTTACGCACATTCGTCAACGCCTCCTGCGCCACCCGGTAGAAAGTTGTTTCAATCGTTGGTGACATCCGATGCACCATCGACGACTCTTCATAGGCAATATCCCACGCATTTTCACGCAGGTTTTCTATCTCCATACGCAACGCGCTTGCCAACCCAAAATCATCAAGCAGCGTTGGACGCATACCAGCGATAACCTGGCGAGCCTCTTTGACCACACGCTGCGCCGAAACGAGAATAGCATCGAGCTTGCTGCTGGCGTGGGTATCATCGGGGTAGTAGAGAGAAGCGTAGGTTTGTAATTGTTGGTGGGTGCTAGAAGCCACCTGTGCCAGACCATCGTGCAATTCATACGCCACCCGTCGCCGTTCTTCCTCTTGTGAGTTTATCATCTTTTCCACAAGATACTGGAGGCGACGCTCTCGTTCTGCCAACTTTCGCAAGAGCCGAATATGCTCTGCCTCTGCCATCTTGCGCTCGGTTACATCACGCACAATTAACTGCACTGCCGGTTGATCATTCCATACCACTTGCCCCGCATGCACCTCGCCTTGAACCAGTGGCTTACCATCCATTACCACAAACTCTAGCTCAATACTGATCATTGTGGGGTGTTGCAGAATCTGCTCGACACAATTCTGCGCCAGCGGGTGGTGTGCGGGAGAGACAAACATTACAAGCGGTCTCCCGATGATCTCCTGCTCATTTTGCCTCTGCAGCATGGTGATCATCGCCGGGTTTGCCATACCTATGTTGTGTACTTGGTCAATGATAAGCACCCCATCGGGGGACAATTCAATGAGTTGGTCATAGCGCGTTCGTTGGTCTATCAAGCGGCGATACCGGTTCAGCCGGGTAATGGTATGTACTCGCGCTCGCAGTTCGGTGCGGTCAAAGGGCTTGGAGATAAAATCATCGGCACCAGCAGCTATGCCTTCCAAGCGCGACTCTCGATCATCAAGGGCTGTCACCATGATAACGGGAACTTCAGAGAGGCGTGGGTCAGCACGCAATTTCTTGCACACCTCAAAGCCATCCATACCCGGCATCATAACATCTAGCAAGATGAGGTCGGGACTAGTTGCTGTTGCTTGGGCAAGGGCTTCCATGCCATCGCTGGCAAAAACGAGGTGGTAGTTGTAGGCTACCAACAGTGCTCGTAGGGTTTCACGCCCAGAAGGTTCATCATCAACAATCAGGATCGTGCTTGTTTGTTCCATAGCTATCCTCATCTGTTCGGTACAAGATAAGAAAACAGGTATTTCTTTGCTTTACATTATAAACGAACGATACACGGACAGCTATCTTGCAGGTTCCCTTTTTGCTTACCCCCCCCATCCCCTACCCCCTGTGGGTGTATGCGGGTGTAGGGGCGCACGGTGGTGCGCCCAATGTGGCGA
>CAZLKK010000380.1:0-3578 GCA_964559995.1 uncultured Chloroflexaceae bacterium
CCTGTATCTACTATGGTGACGAGGTGGGTATGCAAGGGGCAGAAGACCCGCTGTGTCGGGGGTGTTTCCCGTGGGAATCCGCGAACCAAAACACCCACCTATATGACTGGACTCGCCTATGTATCAGGCTACGCCATGCTTACCCGGTCCTACGAACAGGAAGCTATACCACACTTGTTGCCTCCAACGTTGCAGATTCCCCTGTCTATGGGTTTGCCCGCAGCAATGCCGAGGAAACGCTTATAGTGATGCTCAACCCTTCGTCACAGCCTATCAGCTGCGACATTCCCCCACAACCAGACCTGTTGCCCTATCATGGCAGCGTAACCAATATCTTGGGCAACAATGGGGAGCGATGGGACATACAGGAGCATGCGATTGGGCAGATACAGGTGCCATCACGGGGCGGTATGGTGTTAGCTGTCACAGCAGCATAGGAGCGGGGCTAGGGGATGGGGGCAGAGCCGTTGCATGCAACGGCTCTCCACGTTGTGCGCTTTGCGCTTTGCGCTTCAAAGACCCGCTCCCCCTAGCCGTTAGCCCCATCACAACGCCACAATAGCTATAGAACGCCCAAAAGCAGTACGGAATAGATTAGCGCGGCGGTTTGCATCCCATATCTCCACTGTTGCATCACCATCTGCTAAAACCTGCACTTGTACCCCACCATCATCAGCTATCTGTACCTGCACATCCCGTACCACTTGGCTCTTACTGCGCTCCAGATACTCTGCAATACGCAACAACGACCCAAGCCGCAACACCCGCTCCTGATCATCATCTGCCATAATAGCGCGAAAATCGCGGGTATCTACCATCCCCTTGCGGTGGAGTCGTACAAGCATAGCAAGGATAGCAATTTCGCTACCGGGCGGTGGTTGAAGCCGCGCAAGGAAGAGTTGAAGACGAGATAGGCAGAATGTTTGTGGTGATCATAGTATCCCACCGTTACGCCGATGTCGTGCAACAGCGCAGCATAGCCAAGCAATTCCCGCTCCCATGCCCCATACCCATGCAACGAGCGGGTCTGGTCAAAAAGCGACAAACTCAACTCCTGCACCTTGAGCGAGTGTGTTTCCTCATAGGTATAGAGGTGAGCGAGATTTTGGATACTAAACTGGCGTACATCTTCTAACACCGGGGTTTCTTGGTCTGCTAAGAAGTGCTCATAAAACAACCCTTCCCGTAGCCCCTCCCCGCTTACCGTAAGTTCCTCAAACCCTCCCTTCGTCATCAAATGGTGCAAGATAACCGCCCCCGCCAAGATAACATCTGCCCGCTCACGGTTCAGACCACGTATGGCTTGCCGTTCTTCAAGCGTACTCTTGCGAAGGACTCCAATAGTCGTTTCCAGCATACTTTTGGATAACACATAGCCATGCAACCGGTCTAAAGGGTGTCGCTGGCGTTTTTGGTCAATGCGAGCAAGATTTCGCATAGTTCCTCCCACGCCTATCAACCGATAGCCAATAGAGGCTTTGATCCAATCTAGGTCAGCAAAGGCTTCTTCTACTCCATCCTCAAGTGCTTGAAAATCCCGCTTGCTAATGGGGTCAGAGGTGATATACCGTTCTGTCAAGCGTACAATCCCGACCTGCTGCGAGTAGCTACGGCTAAACGTCCGACCATAGACCTCAGTCACTTCGGTGCTCCCACCACCTATGTCTATCACATAGCCATTATTCATACAAATAGCGTTGATAACCCCCAAATAGCCATAGTAGCCCTCTTGCTCCTCGCTCAGCACGCGCAAATCCAGCCCAGTTTCTTGCTTGAGTGCTTGCAAAAAAGCGGCTTGATTGGCAGCCACCCGCACCGCACTCGTCCCCACGGCGACAATATGCTGCACATTGCTGGCACGGCAGAAGCTGTGAAACATCTTGAGCGTCTCAATAGCGCGGCGTATAGGTTGGGGCTGCAACACAAAAGATGTCCCCATGCCCTCAGCCAAACGGACCGTTTCGCTCACTTCATCAATCAGCTTGTAGGAGTGATTAGCGTAGTAGGCGATGACCATAAGTCGGGTCGTGTTTGACCCCAAATCTATGATACCAATGCGTTCTAGCTCTAATGGTTGGCTCACTCCAACACCTCACCTATGCACTGAACAACGGTTTCCAAGTCCTCGTAGCGTATGACCAACGGGGGCAGCAGACGCAGGACGGTGGGACCGGCAGGCAACACCAGGACTCCCCGCTCAAGGAGAGCAGCAATGTATGGTTGCACCCGTTCGCGTAGCTCAATACCAATCATCAACCCACGCCCACGTATACTGCGTATCTTTTTACTTGAGCTACCCCGTAGCTGTTGCATAAGCCACGCGCCCTTTTCCGCGGCTTGTTGCGGGAGTTGTTCATCTTGCATAATATGGAGTACCGCACAACCAGCGGCACACATCAACGGATTGCCCCCAAAAGTCGTGCCATGCTTGCCTGGGGCAATCGTGCCATGTCGTTTGTGCAACAAGACTGCCCCCATTGGCAAGCCACCGGCGATGCTTTTGGCTAGGGCGAGGATGTCTGGGTCAACAGGCTCATGTTGGCAAGCAAACAGCTGTCCTGTGCGACCAAAGCCGGTCTGTATTTCATCCAGTATCAATAACGCCCTATGCTGATCACAAAGACGGCGCACCCCCGTAAGGTAGCCAGGGTCAGCAGGATGAACCCCTCCCTCTCCTTGCACCGGCTCGAGGATGACGGCGGCAGTTTGGTTGTCTAGGGCTTCTTCCAGAGCCGCTAGGTTGTTGTAGGCAACGTGGGTAAACTCTGGCACGAGCGGCTGAAATGGCTCACGGTACTTGGGCTCCCACGTAGCACTGAGTGCCCCAAAGGTACGCCCATGAAAGCCGCGTTTGGCGGCGATGATGCGTTGTCGCCCGGTGATGAGCCGGGCAAATTTGAGGCTCCCTTCAATAGCTTCTGCTCCACTGTTGCAGAGGAATATGCGAGCCGGGAAGGGACTCACCGCTGCCAATTCTTGCAAATAGTTTGCCCGCTGGTTGTTGGAAAAAATCTCTGGGCAGCTGAGCAGACTCGTGGTCTGTTCTTGCAAGGCGGCAAGCAGGGTTGGGTGACTATGTCCCACATTCACTGAGCCATGACCGCCCACACAGTCAATGTAGCATGTACCATCGGCATCCCACAACCGCGCTCCCTCACCACGCACGATGGCAATAGGTCGCTTGGCATAGACCCCTACTTCAAGCTGTTGTTCTGTGGAGAGTATCGTATCGTTTGTTGTATCCATCCCAAATCCTCTTCCCATAAACTCGCTCCTCATTGGTTCATTTGTCTGATTGTCTGAGTGACTACTCCCAACCCTAAAGGGTTGGGCTTCTCGGGGGTATCCCCAGGCTGTGTAGCCCCACAGCCAGAATGTTTAGCGCGGCGTTGAGATCACGGTCTAGCTCAAGCCCACAGACAGGACACTGATGCACCCGCACGGACAAATCTTTCTTGACCACCGTTCTACAACGGCTACAGCGTTGCGACGTGCCGCGTGGGTCAATCTCGATATATGTGCGACCAGCCTCTTCCGCTTTGTAGCACGTATAGGTAGCGAGTTGATTCCACGCAGCA
>CAZLKK010000381.1:0-3578 GCA_964559995.1 uncultured Chloroflexaceae bacterium
ACCAGGGCAGCAGACATCATGCCATAGAGATACAGGATTCGCTTCGTGAGCAGGCGTACCAGGTGGTAGAAGAACTCGCCCGTGGTATCCTCTCCACACACCCCACCCCCGCTGCCGCTGATCTTGCTACTATCTATGAACAGGCAATTATCTTGCTCTACCGGTTGCTTTTCTTGAAGTTTGCCGAAGACCGCCAACTTTTGCCGGTGCATAATCCCCTGTACAAGCATCTGTATGGCTTTCGCAAGCTACAAGATGCCATACTTGCCCATTTGGACAATCCCACACTCCCGCTAGGGTCGGCACCATTGAGTACGTACTATTGGAATCAATTGCGCCATCTCTTTGAGCAAATCAACCAGGGCAATGAGGATACCGAGATTTTCCCCTACAATGGCGGATTGTTTCGTTTGGAATGGTTCAAGGATGTGACGATACCTGATGCATTTTTGGTGCGAGCAGTAGCCCACCTCGTGCGGGTGACGCAGCAAGGCAAACAGATGCTCATTAGCTATCGGGATATAGCCACGCGCCATTTGGGGAGCATCTATGAGGGGTTGTTGGATCACCATTTGGAACGGGACAATGGGACGGTACATCTGGTCACTACCGCAGGTGAGCGCATTAGTCAACGGCGCACGTCGGGGAGCTACTATACCCCCGACTATATCGTAGACTATATAGTGCAACAAACGCTAGAACCCCTCTGTGCTGACAAGCCAGCAGAAGCCATTGAGCAGATAGCTATTCTCGACCCGTCTATGGGGAGTGGGCATTTTCTTGTAGCAGCGTTGACCACATTGGCACGCTACCATGCGAAGGCGAAAAAATGCCAAACAGCAGAGACCGCCCCCCCCCAACTGGTACCAGAAGAATCGGAATGGGACTACCAAGAGTGGCTCGCTACCTATGCAAGCCAACTGGAGCCAACTGAAGAGGAAATAGCCGAATCGGGGCGGGAGTTGGTTGAGCGTTGTATTTATGGCGTAGACCTGAACCCGTTGGCAGTGGAGTTGACCAAACTGTCACTGTGGCTCTCAACGCTCGCGCATGGGCGGGCACTTTCCTTCTTGGATCATCACTTGCGCGTGGGGAATAGTTTGGTGGGCGCACAGATGGATCAGCTAGGGAGTTTGGTACATCCTACTGCAAATGGCAAGGGTAACGGGAATGGGAAAGGGAATGGGAATAGGAATGGCAACGGGAATAGGAATGGACAAACACGCCAGATGGGGCTATTTGAGCACCTGTTCCATCAGGTGAAGGAGTCTATACTGGCGTATTTCCAACGTATCGCCGTGCTACCCAATGAGACTCCAGAACAGGTTAAGGCAAAAGAGATTGCCTATGCCGAGTTTCGGGAGTATAGTGCGCCATTTCGTATGGTCGCTAACGTGTGGGTGAGCCATCACTTTGGCAATGCGGTTACGGAGGAGCAGTATGGGCAAGCGGTGACTGCTCTTGATGCGTATTATGCTGTCCCATCCCATCGGGACAAATGGGATGGTCTACAAACGGAACCCTGGTTTACCCAAGCCCAAACCCTCGCCAAGCAACACGACATGTTCCATTGGGAATTGGAGTTTCCGCAGGTCTTTTTGCGCGAGCAGCGCGGGTTTGATGGGGTGATAGGCAATCCGCCGTATGGTCAAATAAAAAGAGAGGTGTTGGGGTATTTTACCAAGAGATATGAAGCTCTGAGTAATAGCGATATATTCACAGCGTTTATTGAGGCTGGATTATGTTATGGACGTGATAACTGTTTATTAGGGTATATCGTGCCTTCTTCATGGCAAACTGGAGACGGATATAGAACCCTTCGTTCATACGTATTAGCTTATGCTTTACCGTTATTCGTTGTCAATTTGCCATTTAATACGTTTGCTGATGCTTATGTTGACACAGGTGTATATATCTTTCAAAAGACGACAACAAACGAGGATGTTTTTGCTCAGGTGTATACGTTTCCAAAAGTACCTAGAGGAGATGTTTCCTTAGATACATTAGCATATACCACGATAAATGTGAATATATGGAAAGGAGACAAAAAACAGCGTTTCATTGTGAATCTTGGGGTGATCAATATAAGCAAGAAACTCCAAAGTGAAGCATTTATCGTAGTTGAAGATATACTTTCTTCTACACGAGGAGTATTGCATAATCCCGGTGATGTAAGCACGAAAAAGCTATCCCCATCATACAAACCTTTTCTTTCAGGCTCTTTTTTTAGGTATGAAACCGCTGTATTCCATAATTCTTGGATTAACTATGGGGATAATCTCCGAGAATACCCTGCCAATACTACCTGTTTTGAGCGACCACGCATTATGATTAGACGCATAGTGAGTCGCCAGAACCACTTAATAGTTACCTTTGAGGAGAGAGAACTGGTAACGACAAAAGATGTGTACCATTTTTATCTTCAAGATAATGCTACGTATGCTCTCCATTACCTACTTGGTATTCTAGGTTCTCATCTCATTTCCTATCTCTATATATCACAGGATATGATAGCGACAAAAGATGATTTTCGACAGGTAACGTTGACAGGAGTTCGCCAACTCCCCATCCGCCGTATCCACTTCACCACACCACAGCCTGAACGTGAGCAACGGCTGCGCGATCTCATCACCCAAGCTGACGCTATGACAAACGAAGCGGCTCCATTACCCGTCCTGCGTGATGCTTCCCTATTTCGTACCAGTGCTGTGGGGCAGGCTCTTGATACGCTGCTGCCAATGGATGAACATAGCACCTTTCTTGCCTTTGCTGAGGGGGCAACAGGGAGCGAAGAATACTCCGATGTCGTGCATGATCTCCTAGCGCATCTAGCCCAACGGATGATCGAACTGAACCAACAACGCCAGCAGTTGTTTACTCATATGTTGACAGACCTAGAAGGCATCATGGATACAACCGATTGGGATACCCTCGGCAAAACCCACCAACTTTGGAATCCCAAGACGAAAAAAGCTCAGGGAACCAGTGATGCCCCAGAGGTTTTAGGTAATCTTTCCAATAAGCCGCTTACGATTGATAAGGATATTGGTCGGATAACCCGTGACCAGTGGCAGTGGTTATTGAAATACAAACTCGGACGAGTGCGTTACCTCACAGATATGCTGACAGTCTATGACCGGTACCACCCGCAGATTGCTTCTCTTGAGCACCAATGTGAGGCAACAGACCGGCTTATTGACCAGATAGTCTACCAACTGTATGGTCTAACCCCCGAAGAAATAGCCCTTATAGAAGGGGCGTAATGGGGAGGGGAACAACTCTCTCCTCCCCCACCCCATCACCGGGTAGGGGACACGTTCACAACCACTAGCAAAGGGATACACTATCGGCAACCCTCTATGCGCGTCAGGTAGGGGTTCCACTCCCGTTGCCACTCCCATTAGGGCTACCATTATCCCCCGCTCCATTGCTGCCATTCGCTTTGGTGAGGGGCAGGTGTGCTTGGAAGTCTTGGATGGTATCGGCAGTCAAGATAGCATTGAGCACACTCGACAATTGCTCGCTACTCATCTGTTGAAGTTGCTCAACCAGCGCAGGTGGTACCGTCCCAAACCGTT
>CAZLKK010000382.1:0-3554 GCA_964559995.1 uncultured Chloroflexaceae bacterium
TCGTTGCATCGTCGGTGGTCGTTGCATCGTCGGTGGTCGTTGCATCGTCGGTTTGTTGTTGCTCGGCGGCTGGCTCCTGCATTTGTGGGGTGTTTTGCCCACAACCAGTTACTAGCACACTGATAGCCAGTATCAAAACGAAAAACAACCCCATTCGCATCATTCGCATCATTCGCATCATTCGCATCATCGTTCATACTCCTCACTTGCTTTTTTATGGTAATTATTCTTGGGACAAGTATACCTCGCACTCGGCATCTTTGGTAGCAGGTTCATAGCGTTGGAGATGGTAGTGTTCTCCAAGTTGAATAGGCAGAGTCTTCTTGTTGGCTTGCATCCGCAAGAAAGCCTCAACCACCTGCGGGTCAAAGTGAGTCCCCGATTGCTTTTGCATGTGGGCAGTGACCTGTTCAGGAGTCCACGCCTTGCGGTAGGGACGGTCTGAAGAGAGGGCATCCCACACGTCTACCACGGCAAAGATACGTGCGGCTAGGGGTATCTCTTCCCCCTTCAAGCCACGAGGATACCCCGTGCCATCCCATCGTTCATGGTGACAATAGGGGATGTCCAACGATGGTCGGAGGTAGGCGATGGGGGCGATCATCGTATAGGCATACTCTGGGTGCTTCCGCATAGTCGCCAATTCCTCATCATCAAGCGGTCCAGGCTTGTGGAGAATAGCATCTGGTATGCCTATTTTGCCAATATCGTGCAGCAGTGCGCCACGGCGAATATGCACCAATTCTGCCCCCCCTATGCCCATTTCTTGGGCAAGCTGTATGGTCATTGTCGTGACGCGCTGTGAGTGTCCTTCGGTCTCCTGGTCGCGCAAATCCAGTGCTCGCGCCCATCCCTCCAGGGTCGCATCATAGGCAATATTGAGTGCATCCCTAGAGCGTTGGATGTCTTGAAGCAGTTGGATATTGTCTATGGCAATGGCAGTATGGGCAGCTAAGGCTTCAAGAAACTGTGCCCATTCGGGATCGGGGTCGAGCGGCGTGCGGTGAAAGAATTGCAATACCCCTTTGACCTCACCACGAGCTATAAGCGGCACGGCGTAGGTCTTCGGGAAGGGCTTGCTCAGGCGGGAAAAGAGCGCGTAATCTGGCTCAGTTTGCCACGTCCCATCTTCATTGCGTTGTAGGCTAACAATACGCCGCTCCAACACCGCCCGCCCGGCTTGTCCCTCACCCAAACGATAGGTTATCCCCTGCATAGCATAGCCATCTTCTCCCCGCCCGGCAGCATAGGAGAGCGTTTGCAGATGACGATTGTAGAGCAAGATAACCGCACCATCTACGGGCAGGTGGGTGAGGACTTGATCCAAAAAGACCTTGAGCATAGAAGAGAGGTCAAGAGTTGTACTGATCGCCATATCTATCGCGTGTAGGGCGGTGAGTTCGTGTAGGTGATGCTCTATCTGTTCATACAGCGAAGCCCGATGAATAGCCGCTGCCGCAATGTCGGCAATTGCGGTGAGGATACGCAGTTCGGTAGTATCGAGCTTGCTTTGGCGACTGATGCAGATCATCCCAATGGTATGCCCATTGGCAATGAGCGGTGCGCCACCTATCGCGGAGGGGATGAAAATAAGTGGACAGTAGGCTTGCTCCTCGGTAAAGAGTTGCGATTGTTGGAAGCGTAGCCCAGACATAGATGCCCATTTGCCACGGGCTTTCTCCAAGATGACCCCGCTACTGTTTGGAATCATCATGAGCAAAGCGACTTCCGATGCTTGCACCAGTGAGGAGGTTTGCTCAACAATTGTTTCAATGATCTGCTGGCGGGAGGATACATCACGCAAGGAGGATGTAACAGTCACAATGGCTTTGAGTTCGCGTTCGTACCGTTTGCGTTGGGTGACATCGCGCACAACAGCACAGACTACCGGGTCGTCACTCTCGGTAATGAGCACCGAGCTAACTTCTACCTCTATGGGGGTTCCATCCTTTTGGCGATAGGTGCGCTCACCCGAAAAACGATGGTTTTGTTGAATGACCTGATGGAGCAGGTTGGTAATGTTGGCGCGGGGATGGGCGACAATATCATAGACCGTTTGCGTTGCCAATTCTGCGGCAGTGTAGCCAAGCAACTCTTGGAAGGCTTTATTGGAATCGGTAATGTGCATGGTTTTGGGGTCTAGGAGAAAGATACCCTCTGCTGCTTGCTCTACAACAGCCCGGTAGCGTGCTTCACTTTCCCGCCGTTTCTCCTGGGCATACTCTAGGTCATCGAGCATGTGGTTTATATCTTCTGCTAGACCAGCGAGTTCATCTTGTCCTTGCGTATGCACCCGCACCGCGAGATCGCCGGTGGTGCCAATAGTGGCAACATTGGCACTCAGCCTGGCTAACCGCACTAAAACGAGTTTATCAAAAAAGAGGACGATAACTCCACAAAAGATACTACCCATAACGGTAAGGGCGAGCAGGAGCGAGTAGAGCGTCACCTTGCCCTGAAGGTAGAAATTGCGCTGGTTGGCAACCCGGACCATCAACAATGGGTTGTGTTGGAGGTCTGGCAGCATCGTATAGCCAACAATAGCATAGTCGCTCAAGGATTGGGTGATAATAGGCGTATCATCCGACAAGAGGGTAAGGGCATGTTGGGTATCGGTGAGGGTTTCCATAGCTGGTTCAGTCAGCACAGCAGCATGGAGGTGAGTTTGTTCATTAAGGTAGTTGATGCGAGCTTGGTTGAGCACCCGGCCTATGATGAGCGTACCACGAGCAGGGCCTTCGCGGTGGCTCGTAACGATAGGGTGTGCGGTGATCAATACCGGCTCATTGTCAAGCAGGATAAACCCCGATTTATGCTGGTAGCTATCAAAGTCTAGTAGCGTGTCATTGACTGCCAGGTAGTTGACCAAATCTTCTACCAAAACGGGGGATGACTCGCCACTCACTAGGTCTAGGGTTTGGCTAAAGACGATTTCCTCATCGGTATTGAGAAATACCATGAAGTTGATTTGCAATTGTTCGAGGGTGGTGCTGTTGAGATTGTGCTTTTTGTAGGTATTGTTGGAGTCTTGGATAAAACGGTAGGTATCATCCCACACTGCCCAATCGCCAACCGTGATGCTGATTTCTTCTAGCTCGTCGTAGAGCGCATCAACAAACCGCTCAACATCCTGTTGGGTATGGGTTTCTTCGAGCAGGGTAAGGCTGTCGAGCAGGATAAATGACATGACGGCATACACTACCAACATCAGCATAATGATGATAGCAATAAGCGTCAAGAGCGTTTTTTTCCGTAGGGTCATGCTTGTCCACATGGTCGGAGTCCTTGAACATTGGTTACTGGTTTTTTGGGAGATGTGGACAAGAGAAGCAAAATTCTGCGAGTATTCTTGTCTTGTCTCGTACCTAAATGGTATGAATATTGTACAACGTTTGTGGGGTTTAGCAAAGAGCTTGCAACCCTCTCCATCCCGCCTTACCGTTGTTGTTTCCCCCCATCCCCCGCCCTTCTTCCCCCACGACGCGGGAGAAAACGATCCGTAGGGGCGCACGGTGGTGCGCCCAATGTGGTGGCTCCCCCTCGCCCTGGGATGG
>CAZLKK010000383.1:0-3554 GCA_964559995.1 uncultured Chloroflexaceae bacterium
ACTTCCTGCCAAACTTTGGCAACACAGGCGCACCCAGGGGTGGCAAATAGACCTGCCCCCCATGCGTATGCCCCGAAAGCTGGAGATCAAACCGTCGGCTCTGAGCACTGACATCTGCAAAGTCTGGCACATGGCAGAGCAGAATAGCCGCCCCCTCCTGCGGCAGGGCATTGAGCACCACATCTAGCCGATCAAACCCTCGACACACATCATCCACCCCCGCAATATGGAGCAGTTCGCCGTCACAATCCAACGTATAGATGGCATTGCTCAGTTCTTCAATACCACTCTCGCGCAATACCGCCCGCATTACCTTTGGATTGCTCCAGGGTTCGTGATCATGATTGCCCAACACCGCTACTACCCCATCCACCGCTTCAAGTCGCCGCAGCGAGCGGGTCAAGCTCTCAGCATACCGTTCTGCCTCCCCCGTGACAAAATCCCCCGTGATGACAATAACATCTGGCTGCTGCTGATTGACCAGAGCAACCACCCTATCAAGGTAATCATCGGGTATCTCTGCATCCTGGTGGAGATCGCTTATCTGCACCAACCGGTAGCTATGAAACGCTGCGGAAAGACGGGGCAGCGGTAAATGCACTTTGGTCACTTCTACCGTCCCATTCAAGGGATCGGTAAGCGAAGACACGGTGCTAATCACCTTACATGTCGTCTCATGTGCCCGAGTCATCGCCTTCTGCATAAATTTTCGTGGGAACATAGGTCGCTACTAGCGCGTCTCCCTTTTCTATCGTTGATGGGGATGCCAGCGTTGATGCTGGTGCATACGCCCTTCCAGGACCCACTGTGCCACAGGTTGTTCTGGCGCGTGCTGGCGAAGAGTTGGCAATATTTGAGCTTGTTTATACGCCCGATGGGAAAGCACAGCAACCATGATTGCCGTCAACATATCTGGTTCAATGTGGCTTTTGGATGAAGAACGTCTCCGGACCAGCATCACTGCCCCCCAAGCCAGTAATGAGGCAACAGACCCTACCCCCGCCCCAATAATACTCGTTCGTAATCGGGTATCCATACCCTATCCTTTCCCGTAATGTTATTCTTCCAAGCGAAACGGCACTTCAATAACCACCTTATCGCGGTCAAACAAAAAGGCACTTCGTATCATCAGTGCTGTTTGGTTGTGCAAAAGATGGTGCCACCAACGCACACAGACAAATTGGGGAATGACGATTGTCACCAATTCGGTGTCATCCTCACGCGCCAACATGTTAATGTACGCTGCCAACGGACGAAAGAGCGTCCGGTAGGGAGAGTCTACCACAACCAGCGGCACCTCTGGCATCCACTTGCTCCAACGCTCATGGATTTTCAACGTCTGCTCCGCATCCGTTTCTACATACACCGCGACAATCTTGTGGGCTTGGATAGTGCGAGCATAGCGAGCAGCAACAAGCGTCCCCCGATGCACCCCCGACACCAGAATAACAACCTTATGATGGGCAGGGTCAACCTCTGGCTCCTTCCGGTACTGTTCTAGCGAAAGCGAACGGGCAACATTCACATAGTGCCGTTTGATCAGGTAAAAGAGCCAAACCATAAGCGACATCACCACAACAACAATCCAAGCACCGCTGGTAAATCTGGTAACGGTAAAAACTAGCGTCACGATTGCCGTAGTGATACATCCCAACGTATTGATAACCAACCCGGTGCGCCAGTGGGAATCATAGCGCAACACAGAAGAACGCCCTATCTGCACTTCCTCGCCCGGCTTGAGTTTGCTAATCTTTCGCCAGCGGACGATCATTCCCGCCTGCGACAAGGTAAAGCTCAAAAAGACCCCAATGGCATACAGCGGGATGAGGGCTGAGGTATTCGCATCAAAAATGATAATCAATGCGGCAGCACACAGTGCCAACACGACAATCCCCCACCAAAAAACGAGCCGATGTCCCCGCAAGGTGAACTGATGGGGCAAAAACCCATCTTCGGCTTGCAGCGCGGCTAACCGTGGGAACCGCGAAAAGCTGGTATTGGCAGCCATCACCAGAATCAACGCGGTTGCAGCAATCGTCAGGTAGTAAAATGCCGGGTTGAACGCAAAAATCACCCGTGCCAACTGCGAGATAATCGTTTCTTGTTCCATAGGCAGTGCATGGGTAAATCGGGCTAACACCGTCACCCCCATAAACATCAGCATCAGTACAATGCTAATAGCCAGCAAGGTGGTCGCAGCATTGCGACTTCGAGGCTGCTTAAAGGTATGGATACGCGAGGAAATAGCCTTGACCCCGGTTAGCGCAGTTGAGCCTGCCGAAAACGCCTGGAGCACAAGAAAAATCGTTAAGGGCTGAGTGGCTTCTATGGGCAGGTTCATGGCTTCCACCTGGGACAGTGAGCCATTCTGCCAACGCCAAAAGCCAACAACGAGCATCACCGTCATCATCCCAATGAAAAAGTAGGTTGGTATGGCAAACAGCTTGATAGACCCATGCATGCCCCGGAGATTGAGCAGGGTAAGCACCAAGAGCATCACCAGACAGAGCACGATACGGTAGGGATAGAAGTTGGGAAAGGCAGAAATAATCTGCTCTACCCCCGCCGTTATGCTTACGGCTACTGTCAGCACATAATCGGTTAGCAGGGCAGCACCGGCAATCTGTGCCGTATGCATGCCCAAGTTGTCGCGTGCTACCGTGTATGACCCACCGCCTGATGGGTAGGCAAAGATGATTTGGCGATAGGACAGCGTAATGAGCACCAGCAAGATACAGATAGCCCCGGCTATTGGGATAGACAGACTGAGTGCTGCTGCCCCGGCTAACACGAGAATATGCAACATCTCACGGGTGGCATAGGCTACGGAGGAGAGCGCATCGGCAGCAAATATGCCCAACCCAAGCCGCTTGCCTACCTGTTCTTGATTCCCGTGTTCTGCTCGCAATGGACGACCTACCAACAACCGTCGAAGCAAACTCGTTTCGTCTTGCTCGGTCAACCGCACATGGTTGAGGGGACAGTGTGGGTAGGGGGATGTCTGATACTCAATATGGAGTGTTTCATGGCTTGTGGTCGGGACATCACTGTCCGAGTCCATTGCTTGTTCGGGTGATGATGCTGTGTTGGGTGTCGTGTGTTCTTGCTCGTTATCGTTATCGTTAGTGTTCGTATTATCCATGGCTGGCTCTCGCCTACTCGTACGTTGCTGATTTTCTAGGGGCATGTCAAAGGCGCAAAATCAAAGGAGTATTGCCTGTTTTGCCCACCCGCTCCCCCGCTCCCGCTCCCCCTTGCCCCCGCTCCCTCTGCCCCCGCTCTATCCGCTCGTTGACCCTCGCGGCTCGAGGGGGAAACGCCACCTGCCCGGTTCCCTTTCTCCCGCGTCTTGGGGGAAAGGGGCAGGCTTACAAGGGTAGACGATATACCGGGACATTCCGGGCAGGAACACACCATAGATGCCCACAGATGCCCACAGATGCCCACAGATACCGGACAGGATTTCCGGTCAAGATGCTACAGTATAGCCCTTTGTAGTCCGAATCTCTGCGGTTCTGCGGTTCTGTCGGGAATCTCTTGCCTGGTATCTCTGT
>CAZLKK010000384.1:0-3552 GCA_964559995.1 uncultured Chloroflexaceae bacterium
GTGCGCCCAATGTTCATATCCTCCATGCCCTGGTACGGGAGCGGGGCAGGGGGAGCGGGTTGTCGCCCTGGGATGGGAGCGGGGAGGGGGAGCGGGCAGCTATGTCACCAAAGAATCGTACAGTTCCCGCACCCGTGTATACACCTGCTCCCATGTCAGCGAACGCAATACATGCCGCCTTCCCGCTTCCCCCATCGCCTGTGCCAGGGTGCTATCACAGAGCAAACGGTCTATAGCTGCCGTAAGCTCCGCCACAGCACCAAACGGCACCAACAACCCATTTGTCCCGTGGGTAATCACCTCCGGGACACCACCTGCCATTGCGCCAATCACTGGCACCCCATAGAGCCACGCCTCCAGATAGACAATGCCAAAGCTATCCGTGCGAGATGGCAGTACAAACACGTCCGCCGCCGCCAACGCATCACGCTTCACCTGGTCGGGGGAATAGCCAAGTACCCGCATACGCGCCTGGTCTTCTGCCGGTAGCCCCCGAACAAAGGACTCAAAATGGCTCATTAACGGTCCCACCTGCACCCACACCGCCCGACTGCCCCGCGCCCACAACTGCTGCATCGCCTGTATCGTATGCAATGCCCCCTTGTCGTGTGCGGCTACCCCCACCGTCAGTACGATAGGACAATCATCGGCAATCGCCTGGTCCTGGCGAAACCGCTTCCCATCTCCACCTGCCAATTCTGCTGGCGACACCCCAACCCCAATCGTCTGCATACGCCCATCTGGTACACCACGCTGCCGCAAAAACGCTCGCTCCAGACTCGTTTGGGTAATCACCGCCGCACTTTGGCGCAGCATATCAATTTGGTGGGGCATCGTATAATACTGGACAATTTGGCGGTTGTTTGGCTCACCAAGATGCACAAAAGGGGTACAGATATGGGGAATGCCCCGCGCTTTTGCCCACGCCGCCACGGGCAAAAGCGCAAAGTCTAGGGTAATATTGGTCGTATGAACTAGCGATACTGTTGCTAATTCAGGCGCACTGGCAAGATAGTCAGCTAACCCACGCATCCATGGGGTCATCATCGCCATATGACGCAGCAGTGTCACCTGGAGCCTGTGGGGAAGCGGGAGGCGTGATACCTCGACCATGAAGCGGCGAATGACCGGGTATGCCAGCGGCGACCCCGGCAATCGGGCAATAGGAAACCGTATCACCTGAACCCCATTGTGGGTATCGTGGAGATCGGCTATGCTGCGCCGCCCGCGTGACCAGAGGTGCTCTAGGTGAAAGGCATCTGTCGTCAGCACAGTGACCCGATGTCTGGCATCCTCCTGCACGATCCGCTCGCCTATTTCGACAAAGTACCGTGATGCCCCGCTTGGCACAGGGTGATACAACTGCACCATATGCAGCACATGCAAAGGGTATTGGGTCATGAGTTGCTACGATAAGACCTGTTGGGCATACATTTCTAGCACATGCCGAACCTGCAGATAATTTGCCTCTGCCTGACGCACGTACTCGTGTGCCGCATCCAGGTTGCCCATTTTGCCCACCTGCTCTATCTCAATGAATATCTCTGCCAACTGGTTAGCCCCCAACTGAGCACTGCTGGACTTCAACGAGTGGGCGGTGGTCCACAGCATTTCGGTATGGTGTTGGGTTAGGGCTTGTTGCATCGTTGCTAATCCTGTATCTATGCTTGAGAGAAATAGTTGAATGACCTCTTCTTGCAATTCAGGATTATCTTCTCCCATAAGCAGCAAAAACTGCTCAAAAACAGCCCGTTCTAAGGGTTCAGGAGTACACACTATATCACCTGAAGCTCCTACTTCACGATGTTGGGAGCAGGAATCTTCACGATGTACAGCCTTTTGTTGGTGATCATACATCATCATATGCCCGTCACTCTCTTTATAGACACGAAGTTGTACATTTCTCAATACATTCACGAGCTCTTCCAGCTGGATGGGTTTACTGATATAATCATTCATCCCCTTAGCCAGACATGTCTCCCGGTATCCACGCATCGTATGCGCGGTTAGGGCAATAATCCACGGTTGTTGGGTATTGGGGAGTTCCGCCCGTATGCGTTGGGTAGCTTCCATTCCATCCATATGGGGCATCTGCATATCCATCAGGATAACCTCATAGGGTTTGTGTTGGAGAGCGGCTAAGACCTCTTCTCCATTGGAGACTACATCAGCTTGATAGCCGATGCGGTTGAGCAATCGCAAGGCTACTCGTTGATTGACAAGGTTGTCTTCAGCCAGCAAAATACGCATTAAACATGTTACCGATGGGGAGGTATGCTTCATCACAAACGGGAGCAGACTGGTTTGCGAAGATACTTGTTGGAGCGGTAGGGGGGTATCCTGAACCCGTTCAACTCCCAAGACGACATGAAATGTTGCGCCTTGGTCAAGCTCACTTTCTACCCAGATGGTGCCATCCATCATTTCAACAAGCCGCTTGCTAATTGCCAACCCAAGCCCAGTTCCCTGATGGGGGAGTTTGGTTTTGGTATATCCCTGGGTAAAAGACTGAAACAACGAGGAGAGATCATCGTGGGCAATGCCAATACCCGTATCGCTTACCGCAATATGTAATCGCATAGGGATAGGGGATTCGCTTGGTGATGGGGGGGGATTTTGTGTTTGGTCAAGCCAAATGGATACCCGTACTGCCCCTTCGTTGGTGAATTTTACCGCATTACTGATGAGATTGACGAGGATTTGTTGAACACGGGTTCTATCACCAACGATGTACTCAGGAATACGTGGGTCTATCCCATACGACAACTGGAGGTGTTTGGCTGCTGCCTCTTCCATGACCAAGCCAAGCGAGTCTTGGATGCAAAATTTGATGGAAAACGGTTGCTTGTCCAATGTTACCCGTCCAGTCTCTAAATTGGCAAAGTCAAGGGTGTTGTTGATTATATCAAGCAGAACTTCACTATTGAGCAGAATAGTCTCTACCCACTCGTGTTGTTCTTTATCAAGCCGGCTGTCAAGTAACAGGGTGGTTAGTCCGATGATGGCATTGAGGGGGGTACGAGTTTCGTGGCTGACCTTTGCCAAAAACTCCGATCTGACCCGACTTGCTGCCTCACGATGGGACGTTTCTGCTTGCGTCAAGGTGGCTATGTCGTGTTCTAGTGTGGTGATTTGCTGACGCAGCCGTTCGTTCTCCTGATACAAAATTTTCTCAGCATCGGTAGATACTGTCATCATGGTAGATGCGGTCATTATGGTATCCCCTAGCGATTGCTGGTACATCATAGCAATTGCCCTATACTATTGAGTATACGGGGTTCATCAGCTAATAGCAATACGTCTTTACCAAATTTTAACCCACTCTCTACTAGAGAGGAGAGAACTCTTCTCTTTCTCCACTTTTAGGCTTAGGAGCACAAGTTGCCGGCTGTCTTGAACATTGTCCCCTGCCGCGGTTCCCCTTCTCCCCTCGGTGGGGGAAGGAGCTAAGGGATGGGGGGCTGCCCGATAGGGCGCACCGCCGTGCGCCCCTACATCCGCTCATTGACCCTCGCGGCTCGTTTGGTGGGCAAGGGGGGGGAACACTGGGCG
>CAZLKK010000385.1:0-3537 GCA_964559995.1 uncultured Chloroflexaceae bacterium
ATCTCGTGCTTGGTCTTTGCTGCGGGTGGGTAGCGTCAACGTTTGCTGCCTATTCTGCCCTTGTTCATTGTCCCGTTCCTGGTTACTATCCTGCTCGCTGTCCTCTTCGCTGGCTTGTGGCGAGAGCACCAGGCTATAGCTACACCCCTTCGAGGGGTCATCACACGCTTCTGCTAGGCTGATGTGCTGAATATTGGCTAGGGTTTGTTGTTGAAATGCCCCTAGCCCCATCCACGCTTGTTGCGTTGTGCATGTCATTTGGGCAGGTGGCGTATGGGTGCATGTCATCCTGTGTAACAGACCACTCACCACGACAATTCTGCCCCCGACAATGAGCATAGCGACAACGACAATCAGCTTGGCTATTCTGCTCCCCTGGTTCATTGACGTATTGGTTGTGGGTGGGTCTGGGAGTTTGGGATGAAAAGGAGATCGCATAATTCTTTCCTGGTTTTTTGGGGAATATCCTTCGTATCACTTTATGATGCTTACCAGTGTACCACACCTTGTCGCCTGCTCCCCTTGCATCCCCGTTCCCGTAACCCCCATCCCCCTTGTCCCTTCCCTCACCGTGGGGAGCAGGGGATAAGCGAATGTGCAGGAGACAAAAACCACCGATGCCTATGCCTATGGAACAGCCATAGGGACCGGTGGTTGAGACTGCTTGCGGCTCATGTACAAGAGGTATCGTTACATCATTACAGGTCCTTCTTGCAGAAGTACCAATCTACACACTCGTACCCTTCGTTCATACGCGCTTCAGCATCGTCTGCCGTCTTGGGCGGTGGCACGATGACCTTTTCGCCCGGCTGCCAGCTTTCCGGCGTGGCAACACCGTTTGCATCACTGGTCTGAAGGGCTTTGATGAGGCGCAGTATCTCTGGTACCGAGCGTCCATTCGTCATTGGGTAGTAGAGCATAGCCCGCATAATGCCCTTGTCATCTATGATAAAGGTAGTGCGTACCGCAGAAGTGTCGCTTGCGCCCGGCTGGATCATGCCGTAGCTATGAGAAACCTTCATAGACAGGTCCTCAATAATCGGGAACGGTATGGTTACACCAAATTTTTCTTTGATATTTCGCATCCAGGAGACATGCGAGAAAATGCTATCAATGGAAAGGCCTAACAGTTCGCAGTTTAGTTGCTGAAACTGCTCGTAGTGATTGGCAAATGCCATAAACTCGGTAGTACACACCGGTGTAAAGTCAGCGGGGTGGGAGAAGAGCACAAGCCACTTGCCACGATAATCTGTCAGCTTTTTGACCCCGTGGGTTGTTGGTGCGGTAAAGTCTGGTGCTGGTTGGTTTAGTCCTGGCAAGGCAGGACCGGATCGTTCTATGGTTTCCATTAAGAATTTTCCTCCTTAACTTCATCTTGAATGGTTGAATCGTTGGCTTGCGTATTTGAGAAACATTGGGTTTTTTGCAAGCCCCTTGTCTATTGTAGCATAGAATTGTAGCATAGGTTAGCTTTTTAGGGATACCCAAACTGGCTCCCCCCAGGGCAAGCGCAAAGTCTGGTTTGCCTCTTGCACTTACGGCAACCTTCATGTACCATGTCATAGCGATTGCATTTGTGCAAACCACATAGCGGGAGGAGTGATAGGTGAATTACACAGACAAGATATGGCGCGAATCGCAGCGTATTCGCGTGGACATCAACAACGCATTGGAAAGCGGTTGTGGTGCAGAGGGGCTCAAGCCAGCGGAAATCAAAGAACACGTACCAACAGTTAATGCGGCTATCAAAGGGGTACAGGCAAACCGTGAAGCACTAGGGTGGCTCGACCTACCAGCGCAAGATGTCAGCGAGGTAGAAGCCTACGCTGCATCAGTGCGAGATCGCATAGACAACTTCGTGGTGCTTGGCATTGGTGGCTCTGCCCTCGGCAATATCGCCATGCAGAACGCCATCAACGGCCCCTTTTACAACGCGATGTCGCGTGAGCAGCGGGGCGGACCACGCCTGTTTGTGATGGACAATAGCGACCCTGAGTACAACGTAGGGTTGCTCAATGTGCTTGACCCAGAGCGCACATTGTTTAACGTCATCAGCAAAAGTGGCACAACGGCTGAGACGATGGCATCGTTCCTGTACTTTCGTCAAGCACTGGCAGAGCGGCTCGGTGAGGGCAAGTTCAAGGACAACATAGTCTTGACCACTGACCCTGAAAAGGGGTTCCTGCGGCAGATAGGGCAACAAGAGGGCTGGAAAATGTTTAACCTGCCACCAAAGGTTGGCGGGCGTTTTTCTGTGCTGACCAATGTAGGCTTGCTGTCGGCGGCTATGACGGGCGTAGATATACGCGCATTGTTGGCAGGCGCAGCCTATGGCGATGAACTCTGCCAAGAGCAAGACGCGCTCCGCAACCCCGCCGCGCTAGGGGCAATGGTCAACTGGTTATTGGCAACAAAGGGCAAGAACATTGTGGTGATGATGCCCTATGCCCAACGGCTCAAGGACGTTGCCGATTGGTTCGCGCAGTTGTGGGCAGAGAGTCTGGGCAAGAAGCATGACCTTGCGGGTAACGATGTGCGAGTTGGCACAACCCCGGTGAAAGCCCTCGGCGCAACCGACCAACACTCCCAGGTACAACTGTATGTTGAGGGTCCGTATGACAAGTTGATCAACTTTATGGCGGTAGAACGGTACGCCGAGGAGGGAGCTATCCCCCCTGCCTACACCGACCTAGAGGGGGTGAGCTATCTGGGTGGGCATAGCTTCCAGGAGCTTATCCAAGCAGAACAGCAGGGGACGGCGATTGCGCTCAGTGAAGCGGGGCAACCAAACATCACCCATATCGTCCCGGAATTGAACGCCTTTACCTTTGGGCAAATGGTAATGCTGTTTGAGATGCAAACGGCGATTGCCGGGTTGCTCTACAATATCAATGCGTTTGACCAGCCGGGCGTTGAGGCAGGCAAGGTGAATACCTATGCGTTGCTTGGGCGCAGTGGGTATGAAGGTCGCCGCCAAGAGATTGAACAACGGCGCAGCCAGCGGGATGAGCAGTGGATTGTCTAATTAGCGGTTGTAGACTGCCATCATACGCTCTATCAGGGTAGTAGTAGATAGTCCATCTTCGTATGGCAACAGCACCGTCTGTCCTCCGTATGTCCGTACCACACGGGCTTCGGGCAGGCGGTGTTCATCTATTGGCAGCATAAACTGGTTGATGGTGTTTGTCTTGTTGCTGTTATTCGTGGGAGCGGGGGGGGATGCAGCATAGTCGCCGCCTTTGACGTAGGTTTCTGGCATAAGCAGGGCGACGAGGTTCTCGGCGGTCTGCTCGTCAAAGATGGTCACATAGTCTACCCATCGCAGCGAGGCAAGCAGGTATGCCCGTTCTTGTTGCGGGATGAGCGGGCGGGTTGATCCTTTGAGCAGGCGGGTAGAGTGGTCGCTGTTGATACCGACAACGAGGATGTCGCCAAGCACCCGCGCTTGCTCTAGGTAGCGGGCGTGTCCACTGTGGAACAGGTCAAAGATACCGTTGGTCATGACCAGGCGCAGGTTATCACACCGCCACTGCGAGC
>CAZLKK010000386.1:0-2692 GCA_964559995.1 uncultured Chloroflexaceae bacterium
TTGGTAGGGCGGGTGGTGCAGGTAAGTGTGCAGACGGTGGCGTTGGTGGAGCAGGTGGGGGCGATAGCATTACCACCCGACAAGTAGGCTATGGGTAATTACTTTACCCACGACAACACCGCTTCAGCATTGCCGCCCGCTACATCAAAAATGATATACTGCCCCCCGCCCACCTTCTTCTTGGAAAAGGGAGTCGGTACCCCATCCACTAGCAGCGTTCTTGACTCCGTATCGCGCCCATCCGATGGCAACAACAACCGTATATGGGCATCCTGCCACGAGCCAGTCATGTCAAGCCTCACCTGCTGCGCTTCGGGGACATACTCCCACGTATACGCCACATACCCCGCTGATGCAGGGTAGCGCACGACCACCCGTGCATGCCGCATCTCTGCCAACGCCCCCCATCGCGGGTCTAGCGACAACGACCTATAGCAAGTGCTCTTGTCTACCACCCCCGCTGCCCCCTCAACCAACGCGCCAAGCATAGCACTTGCCCCCCAACCATCGGTTGCTAACGTATGCTTGCCAGAGATACCGGGGCGACCATCCGGGTAGTACCAGAGATAGGACGCGCCCGTCAAGCGGATGAGCTCGGCGTAGCGGCGCAGGATGTCAAACCCATATTCCTCGGCTCCATAGGTGAACGCTCCCCGCGCAAGCTCCCCGCCGACCAGCGGCATAATGCCACCATTCACATACTCGCCTGGACGCTCCCCCTTACCACCTGCCATACCAAACGACCCAGTGGGGAAGGGCGGGTCTATGCTATACCACTCGGCAAATGCTTGGTCAAAGTTGCGCCGCTTGTGGTAGGTCTCGACAATCAATCGTCCCTGCTCAAATGACAAGATTTCCCGATTGAGGGCTAGGGCATTAGATAGGCTCAACTGGTTACTCGTGTCTACCCCCTCAACTTGCGGCAGTGTGCCATCGGGCAGCACAAAGTGGGTAAAGAAGGGACCGCGCCAACTCAGCAGGTTGAGCCGATCTACCAGCGCATCACGCTGCTTATGCAAGGCGCGAGATTCTTCATTATTGCCCAGGTACTTCTCTATGCGCTGGAGCAAGCGCAGGGCATATGCCAAGCCGGTATTGTCGCCGTGGAAGATACCCCACACCGTCTGGTCATCTATCCAGTGGCGTGGCGCGGGGCTACCATCCGGGCTAGTCGTCGTGGGTCCATACTGAAAATCCCAGGTATCTATGGTGTAGGGGCGGCGTACCAGCTGCAACACCTCATCCCATCGTTGCGAGTCGCTGGTGATATAACCAATCCCCTGGCGCATAGCGTCCATGTGTTGCAGCATCCAATCGTCATCGCACGTTGCCTGCCACGCATCATACACCCCCTGCACAAAGAGGTATTCCAGGTCAGACTCTGGCTCTAGCCGATGGGCATGCACCCCAAGCGCAGGATAGTCGAGCACATCGGGGAAACTACCATCAGGTTGCTGTGCTTCACGAAACGCCTCAAGGACGCTGGTCATATCCGTTTCAAAGTAACGAAAGCCCCGCCCCTGATAGACGTGATCGCGTAGCCAAATGAGCGGGTTATCAGGAGAACGATAGCCACGGATTGTCTCGCCGTTGAGTTCATAGCTCACCACATCCTGCTGCATAAAGCGCAGCACGGTGGGGTAAATGAGGTCAAGGTCAGGCTGCCCTGTCGCTATCTCCGTGTAGGGGTTGAGCACAAACAGGTTGCTATGCACCCCCGCCTGCTTGCCATTCAGCGTCACGACTGCCGCCTGCTCCCCGACCACGCCCCGTGGCAACAGAGCCACATATGCCGTGCCATTGCGGAGCGTGGCGGTGTAGACCCCCGATGGTCGCAGGTCACTATCGTATAGGTGAAGGGTAGCGGTAGGTGAGACCGTAGGGGGGGCAGTTGTCTGTATGGCTATGGTGATGGGACGTAGCGGCGCAACGTTGGGTATCTGTTCGCCATGCTCGCCAGCATAACCAGTATTCTCTCCCATATCGGCTATGGTTATCGTAGCAGTGTAGGGAGATGTCTCCAAGTGTAGGACATCAGTCGGGACGTAGCTCTGCCATGCCTGCCCCTCACGCTGCGATTGGCGATACTCGCTCACTGTTGCGGTAAGCGTTGGGGTTATACTGATGCTTTGGGTGATAGTCGTGGTAGGATGCATACCCGTTGTGGGGGCAGCAGTATGTGGTGTTGGCTGTGCGGTGGGGGCAAGGGGGGGTGATGCTGAGGGTTGCGTAGCACACCCCACCAGCAGCAGGGCGCAAAACACGAGGGCAAGCAGGTAGGGGGTATTGGCGTTAATAGAGCCTTTTCCTTTCTTAACAGCGAACGAATCTGTACCAAAGCAGTATAGCCGATGGGTAACAAGACTGTCAATGTATGGTGGGAAACGCCCATAGTGCTACGTCAAAGGCGCACTATCAAAGAAAATTTGCCTTTCTTGCCCACCCTCTCCCTCTCCCGCTCCCATCCCAGGGCGAGGGAGAGCATCCACCTGCACGGTTCCCCTTCTCCCGCGGGGGGACGCGGGGTGGGGGATGGGGGCTGCCCGATAGGACGCACCGCCGTGCGCCCCTACGGATCGGTTTCTCCCGCGGGGGGACGTGGGGTGGGGGATGGGGGCTGCCCGGACGTTGACGTAGCCATAACCCAAAACCATAGCCATTGACAAATCTACTAGGGACGTGGTAGACTACA
>CAZLKK010000386.1:2857-3525 GCA_964559995.1 uncultured Chloroflexaceae bacterium
CGAGGCGACGTACCCCCCGACCCCTACCCAAATATTATGGTCCAGAAGCAATACTGAGCAGTGAAGAGGTTTCCCCTCTCGCTGCTCTCATTGATGATGAAGCTAAATAAAGCTATAAGGAGTAGTTGTTATGACGCTACAGAATTTACGACCAATGGCTATGCAAGAATACCAAGATATTGCTCGTGCTGGTATGAAAATCCCAACGATTATTGTCAAACGTGATGGACGCATCGTGCCCTTTGACATTAGTCGTATTGAGCGAGCACTGACCCGTTGCTTTATTGGCACGGGTAAGCATCCGCAAACTCCGGTCCAAGAACTTGCTCGACGGGTGATTAATATTATGTCTGCAAAAGCCAATGGCAAACCACCAACCGTAGAAGGGGTACAAGATATTGTCGAAATGGTCTTGCAAGCCGCAGGCGAATTTGATGCAGCCAAAAACTATATTCTCTATCGTGCTGAGCATGCCAGAAAACGGGGAGAACGTCCCATACCAGAGTCTATCCGTAAATCCTTTGCGGAGTCAGAAAAATACTTCCCCACACCCCTGCAAAAATTCCAGTTTTTCGACAAGTATTCCCGCTTCAACTATGATCTTGGTCGACGGGAAACGTGGATCGAAACGGTTGATCGTTCGGTCAACTTTATGTATGAACTGGCTG
>CAZLKK010000387.1:0-3517 GCA_964559995.1 uncultured Chloroflexaceae bacterium
CACCGATATGGGGCGGCGTGGCACCGCTGGTAGGCGTGGCACCGCTGGTAGGCGCGGCACCGCAGGCAGGCGTGGCACCGCTGGTAGGCGTGGCACCGCTGGCAGACGCGGCACCGCTGGGATGATGGTCGAGATTGGGCGGCGCGGCACGGCAGGGCGGCGCGGCACGGCAGGGCGGCGCGGCACCGCTGGCATCATGGCAATGAGTATGGAACTCAACAATGATAATGAAATGCTCGATACCATGCTCTGGAACCCCGGTAGGTACTACATTGTCGTCTTTAGCAACAATGGCGATTTTGACAATGATGAATCCTATGAGTTGCAAGTGGAAGTACAAAGCAGTGGCTTGGAACAGGTAGAGAATGCCCCGCATATCAAACTTGACCCTACCAACGAAGACAGTACGGTTAAAGTGTTGTTTGTCGTGAGCAATCGCCGTATGAAGAAACTCTATGGGGAACAAGCCGCTATTGTGGATAACATCAACAACAACCTCATCCCCAATTTGCAAGCCCGGTTGCTAGATGCTGGTATGAAAGCCCAAGTGCTTGACCTAGATAGGCTAGAACCGAACTCAACTACGGTAGATTCATTGGCAGAGATGTACCAGGCATGGGATGCTGCCCCCGATAACGCCTTCTTGGCAAACCGCATTGCCTTGACGGTAGACCACTTTATCGAGGCGGCAACAGTGCGTAACCCATCTAATGATGATAGCCAGCAAGCCCAAGATGAAGCCTTGTACCAATATGTGGAGCACATTGTGCTGGTCGGCGGAGATGCCGTTATCCCCTTCTACCGGGTGCCAGACCTCACGACCTTTGGTAATCAGGATGAATATTTTGCCTACCTAGAGTCGCTTGGCATCATAGATGGCACAACAGCATTAGGTAGCTCGCTGATGTATCGTTCTACCCTGACTGATGACCTCTACGGCAATGACCAACCCTACTATTGGCCCGAGAACCCGCTCTATGTGGCAGACCGTGCCGTTGGGCGGTTGGTAGAGAGTCCCGCGGAAATCCATGATTACCTCAACCAGTATGTCACGGGTAATGCTCCCTTGATCATTGACGCTACAGGTAGCTCTAGCAGCGCGGCGATAACGGGCTATGATTTCTTGCAGGATCAGGCAAATGCGATTGCCACTATTCTTGTCCGCTTGGGTATTACTAAGGTAAACTTGCTCAATACGAATGACTGGACTGTCTACGACATGCGTGACAAGTGGTTTGGTGGGCAGTTTGAGCCATTCCATACCACCCCATACACGGTGCATAGCCAAATTCCCATCCAGTCTATCAATACCCACTTTGACCATTATCAAGCCTACCCCCCCGATGCGTGGGAGGATGAAACCAAACCCACCTTGCTTGCCCATGAGATATTGACCCCAACCAGCGCATTTCAGAGTACGGGCGAAGGGCAACTCTTCTTTAGCAACAATATTTGCTATTCAGTAGGCTGCCATAGTGGGCTAAATGTAGAATCCCCGCTAGTAAGTGAAACCGGCAAACCACGATTTGCGCTCAATTCGGATGTAGAACCCTATCACTTGGCAGACTTTGCCCAAGCGTTTCTCAAGCAGGGGGGGAATTTCATTGGCAACACCGGCTATGGCTATGGTGACTATGATCTCATTGGCTATAGCGAGCGGCTCGCTGCCCTCTACACTATGGAGATAGGCAGGGACAAGCGGGATGAGAACAACGTCTATATGGGGCAGGCTATCGGCACGGCACTGGTAGATGCCAAACATCGCTACATCAACAATGCGACCTATATTGACATATACGATGTCAAATCGCTGATGCAGACCACGCTGTATGGGTTGCCCTTCTTGCATGTGCAGGTGGCAAATCCGCAAGACTTCCCGATAGAAGACCTGGGGGTAGATAAATCGCCGGAGTCGGGAACGCTGGTTGAACGGACGATTACCTTCCGGGTAAATATGGAGGAAGAAGACCGGAGAACAGACCTAGATAACGGACGGGAAAAACCAGAACTTGACGACAATGGTATAGAGGTAGTAGATAGCTTTGTTGAAGCAGGTTTCCCCGCAGTAGACCCACGGGTTATCCGTTCGCCACAAGAGGGGCTGCCCCTGTTGCCCAAGTTTGCCTATGACTTGACAGCACGCACCCAAGATGGCAGTGACTATATGGTCGTGAAAGACATTATCTTTGAGGGCGGTAAGAAATTCCCGCCACTACAAGACTACAAACCCCAAATTACCGAGGTGGTGACGGAAGGCAAGCCGTTGTTGACCCCATCCTTTGAAGCGGGGCTTGGCGTGTGGTATCCCGACCTTGTGTATGACTTCAGTTCCACGGGTGAGGGCGAGGAGCATAATGACCAGTTGCTCGTGACCCCGGCGCAGTACAAGGCGGTTTCGGACAGCGAAGACACCGGCACTGAGGGAACAATGTGGATTTATCAGGAGATGCGCTTCAAGGTGTTGTACATTGATCCTACCGCTGATGAAGAGGATGATTATGTTCCCCCGATCATCAATGAAGTGCGCGTGGTTCGGGCAGATACGCTTGGCTTGCAAGCGGGTATTGATCTCCGCATGATCGTTAAAGTGCGGAACCCTGATGGCGGCGAGTTGCCAGCAAATGCAGTACAAGCGGTCTACTCCAACGATACGGAAAATTGGCAAAGCCTGGACTTAACTCGCGTAGGGATACAAGAAGATGGGACAGAACGATGGGTCGTGGATATTCCCGCTGGCAGCAGTTTGAGCTATATCATTACAGCGCATGATAGCAGTGGCAATGTCTCCTACTACAATGGCAAGGGCGAACTGTCTGCACCTGAAGCCAAGCCGGTTCAAAAGACAACGGCAAAGGTAGCCATTGAGGGATCAAAACAAGTGGACGTTGGCGATACCGTCTCGCTCACTGGCACAATGGCAATAAGCACCTCGGTAGTGTCACAGGTAACGCTCCCATTGAGCTATACGTGGGCAGTAACTACGGTCAAGCAAGTGTCCCAGGGGCGGGTACTTTCGCTTGACAAGGATGTGGAGAAGACCACCGATAATGTCTTCGTGCATCTGACACATACGTTTGTCCCCACCCAGACGGGCATATATACCGTTGGGTTATCTGTTGGCAACATGGCAGAACCGCTGAGTCTTGATAGCCAGCATACGGTACTGGTAGGTGATGTTATCCAGGTCGAACCAACGGCTAAAGAGGTTGTGTACCTGCCAATGATTGTACGGAACGACTAAACGGTGTATTCGGGTGTAGGGGCGCACGGTGGTGCGCCCAATGTTCGGCTCCCCCCTCGCCCTGGGATGGAAGCGGGGGCAGGGGGGAGCGGGGTATACAATGGGGGGCTTTGCCCGTCAGTCCTACCCTTGAAAAACCCATCTTCCCCCCACAAAAAACGTGGTATCTGTGTCGTTGCTCTGATTTATAGAATTTTATTGAATTTCATGGTCTTTTATGATATACTTCCTTCTATGAGATTACGAGACTATGCCAAAAAGATGGGTGTGACGTAT
>CAZLKK010000388.1:0-3514 GCA_964559995.1 uncultured Chloroflexaceae bacterium
GCGGCAAGCTCTCTACCAGTTTTGCCAAGAGCAGCAGGTTCCCTATTAACAGTGCGGCAAAATTGTTGTAGCAACATGCGCCGAGGAACTTCCATCCCTTGAACGACTAGCGCAGCGAGGTCTAGCCAATGGGTTGCTAGGGATACGATGGCTCCAAGCTGCTGAGTTACCCGAATATGAGCCATATGTGCAGGGTATCGCTGGTCTCTATGTGCCAGAGACGGGTATTGTGGATTTTCGGCAGGTAGCGCAAGCCTATGCGCGAGTCGTGTGCGAGCATGGGGGGGTTATCCAGACAAACGCGAAGGTGACAGGCTGCCGAGATGATACTAGTGGGCTATGGCTTACCACAACCCGCGGTGATGTGCGTTGTCGCTTGGTGGTCAACTGTGCGGGACTCCATGCAGACCGGGTGGCGCGGTTGTGTGGGGTATCGCCAGAAGTACGCATTATCCCTTTTCGTGGCGAATATTATATGCTGGCACATGCACGGTGTTCGTTGGTTCGCAACTTGATCTATCCTGTCCCAGACCCACGCTTTCCCTTTCTTGGGGTGCATTTTACGCGCATGATTGGCGGAGGTGTTGAGGCGGGTCCCAATGCGGTGTTGGCGTTCAAGCGTGAAGGGTATCGCCATTGGGATGTGAGCCTGTATGATGTACTTGACATAGTATTGTATCCCGGTTTTTGGCGGCTGAGTAGGCGACATTGGCGTATGGGGGTTGGGGAGATGTACCGTTCTTTGAGCAAACAGGCGTTTGTGCGCGAGCTTCAGCGGCTCATTCCCGATGTGTCGCAGGCGGATGTGCGGCGGGGCGGAGCGGGGGTGCGAGCGCAGGCGTTGGGACGGGATGGGGCGTTGGTGGATGATTTCGCCATTGTGCAGGTGGGCAGGATGGTGCATGTGCTGAATACGCCATCGCCGGCGGCGACAGCTTCATTGAGCATTGGGCGGTATGTGGCAACGTTGGTTGTGGGCGATAGGTGATAGGTGATAGCTCCTAAATCAACAACTTGACATAGGTATATATTCATGAAAAATTTTGGGTAATAGCACAATTGTACGGTAGTATCGCTTGAGATTGCTCAACGCGCTGGTCGCCTGGACTTAGCTTATTAGCCATCAGGGTACAAGATGTGCCCTTTTGATCTGCTCTCCTGTCCCGCTACCCCATAAAAGGAGCTATATGTATGTGCGACATATCGAAGCCTATGTTGAACATAGGGTTATTTGCTTGTGGATGTGACAGATATGGTTCCCTTTCCCTCGTCAAAACAGCCGAAACTGTCCCACGTCTACCCGCTGCGCCTGATGCATCAATACGCTATTCATCACCTCTATAGCCATCCGCGACTCCAACGTTACCCCGGCACGCACCCCTACACACGGGTCATGTCGCCCCTTCTCCAATGTGAAGTCTATCTCTTCCAGGTTCTTTTGCACTGACTGCTGCCGTTGTGCAATGGTAGCCGTTGGCTTGAAACTCACCCGAAAGGCGAGCGGCATACCCGTAGTGATGCCGCCAAGCAACCCACCGTGATGATTGCTCTGGTAGCCGCTGTGACGGATAGGGTCATTGTAGCCGCTGCCCTGATAGCTGGCAGCAGATTTGCCCGTCCCTACCTCGCACGCCTGCACCGCGTGTAGCCCCCCTAGCGTCCCCATCAACCGCAGTTTCAAGCTCTGGTAGAGGGGGTCGCCAAGTAATGGCGGCACTTGTAGCCCAACTACCTCAACCACCGCGCCGACAGAATCCCCCTGCATGCGCGTTTCTTTGATAAGCACCGCCGCCTGCTCCACAAACTCTGTGTCAAACGCATGCAGTTCGGCAGCACTAAGCCGCTGCGCTATCGCGTCAATCTCTGCCGCAGGTATCCCCTGCCCCGCATAGGTCTGCGTCAGCGAATCGCAATGGGCAATCAAGCTATGGGTAGCCGCTAGGGGCCCCACCTGCACGATAGACGAAAGAAAGACCGTCCCAAAATGCTGTTGGAGATAGAGCCGCGCTACCGAACCGCCAATAACATCAGAAATAGTCGAACGATAGCTCGCCCGTCCGCCGCCGCGCACATCCACAAACCCCTGCGTCTTGTAGTGCTTGACCAGATCAACGTGACCTGGACGCACCGCTCCCGTCTCCCCCTGAAATTGGCGATAGTGCTCCGACTTCTTGGCAGTGGAAAGCACCATAGCCGCCAGCGGCTCACCGGTAGTATAACCCGCCTCGTAGGAAGTCGTCACCGTCTCCATCATCTCCTGCCCATCACCGGCTATCACATGGATAGCCGGTCCGCTGGTGAGAGAGTCGGTATCCTCATTTGAGAGACCCGCAAGCCAGATGATCTTATCTCCCTCGTGGCGGGGGGTGCCGTGCTTGTTGCTCCCAGGGCGGCGACGGTCAAGGTACTGTTGGACAGCATGGCGCGATAGGCTCAACCCCGGTGGGCAGCCAAAGATCAATGTCGTGATAGCCGGCCCGTGAGATTCTCCCGCTCCAGCAACCGCAAATAGCGGACCTCCCAAGATTTCCATAGCAGGCTCCCTTAATTTTCTGTATTTCTATGCAATATTATGTCAAATCAATAGTCGTCTCTCCCGCTTACAGGGAAAAGACGAGGGAATACGGGAATGTACACAGAGAACCGCAATATCCCCTGCGCTAGTATTCCCTAAACTGGTTGTATATCTTCTAGCCGCACGGCAGATGGTATCCACCCGCCATACCGCCATCCCCGCAACTCGCCAGCATCATCATACAGTGGCTCCAAGATGCTGCGCTGCATAACGCTTCCATCGGCATGGACATTCAAGACCACATGGTGATCGTCACTCTCCAGCGTATACCCACACGGCTCTACCTGAACCGTATGCGCGACCTCACACATGATGACCGTTTGGTCTTGGGGGCTTTTTACCCCATAGATGATGCCCGTACAGGTAACTTGGGTGCCATCTGGCAAAATATAGCGTTCGCCCTGGATAAGCTGATTCATCTACTCCGCCTCCCCTCTAGTCTCTTTAGCTTAGGTACCACGCAGGGTATGCAACTCCGCACACACCCGCGCATACTCTGCTTCTGCTTGGGCAACATAGCTTTCTGCCCCATTTAGGATACCATCTTTGCCCATCATTTCAAGCTGTTCACAGATATGGGCAAGCGTCAACGCCCCAAGTTGGGCATTGTTGGACTTAAACGTATGCGCCGTCTGGACCAGCAGCGCAAGATCACGCTGCTGCACAGCCTCTTGCAAGCCAGCACACAAGGCGGGAGTTTCGGCAAGATAGGTGTCTATGACATCAGCGAAAATATCCGGGGCATCATCGCCAATCATCGCCCGAAAGTCATCCAACGTTGCAGCATCAATGGCAGGGGCGGCGGGGGTGGCCCGGGCGGTTGGATGGTGATGAAGGTATTCGGTGGATGCGGGTCGCCATACGGAAAAGGTCTTTAATAGCAAAGGAATGGAAGCAGAGGAATGAGGGCGGGGGTGGACCGGGTGGTTGGATGGTGAC
>CAZLKK010000389.1:0-3509 GCA_964559995.1 uncultured Chloroflexaceae bacterium
CCTACCAGCGATGGGGGGCTTCTGCCAAAGTCCGCGATATAGAATCGCGCTACCCGGACCTCGTGGTGTCGGCTGAAGTTGTTGCCAGTAATGACCCGTCTGTCACCAAGCGGCTCACGACCACCCGCACGACAGCAACGACCACCGGGCAGACTATCTCCTCGTTGCTAGACCTGCCAAGCGTTATCAAAGCCTCCCAAGCTATCTCTGGCGAGATTGTCCTCGATGCCCTGCTAGAAAATATGATGCAGATTGTGATAGAGAACGCCGGGGCGGAGCGTGGCGTACTTATCCTAGACAAAGACGGACGCTGGTACATAGAAGCAGAAGGGTCTATCACGACAAATGAGGTGACGGTGCTCCAGTCTATCCCCATTGAGGGCGAGAACGAAGTCCCGCTGCCCACAACCCTGGTCAACTATGTAGCGCGAACGCGGCAAAATGTCGTCTTGAATGATGCCTCGCAAGAGGGGCAGTTTACCCAAGACGACTACATTACCAACTACCAACCCCGCTCGATGATGTGTGCGCCATTGCTCAACCAGGGTAAGCTGGTTGGGATGTTCTACCTGGAGAACAACCTCATCGCCGGGGCGTTTACTGCTGACCGTCTGGAGGTGCTCAATCTGCTGTCAACCCAGGTTGCCATCTCCATAGAAAATGCTCGCCTCTACAACAATCTCCAGGCTTCGTTGGATGCCCAGGTTAAGCTGACCAATGCCTATAGCCGATTTGTCCCCCGTGAGATACTCCAGTTTCTAGGCAAGGAAAGCATCACCGAGGTGAAACTTGGCGACCAGATACAGCAGGAGATGACGGTGATGTTCTCGGACATACGGGCGTTTACTAGCCTGTCGGAACGGATGACCCCCCAAGACAACTTTGATTTCATCAATGCCTATCTTGGGCGAGTTAGCCCAATTATTAGGAAATACCGGGGGTTTATAGACAAGTACATTGGGGATGCCATTATGGCTCTCTTCCCTGCCAGTGCCGAGGATGCCGTCCAAGCGGCAATAGAGATGCAACAAGAGGTCGCTTTATTTAATACGGAGCGTAGGCAAAAACCGTATCCGCCTATCCGCATCGGTATTGGTCTACATACCGGCAATGTGATGCTTGGCACGGTGGGCGAGCAAGAGCGTATGGAAGGCACGGTTATCTCCGATACCGTCAATCTAGCCTCACGGCTAGAAGGGTTGACCAAGCTGTATGGAGCGGCTATCATTGTCAGCGAGCGCACGCTGTTCTGTGTGGACCACCCAGACCGGTACAACTTTGGCTTTATGGATCAGGTCAAGGTGAAGGGCAAGAAAGACCCGGTGTCGGTGTTTGAAATACTGGATGGACATACCGAAGAGGTACGCGAACTGAAACTCAAAACCCGTGCCGACTTTGAGCAAGGTATCTTTTACTATCACAACCGCGAGTTTCACCTTGCTATGGAAGCATTCAACCGAGTGCTGGCGATAGACCCAGAAGATAAAGCGGCACAGTTATATCTCCAACGTTCGGGCAACTTTTTGGAGTATGGTGTGCCGGTAGACTGGCAGGGTATTGAAGCCCTGACAGAAAAGTGATAACAGAAAGTTCGTTTCATGATGAAGCCACCAACGAATGGTTACTCCATTCTGGTCATAGACGATAATCACGACAGTTTGCGGTTGTTGTCCAACATTCTTTCAGAAAAAGGGTTTTTGGTTCGCACGATACCAGATGCTCCGATGGGGCTTGCTTCGGCTTTTGCCTTTCCGCCTGACCTCATCATGCTAGACATTATGATGCCAAAGATGGATGGCTATACGGTTTGTAAAAAGCTGAAAGCCAATAGCCACACAAGCGATATACCGGTTATCTTCATTAGTGCGCTCAATGAGGTGGTAGATAAGGTGTACGGGTTTCGTGTTGGGGGGGTAGATTACATCACCAAACCCTTTCAGATGGAGGAGGTGCTGGCACGAATCACCACCCACCTCACCCTACGGACTATGCAAAACCAGTTGGTGCAGCAAAATGAGCAACTCCAGCAGCAGATACAGGAGCGTATACGGGCAGAGCAAGAGTTGCGGCAGACACACAATGAGCTAGAAATTCGGGTGGAGCAGCGCACCAGTGAGGTATTAGCCAAGCATGAGCAACTCCAACGGCTCACCCGCCAAATGACGGTTATCCAAGAGGATGAGCGTCGCCGGCTTTCGCGGGAGTTGCACGATGAGGCGAATCAGTCGCTCATGGCTCTGATGATCAGTATTCAATTGGTGCGTGATGAGATGGACGATACCCAAAGGGCAGTCCACCAAAGGTTGACTGAAGCCCTAGAATTGACCAGCGCAACAATGGAACGACTCCGCGGTCTAGCCCATAACCTGCGTCCACCAGCCCTCGATACGCTAGGCTTGGATGAGGCATTGGAAGCTATGAGTATGACCTATGCACGACAGTCTCACCTGGCAATCAATGTCGTAACGACAACTCCCCCACCACTCACTGAGGAGGCGAATATCTGCCTATATCGGTTTGCCCAAGAAGCCCTTACCAACATTGTGCGCCATGCCCAAGCCCATCACGTTTGGCTTACGCTCAATTATGATGCAGAGACGGTGACAATTACCGTTGAGGATGATGGCAAGGGGATGGAACCGAGTATCCAACAAGGTATTGCCAATAACACCCAGAGTATTGGGTTACTTGGTATGCGGGAGCGATTAGAGTTTCTCAATGGCAGTTTGGAGATTGATACGGCTCCAGGGATGGGAACACGCATAGTCGCTACTATCCCGTTGGAATAAGGCAGCTCCCATCCCCATAGGTTACTCGCGCTTGGGGGGGGATAGGCTTAGTAGTATTTGGTAGTATGTGCTCGCTATGTTGCGATTCAATACTGCCCAGCCGCCGCTCAACAAGCCGTGGCTGTGCATACAGCACCCCCATATGTTGCAACAATTGTCCAATCACCTGTTCCGCCGTTAGCTTCTCATGCTGCCATTTGAGCATAAGGTCATCGAGAGTATGCATACCCATACGTTCTGCTCCTTTCGTTTTGCACACGATTACAAAAAATCGGGTATGATAAGGGTTGGGGATACGACCCCTTTCAAGTAACTGAGGCATCCGCACCGTCTTTAGTCGGGCATGTGCGGGTGCCAGATAACCTATAGCTAGACACTCCAGCATATCTTTGTGTCATTGTCAATAAAGGGTACGCATGCAGCGATTGGGGGAAAAGCTACGAATGTCGCGCTTGTTCTGAAGATTGCTGATTATTTTGGGGTATCAGTAGATGTTCTCGTGTGTGATGAGTTAGAGCTAGGGGATGATAAGTGAACAGGAAAAGAGGAAGCCAAAGGTAGGGGCGCACGGTGGTGCGCCCAATGTGGTGGCTCCCCCTCGCCCCTGTGGGGGTATGCGGGTGTAGGGGCGCACGGTGGTGCGCCCAATGTGGTGGCTCCCCCTCGCCCCTGTGGGTGTATGCGGGTGTAGGGGCGCACGGTGGTGCGCCCAATGTGGTG
>CAZLKK010000390.1:0-3503 GCA_964559995.1 uncultured Chloroflexaceae bacterium
GACCAATTTACCGCTGAGGTCAACGCCGCCATAGCCGCCACCGGGCGCATCCCGTCTGGCATGGTCGAGCTACAAACACCAAAGCCCAACGTACCCGCTGATCTCAGCTTCCCTGCCTTTCGTGCAGCAAAACAGCTAGGGGTGAAGCCGCCAGACCTAGCCCAACAGCTTGCCGACACTATCCAACTACCCGCCGATAGCCTCATCGGTGAGGTCGTGGCGATGGGACCCTACCTCAATTTTCGTATGCACGCCGAGCGGTTTACCATACGGGTGCTCCAGAATATCCTCCACGCCCCCGATAGCTACGGGTATGCGAACGATGGCAACGGCAAAACCGTTGTGGTAGACTACTCCTCCCCCAATGTCGCCAAACGCATGCATGTAGGACACATTCGCAGTACCATCATTGGACAAGCCCTTGTCAACATCTATCGCGCCCTCGGCTACCACGTCATTGGCGACAACCACCTCGGCGACTGGGGCAAACAGTTTGGGGTCATCATTGCCGCTATGATGCGCGAGGGCAAGCCAGCAGTGGAGGGGGAAGAAGCCCTAGAACACCTAGAAGCCATGTATAGCCGCTACAATGAGGACATGCAGCAGCAACCAGAGCTAGACAACGAAGCTCGCCGTTGGTCATTGTCGCTAGAACAGGGCGATACCCACGCCCGCGAGCTGTGGCAGTGGTGTGTGGAAACGACCATTCACGCCAATCAGCACAACTATGACCGCCTGGGAGTCAGCTTTGATCATGTCTATGGTGAGAGCTACTATGAAGACATGCTGCACGAGATGATAGCCCAAGCCCTAGCTACAGGTGCAGCCCGGCGGGATGAGGATGGCTCCGTGGTGGTAGACCAACTTGGCGACAAGCTGCCCCCTTTCTTGCTCCAGCGCAACGATGGCGGCACACTCTACATCACCCGTGACGTTGCGACTATAGCCTTTCGTATGCGCGAGTTTCAACCAGATCGTATCTTGTATGTTGTGGGTACCCCCCAAGAGTTGCACTTTCGCCAACTGTTTGCGTTGGTCAAGGCAATGGGCTATGCCCAAGAAACCGAGCTCGTGCATGTAGGATTTGGCTCCATCTTTGACGAGTCGGGGCAAGCCCTCTCCACACGGCGCGGCAATATGATCTACCTTGATGCCCTGCTCAACGATGCCATCACCCGCGCAATGGGCATTATTGAGCAGAAACAGACGAATCTGCCAGATGAGGAGAAACAAGCGGTTGCTGAGGCGGTGGGGATAGGTGCTGTCATCTACAACGACCTCTACCAACCCCCACAGCGCAACATCACGCTAGACTGGGGACGGATGCTCGCCACCGAGGGCAACAGTGCTACCTACTTGCAATACTCCTATGCTCGCTGTCAGTCTATCTTGCGAAGGGCGGGAGAAGATGGCTACCAAACTCCTACAGAGACCATTCCTGCCGAGCTTGCTATCCTACTGACTCATCCATCGGAGCAGCAGTTGGTCAAGCATTTGGCACGTTTACCAGAGATTGTGCGCGAGGCAGCCGAGCGATATGCACCGTTTGTCATTGCTGAATGGTGCTACACCACAGCGCGGGAGTTTGGGGTCTTCTTTGAGCAATGCTCTGTACTCAAGGCAGACACGCCAGACCTCCGCACCGCACGGCTTGCGCTAGTTGCAGCTACGGCATACACGCTGAAAAATGGGTTGAACTTGCTTGGTATCAAAGCACCGGAACGAATGTAGAAAGTTGTAATTCTAGGGAAGGGGAAGGGAACATCATGCTGGATTTTTCGTCCTTTCGTGCCGTCTTGTTTGATATGGATGGGGTTGTCTATCGGGGAAAAACCCGCTTGCCAGGGGTGCTAGAGATGATGCAGTTCTGTGAAGAGCAAAGCATTGCCTACGCCTGTATCACCAACAACGCCTCAAAAACCCGCAAGCAGTTTGAAGAAAAGCTGCATGCAATGGAACTCCCCATGTCGGGGGATCAGGTGTTCTCCTCGGCAATGATCACGGGGCATTATTTGCGCTCCACCTACCCCCGTGGCACGACAGCGTGGGTTGTCGGGATGGACGGGTTACGGGAAGCCATCTTTGCTGATGGACACTTTGTGGAAGAACCAAAGTATCCCACATTGGTTGTGCAGGGGGTAGACCTCAACGTCACCTATGACACGTTCAAGGTAGCAGCGTTGGCAATACGGGCAGGGGCGCGGTTTATCCTGACCAACCCAGACCGGGCGTTTCCCTCGGAAGAGGGGTTGTTGCCAGGGTCGGGGGCGTTGGCAGCGTTCTTGCAGGCAGCAACCGATGTTGAGCCATTTGTCGTGGGCAAACCAGAGACGACCCTGTTTCATACGGCACTCCAGGTCCTTGGTGTCTCCCCCAACGAAGCCCTCGTTATAGGAGACCGTTTGGAAACCGACATCGCCGGGGCAAAAAACGCTGGTATTGCCAGTGCGCTGGTCTTGACCGGTGTCACCACCCGCGAAATCTTGGAAACCTCCCCGCACCAACCGGATGCGGTGTACGAGGACATGAACGAATTGTTAGCTGCATGGCAACAGCAGCAGTAGTACGGGTAGGATTATGCCCCTGCTGGTTGTCTATGACAAATCCCAAGCCCTTGCGCTGGTGCAAACATGGAGTCCATCTCAATTGCACACCGCGCTAGGTGAGCAGACGTTTGGTGATACGCTGCTGCCTGCCGAGCGAGCAGCCTTGTTGCACCTGGTACACGAGTGGATGGTACGGGCGTTGGGGGCGGTGATGCTGCGCGATGCGTTGTTGGTTGACCCACAGCGTGGGCAGCAGGTCTATCACCTGCTCTGCCGGGCGTTGACCCGCGAGCAGCAGCAAGTATCACCGGCAATGCACCGCTGGCTTGCACCGTTGCAAGGACAATCGCTGACCTTGCAGCATATTCGAACTATTCTGCACAAAATAGGTCGAGAATCAGCCCGGAACAATGCTACAATACATGCAGAATGGGCAAAACTAGCAATGGTGCTGCAACAGGCGGCGGAGGCGGGGTGGGATGTCGTGTGCTGTGAGGATGCAGCACAACAGGGAGCGTTTCCCTACCCAACAGACTTGGAAGACCTGCTACCACCACTACCATTGCCCTACGAGATGCACAAGTCATCGAGCTTTGCCCAAATAGGGTGGTTAGGTTGGCGACACATTTTGGCGTTAATATTGGTTGTCGTTGGTCTCGTCTTGCTCCGCTGGATGTACCGGCGGGGGGGGACATGTAACACTTCCCACGCCAGTTCGTTTATGCCAACAAGCAAAGGGGCTATCTATTGAATTGAATTGAGCGACCTGTAGGGTATGGGTATATGCAAAGCAGCAGCAAAACCTATGGTATGATGGTAAAGATCAAAATCTTTGCGTACTTCCCAAAGACCTGACAAGACCTCCCTGTAGGTAGCGATCAATACCAAGACAACAGCGAGAAAAGGAGCTAGAGCTAGGTAGGCAAAACCTACCCAACAGTGAGCAGAAGTCCTCGT
>CAZLKK010000391.1:0-3495 GCA_964559995.1 uncultured Chloroflexaceae bacterium
AACGTGTCGGTAATCTTCTCACCCGCTGCTAATGCTTGGAGATCAGCACTTGGGGAATAGACCACGGTTGAGGTAACGATGGTCGCCGTGCCACTGATGGGGTTGCTCACCGTTGTGATGGTGAGGGTGTCGCCATTATCTATGCTGTTATCATCAGCTTTATCATTGGCGAGCACGTTTACCGTGATGGAAGTATCCTCGTCCGTCTCCCCATCGGTATCATCTTCTGCTACTGGCGATACGTTGAACTCATATGCCCCCCTATCTACCGTTGTAGCAACAATACGGTTTCGCTTGTCAAGGTCAAGCGGGAGCGTTTCGGTGGTATCACCATCGCCATCTATGTCTGCACGGTCTGGTGGTAGTGAAGCATTATCCCCCGCGTTGATTGCTGGCGAGTCGGCTTGCAACCGCACATCGCCATAGTCATCATCGCTTGTCCCCCATACGTCATCAGCACCATCTTCAGGGTTCTGGGAAAATTCTGGATCATCATTGCTTGTATTTGAGCAGGACACATAATTAACGCAGACATCAGGGGTACTAGGATAGATACTACTATACGACAAGGTTGTTGGGGCTTTTTCAGAGGAATTGATAGGATTACTGCCGCTGTTCTCGTAGAAGATGGCATTGGTTATCGTTGTCGTGGTTTCAGGGTCACTACCATCTGTCCAACTATTCATTGCCCCTCCATTAGATGATGCTTCATTATGAGCGAAGGTGACATTGACAAACTGTGGGCTACACGTATTGTTGGAAACCGCTCCCCCAAACCCATCACTCACCCGGTTTCTAACGAAGGTAGCATTGTGGACATATACGGTACTTTCAATATTTCGCATCCCCCCACCACGGTATTTTGCAACGTTGCCTTCAAAGATGACATTGGTAGCGGTGATAGTGCCAAAGCGGGAATAGATTGCCCCCCCACTTCCTCCATCATCATCACTTCCTCCACTATCAGCACTGTTGCGCGTAAAGGTAACGTCTTTTAGGGTAATATCCGCATGGTAGTTTGCGATAGCTCCGCCGGTAGTTTTATCCCCGGTATCAGTAACGGAATTTTCAATAAAGGTGACATGTTCTAGGATAGGGGCAGGCTTGTTACTACCGTCATTATCGTAGTTTCGTATAGCTCCGCCATCATAAGTGGCAGTATTATTCTTAAAGATGGTGTTATACAGGTAGGGGGATGTGTTTTCCCCATTGTACATTGCCCCACCTTGTTCAGCACTATTATCCTCGAAAGTAGCCTTGTTAAAAGAAGGGTTGCTATTGCTATTGTAGACGGCTCCCCCATATCCGCCAATGAGAATTTTATTTGCAATGTTGTTCTTAAAGGTGACATTGGTAAATGTGGGAGTGCTATTGTTAATATTATAGATCGCACCACCATTTATAGCAATATTGCTGGTGAAGATAGTGTTGCGTATTATTGGGCTACCTCCACTGTTAGACATTCCCCCACCCACTATAGCCACCCCATCACGCACGGTAAACCCATCCAGCACCGCAGTGTTGTCTGTGTTGCTGCCAATGAGCACCCGCTTGGAATTATCGCCGCTGAGGATGGTCTCGTGTGCTTCCCAATCCCGTGCATCACGGGTAGTTTCATTGCCGGCAAAGCCGCCATACAGCGCAACGCGGCTATGAAGAGAGAAACTACTATCTGGTATATACGTCCCCTCAGCAACCCATATCTCAACGTAGTGATCCGTATGGCTATCTATGTAATCTTCTGCTTTGGTAATGGCAGCATCTAAGCTCTGGTAGGGGGTAGTCCAACAGGTACCATCGCCAACTGCTGCTGCGTCAGCGTCTACACAATAGATTGTATCTGGATTATCGGGGTCATCTGCTGCTTGGGCAGGAGGGTGAACAAAAAGCCCTGCAACCACTAGCAGCGCACTAACACTAGCGATGATGACCTGGATATGCCAGGGTTGAGATGCGGGGGGGGGAGTACCACGCATAATGTACCTCCACCTTACTATTGATAGCGATAGCTGTACCGCTGCCTAAGCCTAGCCATACGCGCCCCATACCAACGGTTTGATTGCACCCGTTGCCCTATTGCAGAAAGATAATCTTGATGGTATACTACCTGGCATACGAGTGGAGAGACCCTTGATAACCTACGTCAAGGTCAAGAAGCATAACAACTCTTCTCCGTATACGACCCCTTCTTCAATAGGGTGAGGTATTCCTCACAATTCCTCTCAAGCCGCATACAAAGGTCCCTAAACTACTGTTATTATACAATGGATAAAACCAAAGTCAATATAGGGGAACATTGGGAAGTAGTATGCTCAAATTGCCAAAAAGCAAAAATAGTCCTGATACCATAGGTATTTTGTTCAGTATCAATACGATAACAATACCTAGAGAACGAAGAAATAGCCAAAAAGTACTAGGGGGTTTTTCGTTCTCTCCAACCTTGTGTTATCACCTGTAGGAACATAGCATAACCAATACGCTACTCAAGGGGAAAAATCTTTATGAGTTCACTACCTATGCTCAAACAAATGCTGACGGAAAACACATGGCGTACTGTTCAGCGTATCTTTGCCGTAACCGCCGGTGCCATCATAGCCGCGCTTGGCTATAGTCTGTTTCAGGTGCCATTCAACATTGTCGCCGGGGGAGTTGGCGGTATTGGCATCATTATCAATCACTTTACCGGTTTGCCCGTGGGGATACTCTTCCTCGTGATGAATATTCCGCTCCTGGTCTTGGGCTACATCTATCTTGGCAAATGGCGGTTTCTGCTCTATACCGTCATCCCGGTGGTTGTCTTTTCGGTTGCCGCCGATATGTTTGTCGTCTTTATGCCAGAAACCACCCACAAAGAGCCGCTGACCAACGATATGCTCCTCAGTGCTATCTACGCCGGGTTGATCTACGGTATCGGCAGTGGCTTAATATACCGGGCGGGTGGTACGCCCGGTGGTACCTCTATCATTGGGCGAATTATCCAATTCAAAACGGGATTCCCCCTAAGCCAGGTCTATCTTTATACAGATACTATTGTTATCTTGGGGGCAGGCATCGTTTTTGGTTGGAATGCTGCACTGCATGCGCTTTTAGCCCTCTTTATGATGGGGTTAGCGTCAGACTTTGTGCTAGAGGGACCGAGCAATGTACGCACGGCGATGATCATTACCAGCAACCCGGATATACTTACCGAAGCGTTGATGACGGGGTTACACCGTAGTGTAACCTACTGGGCTATCACCGGTGGCTATTCCAAGCAGGATCGTTCGATGATCTACTGTACGGTACAGCGTTCGCAGGTCAATGACCTCAAGTATATTGTTGCCGAGACTGACCCCAATGCTTTTATGGTCATAGAAAATGCCCACCAAGCCCTCGGCACGGGGTTTATGAAGCTCAAGCGATAGGATTTACCGCCCCTGTGTTGCGTCCCCTGCCATCTGCCCGGTTCCCTTTCTCCCCCAGGGGACGCGGGGGATAGGGGGGGTTGCCCGGAGC
>CAZLKK010000392.1:0-3491 GCA_964559995.1 uncultured Chloroflexaceae bacterium
TGCTGTCCGTTGCCTTGCTGCTGCTGTCCGTTGCCTTGCTGCTGCTGTCCGTTGCTATTCCCTTGTGGGTCCTGTGCCATGACTGATGGAGCCAGGGCGATGATTGCTACCAAAGCAACCAGTAATCCTGCGAAGATTCCAAGTTTTCTCATATCAAACCTCCTTAGTGTTGAGTATTGAGTGTTGAACCCATTGTGTTGTTGGGTAATTTCTCCTGTTAAGTTTCGTTTACCTGTATGTAGTGTAGCAGCGAGATGTGAAGAAGGTATGCAGATGGGAAAAAGATTGTATGTGATTGTATGTGATACAATGGGACGAGGTAAGGAAAGGGAACACAAGGTATGTTAAAACGACAACGCACACAATCACGATCACGACCACAACGACGACCACGACCACAAAGACGCGCCTATACTGGCGAGACGATAGCCCAGAAAACGCAGCAAATATCCCAACGAGCGCATGAGCATACGGATACGCCTCCCCAAGCAGCAACGTCACCAAGAAAAGCGATAGACCGACGGGAATGGCACGCCGCTCGCCGCAAACGCAAGACTCGCCAAAAACCCAACGTTCAAACCCTTTGGCAGCGTATTTGGTTTTGGGGACGGGTTGTTGGGGGAGTTGTGCTGGTGCTGCTGCTTATTGGTGGCTACCTGTTCTATCGACAGGTCAGCACCATAGCCGATGCTATTGTTGTACAAGATGTACGCCCTAACCCCTCTATTGCATCCCCCTTGCTTGGGGGGGCAAATGTGCTCATTGTTGGTGTGGATGAGCGACCCGACCACCCAGAGGAGGGGGTTCGCAGTGATACGCTTATCTTGGCACGCTTGAATGGCGCAGGCGGGTGGGTCAATCTGCTGTCTATCCCGCGGGATACGCAGGTAGAGCTGCAAGATGTTGGTATCACCAAAATCAACGTGGGCTATGGGCAGGGGTATGCGCGAGCTATTGATATGTATGGGATAGATACGAGTCCCCAACAAGGCGGCATGGCTTTGGCAGCAGAGACTGTCGAACGGTTTTTCACCGAGAGCGGGCGCAGTATGCGGGTAGATTATATCGCCCAAGTCAACTTTGCCGGGTTTATGCATGTCATAGATGCCCTGGGGGGGATTACCATTGACGTACCCCATTACATCTTGGATGAATTCTATCCTACGGAAAATTACGGCACAATGCGCGTGGAGTTTCAGCCGGGACCGCAACGGATGGATGGGGCAACGGCGTTGATCTACGCTCGCACCCGCCACGCCGATAGCGACTTTGGGCGTTCAGAACGGCAGCAGCAGGTGATGCGAGCTATTGTTACCGAGATGCAAAATCGCTCTTGGACTGGGCGTATTACAGCGGTGCCAGGGTTGTTGGCGAGCATCAAGGGAGATGAAGATGGGCAGGCTCCAGTCCTGACTACGCTGCCGATAGATCGGGTTGATGTCTTGGCAGGGATTATGCTATTGGCAAGTGGGCTAGAGCCAGATTCTATTGGGCAGATACGAATTAGTCCAGAGACAGTCGGGGTAACAGAGTATGGGTCAAACCTGATTTGGGAACCAACGGGGGTACGCGAGCAACTAGACAAGCTGTATCGCAAACCAGAACCGGTAGCAACACCAACACCGACAACACCGTAATGCCCATCCGAATCACTGGGCAGAGGGATCGGGTGGTATAATGACACGACTAGAAAAGGAACCATATCTTCAATGACGACTGCTGATCAAGTCCAAGCGTTTATCGACAAATGGCATCGTTCTACCCTGAACGAAAAAGCTATTGCCCAAGAGCACTTCATTGACCTGTGCCGCCTGCTCCAAGTCCCGACACCCAATGAAGCCGACCCTACCGGCGAGTTCTATCGCTTTGAGAAACCCCTCACCAAAACCGGCGGCGGGGCTGGCTTTGCTGATGTCTGGTACCAGGGACACTTCGCCTGGGAGTATAAAACGCCTGGACGTAGCCTAGATGCAGCCTACCGCCAGTTGTTGCTGTACAAAGAGGATTTAGACAATCCCCCTGTGCTTGTCGTTTGCGATATTAAACGATACGAAGTGCATATTGTCTTTACCGGCTACCGCACACGGGTAGAGCAGTTCACCAATGCTGACTTACAAAATGCCAGCACCCGTGAACTACTGAATCTCATTTTCACTGACCCCGAACGGCTGAGACCCATTGAAAAAGCCTCAACTATCACGGAAAAAGCCGCCGAGCAGTTTGCGCTACTGGCAAGCTCGCTGGAGGAACGGGGCTACCATGCGGATCAGATTGCCCCTTTCTTTATGAAGGTCCTCTTTGCCCTCTTTGCTGAGGATATGCACATCTTGCCGGGCGAGCTTATGAGTGGCTATATCCAAGATGCGATAAGCGACCCGGAAGAATTCCCCGTCATGCTCCAGACGCTCTTTCGGGTGATGCGTGATGGGGGCTATTTTGGACGGAACCGAGTCCCGTGCTTTGATGGCTGGCTCTACAACGAGCATGCTATTATCCCGCTTTCGGAAGATGAACTGCATATCCTCAGCAGCGCAGCAGAATTGGACTGGAAAGACATAGAACCAAGTATCTTTGGGACACTCTTTGAGCGCAGTATAGACCCATCCAAGCGTGCTCAACTTGGCTTGCACTATACCGGTATTGAGGATATAGCCCTCATCGTTGAGCCAGTCCTGATGCAACCCCTGCGCCAAGAATGGCAAGCGGTGCAGCGCGAGGTAGAACAGTTGCTGCCTGAATGGGAACGGGTGTCTGGACAGTTCAATCAGGCAGTGCAAGAGGTATTGAGCAACCATGATACCACGGGCAGCTTCTTACACCTCACCGAGATGAACAAACTAGACTCTCAACCCACCAAGCGGGAGTACCAGCGGTTCAAGCACAAGTTGGAGGGGATGTTCTTTGACTTCATGGATCGGTTGGCGCAGGTGCGGGTGCTTGACCCGGCGTGTGGTTCTGGCAACTTCCTCTATGTGGCATTACACGAGATGAAAGACCTGGAAAAAGAGATTATTACCTATGCCGTAGGGCTAGGACTAGACGCGCCAGAGTTGGCAGTCATACCAGAGCAGTTTTTTGGCATAGAGAAGAACCCCTTTGCCGCAGAACTGGCGCAGGTGGTGCTATGGATTGGCTACATCCAATGGCGGCGCAACAACGGCTTCTCAATGCTTGAAGAGCCTATTTTGCGAACGATGGAGACGATTCAGTGTAAGGATGCTCTTATAACGGTTGACGAAGAGGGGAACTTGCAAGAACCAGAATGGGTACCGGCTGATGTGGTGATAGGCAATCCGCCCTTCTTGGGGGGCAAGCGATTGCGTACGGTGCTCGGTGATGCTGCGGTAGATCAGCTTTTCACCCTCTACAAAAATCGCGTCCCTTCGGAAGCAGATATGGTTTGCTATTGGTTTGAGCGAGCACGAGCCTACATTGAGCAAGGGGTTATCAAGCGGGCAGGCTTACTGGCGACACAAGCCATACGCGCCGGG
>CAZLKK010000393.1:0-2615 GCA_964559995.1 uncultured Chloroflexaceae bacterium
CTCAAACTCGAACTCAGAGACGAGATGGTCAAGGGTTTCTGCCAGCTTATCATCAACCGAAATCCTAGTTGGGGAACAAACGTAATGAGCGCAACGAGAGCTAGGAGACAGAAATTGAAGATGACCCGCCAATAGATAACCTCGGTGATGATATAGTTGATGGTCCTAGCAAATACCGCAGGTACAGCCAAAAAAAGGGCGATACGGGTAGATTGTGTGAGGACATTTTCCCTCCATTGTTGAATATGAGATGCTGTTGTAGCATTTTGGTTCTTTATGCTCATTGTATCTCTTTCATTCACGCTTTTTCTTGTCCGCTATAATTGTATCATTACCTCTTTGACTTTGGCAGGTTCAGACAGTCTCTCATGGTGTCCTGCTAAGGATTATTTCAATTGTTTATCTGCATTTTCTTACGAATGGAAGAACGAATAACATCGCAATGCTCTATGGCTTTTTGCGCTATTATTTCATCCGCATCTTCTCCAGGATAACGCACATTTACAGCAAATACATGCAAAATATGTGAGGCGGGCAATAAATCGCCTAAATCTGGCTCAAATGGGGTCAATAAACTTAACAGACTGACAAGATCATGGGTTCGCTGAAATGGAATATTGTTTTCCTGTAGCAGGGCTTTAAGATATTTTTCTGCACATTGTTGTGCATGGAAACAAACTGCATCATAGTTTTTTCCTGCCAAAAATTCACGCAACAATGTACCATAATCACCTTCAGCTTTATCAACCCATTCAAGCGTGAGTGGATGCATACAGCACAACCCCTTTTTCTATAATCTCACGGATGAAAAAATCATTCCATTCGAGTCGTTGACGGATGTCTTCAGGGTCTCGAACAAGCAAATCAACTGAAAATGGCGGGGCTATCCGTTGGATTATTTCTAGTGCCTTCCATACCCCACGACCTTGTAGGGGCATAATGATAAGGACATCAACATCTGATGTTTCTGTTGGCTGCCCATACGCATATGACCCAAATAAGATGACCTGTTCTGGACGAAATATATCCACAATGCGGTTACTCATCTCTTGGATATGCTCTCTAGGTATCATATTCCCCCCTCACCCCTGCTCTGCTGGCACACCCACCGCCGCACTATCGCTGCTTTCCTCGTCCTGGGGGGTCGCTGGCTTGGGGGATACCATACTGCGCCAGACACTCAACCCCACCCCAAGCACTGTATGCAGCACCATCACCATTGTGAAGTAGAGCGTATGTCCTGTGTGGGCAGCTTCTTCTGTTGTGCGAAACAGCGACTCAATACTGGCTGCCACAAATGGCGTGAAGAAGTAGACGCAAAAGCAGATGAACGCCGCCAACCAGAGTTCAGCCTTGCGTGCCAACACCCAACCGAGAAACAGCACAAACGGCGTAGAAAAGATCGTCCACACCAGCGGGCGCAGTTGATCTTCTCCCCGTTCGCCGCCGGTGCTGGTAAAGTTGTAGTATGCCCACGCCGCCCCGACAAGCGTAGCGGCGAGCATAATCATCAATGTGCGTACATCTAATCGTTGCTTCATAATACTGAGGGTGTACTCTCCGGTATTTCCCTTATTCCTCCTGCTTTTTCCGTAGTTTAGCCAGCTGCTCCATAGCCTCTTTTTCCCAAGCGGTGATCTGCTGCTTATACGTCTGCTCTTCCTTCGCTATCTCCGCCAAGCGATCCTCCTGTTGGTTCAACTCTGCCACATACCGCTTGCGAAGGACTCCCTCTTCCCCTTTGCTATCGAGCGGGGCGAGATTGCCCTGGATTTGCTTTTGCTTCTTGTAGATAGCATCCCGTTCTTTGTCAATAGCCCGGAGATTCTCCCGTGTGTCGTCTAGCTTGCGATACATCTGGAGCACCCCTTGCAATCCTTGTATCGTGGGTTCATCCAGGAAGCGGTTTTTCAGGTAGCCCTTGAGCTGCGAGGCGGTAACAGAGCGTACATGCTCATGGCGCGTTTCCATCTTGCGCTCACGAACGACAAAGGTCGTGCGGGCATTTGGCGCACAGTCCACACTCCAACGGGCAGTAGTGCTGGTCTCTTCCGTTGGCGTGTCTGTCTCAACCAGTTCATGCCCCGGTCTCCGCTGATGTTCTACCACAATGGCTACCTGATTGGACAGCATGCTGGTTATCTCATAGGTGGTCTGGCGCACCGCATACTCTTGGTAGAAAAGGTACTCGTTTTGGAGCGAGATACTGGCAATATGACGCTCATTGTGGTAGTCTTCTCGCACTTTGATGCCAAGCTCCACTGCATACGGCACGATGACCTCGTTGTCAGTGCGCGTGAAGGGGATAACCGCCTCGCCTGCATAGTCGCCATCTTCTAGCACCGTCACGGGTCCGCGCTCTAGGGTGAGGTTGGTTTCGTTGGTGAAGCGCAAACTCACCACCGGGTGCTTGGGCATCTTGTGGGGGTTGTAGAGCAGGTCTCGGCGGCAGTCGAGCCGTTGGCTCAAGATAGGCACCATTGCAGACTGCCCCCGTGCCACGCTGACCGGGTGGCTTACCGCGTAGGCAAAGAGCGCACCACGTTCGCCGCCTGTAGCGACAGACTGTACCGTCTGCTCCATATCCCCTATAGAAAAGGTTTCCCGATTGCTTA
>CAZLKK010000393.1:2625-3464 GCA_964559995.1 uncultured Chloroflexaceae bacterium
GTGCCGCCTTTGCAGACGGGGCGGGTGGGGCAGCAGCTTCAAAAAACACCGGCGCATTGACGGTCCGCTCCTCGTCCTCAATGAGCGGACGTTCGGGGGTATCTGGCTCATACAGCCGGTAGCGAAAAGAGACCGGCATACCCGCTACCAGCGTCAGGGTAATCTGCTCCAGGTCCTCTTCAAGCTGATTGTCAAATAGCCCCCACCCCTGGAAAAGCACTTCACAAGAATCATCATCAGACTGGTTATTTTGTTGCATTTCCACCATAAGCCGATAGCTCACCCGCCACGAGGGAGCGGGGGCGATATAGCCAACGAGCAGGTCATGGTCGCCAGGCGAGAGGTGCAAGGTTGCGCTGCGGCGATCCGCTTCATTCTGGGATGCTCGCAAAAAGTAGGTTAGGTCAGCATCGGCTGTGCTATCGCGTAGCTCAATACGCGCTATGTGGTCAAGGGGGATGGGTGTCACCGTGTGGTTGTGTTGGGTGTAGAGCGAGAGGGTTGCGGGGTAGTTGGGGTTTTTCTTCTCATAGTCTACCCCGACAACCAGTCCTTCTAGGTTCGATTCGTTTTGGACTGGAGTGGAAAGGATACAGCAGACATCTCGCCCGCGCAGGTCGCGCAATAGGTCGCGCAAACTGTTGGTGTCGGAGAGGTGAATACTCCCCTTTGCCATCAGTTCTTCGCGGTCTTCGGGGGTCTCAAAGTCCAAGCTGCGTACCTGCCCACTACTCAAATCCAGGGCTATCAAACTCTTGAGTACATCATCCATCGCGTCACGGGGGAAGGAGAGCCGCAGCGTTTCCCCCTGCACCTCGCCGCGCCGCTCAAAGTATCCC
>CAZLKK010000394.1:0-1526 GCA_964559995.1 uncultured Chloroflexaceae bacterium
ATCGTGATCATCCTTTGGAGGCATGCTCCAGGAGCAGTCCTCGTGTAATGAGAAGTAGAAGCCTATTATGACTAGTTTAACACTCGCATCCCACACAACCCGCACTCGCCGCCGTCCCCGCAAACTGCCCCGACACCAGAGGCTATCTCCCCCACAGCGCAAAGGTTCTGTCGCCTTTCCCCATGCCAGCGAACGCATCGCCGGGCAGGGAAGCGGCGGGGAACTGTATGACGATTTCTACTACGCGCATGACTGCGGTGAGATACCCTACGAGCGCAACGAAACGTGGCTTGAACTCTTTGACGGTATCGCTAAACAGATCATTACCGAGATACGCCCCCAAACGGTCTTAGATGCTGGTTGTGCTATGGGTTTCCTCGTGGAGCAGCTACGTCGGCGTGGCGTAGCAGCCTACGGAGTAGACATCTCCGCCTTTGCCATTGAGCACGTTCACGAATCCATACAGGACTATTGCAAGGTCGGCTCCATCATAGAACCGTTTGAGCACCAACACTATGACCTCATTGTCAACATTGAAGTGTTGGAGCATATGACGACCCCCGATGCCAAAGCCGCGATAGAAAACCTGTGTCGCCATACTGACGACATCATCTTTTCCTCAACCCCGTTTGATTACCGCGAAGTAACCCACTTCAACGTGCGCCCACCAGAATACTGGTCAACCATGTTTGCCCACTTTGGTTTCTACCGTGATACTGACTTTGATGCATCCTTTGTCAATCCCTGGGCAGTGCGTTTTCGCCGTAGGCTCTCCTCCTCCCACGAACTCATCACCGAGTATGAGCGCAAATTTTGGCAACTCTGGAAGGAAAACAGAGACATTCGCGGGTTTTCGGTAGAACTCCAACAACGCCTCTCCTATCAGGAAGCCCTCGCCCTTGATTACAAGAAGCAGTATGACCATTTGTCAGGCGAACTCACCGAGCGCAATATGCAGGCTACAGATCTGTATGAAAAGTTCGTCAAGCAGCATGAAGAGCATACGCAAATCCAAGTACAACAGCACGAGACCCATAGGCAACTTCATGCAATGTTGGCAGAGCAAGAGCAACAGACGGTCATGCTCCAATCTGAAATACACTCCTTGCGCGAGTATACTGAAGAGACTATCCAGCGATTGCTTGAAGAAAAAGCCCATATCTCCAACGCTATGCGGTCATCGTCCCAAGAGCTTGAGGATGTACTCGCCCAAAAGAATGAGCACATCCATTACCTAGAGACGATCATTAAGCAACTCGAAGCGGGGCAGGTGATGCGGCTCATGCAGACGCTTAACACGCTACGGAGCAGCGGCGCACGCGCTGCCCTACAGACGTTGCAACAGCTACGCGAGCAACCCGCTATGACGAGGGGGGAAGGAGAACTCAATAAAGACAGTACAGACGCTCCCTATATGGATGATTACGCGCTCTGGATACTAGACAACGAACCCAACGAAGCCCATCTCTACCGCCAGCGCAAACACGTTGAAACCTTCCCGATGACACCGCTCATCAGCATCATTA
>CAZLKK010000394.1:1536-3431 GCA_964559995.1 uncultured Chloroflexaceae bacterium
TGCCCAGCGGGTCGCCGGTGTGCCGCTGATTCGGGTCTACAACCCTGACCCTGACATCTTGCGTGATACGATAGAGTCGGTTATCGCGCAAACCTATGGTAAATGGGAACTCTGTTTAGCAGATGGATGCTCAACCAAACCAGGCGTACAGGAGGTACTCAAGCAGTATGCCACTAAAGACTCGCGGGTAAGGGTTCACTGTTTGGAGGGAAACTGTGGCATTTCTGGCAACTCCAACGCGGCACTAGAGATGGCAAGAGGAACCTACATTGCGCTGCTTGACCACGACGACCTGCTGGCACCATCTATGCTCTACGAGGTCGCCTTGTTGATCAACCAGCACACCGATGCCGATATTGTCTACTTTGACGAAGACAAAGCAACTGGCGATGGCAAGAGACGGCTCGATCCCTTCTTCAAACCCGACTGCTGGTCGCCCGACCACCTGCTGGCAACCAACTATCTGATGCATAGCGTCATACGCCGCTCGCTTGTGGTTGAAGTTGGTGGCTTCAATACGGAAATGGACGGTTCACAAGACTGGGATCTGCTGTTGCGTTGTACGGAAAAGACCGACAAGATATATCACATCCCCCGTGTGCTCTACCACTGGCGGCAGGTTGAAGGCTCTGCTGCCCTCTCCACCACCGCCAAACCGTGGGCATTTGATGCCCAATCGCGGTGTGTGTCTGCCCACTTACAACGCATCGGGGCAGATGATGCCCAGGTGGTCACAACGGATGTTGGGCGGCTGCGTGTGATGTGGAAGTCATCCGGTGCGAAGGTTTCGATTATCATCACCTCAAAGGAGAAGGTAGACCTGCTCCGTGCCTGTATCTCCTCCGTCTTGCAACGCACAACCTACCCCAACTATGAGATTATCTTGGTAGACACAGGCAGCAAACAGCGCGAAACACTCCGCTACTACGCGGAACTTGAATCTGAACCACGGGTACAGATTGTCCAAGATCACCGTGTCCCCTTTAACTTTTCTGCTGCCAACAACTATGGGGTCTCATTTGCCAGCGGGGATATTTTGCTTTTCCTGAACAACGACACCGAAGTACTAGACCCCGACTGGCTCGATGATATGGTCGGGTGGGCAGAGCGTCCCGGTGTGGGCGTGGTGGGGGCAAAGCTCATCCGTCCCAACGATAGCCTGCAACATACCGGCTTGGTGATAGGGCTAAGTGGCCACGCGGGACACGTCTATGACGGCGCACGAGAGGGACACTATGATCTGTATGGTTCCACAGAGTGGTACCGCAACTACCAAGCCGTCACAGGGGCATGTCTGATGATGCCGCGCAGCGTGTTTGAAGAGGTCAACGGCTTTGATGAGGTCTACCAGATTGGTTATAGTGATATAGAGATTTGTTTGTCGGCAACGCGCAAGGGCTACCGTGCAGTGTATACTCCCTTTGCCCGTTTGATACACCACGAAGGCGGCACCCGTGGCTATTTCCTGCCGCCCGCCGATGTGCTACGTGCGTACTGTCGCATGATCTCGTCTATCATCAGTGGCGACCCCTACTACAACCCGAATTTGTCTAGCTACCACCTGATGCCAGACCTCAAACAACCTAACGAGCGCAACCGCCACGATCACCTGCTCTACATTTTGCATATGTTTGACCTGCTAGAAGACTATACCCCCTACTCGACGGAAAGTCTGAACCCCTGCCCACCCTGCATGCTGGCAGATGAACGACAGCCTATCCATGCCCCAGAGGTACTCAACAAGCAGTTGTTGTTGCTTACCGACAGCCTTACCATGCACGATGCCCCCGTTGCCTTCTTCATGCTGGCATGCTATCTCAAGCAGCAGGGATATACCGTCACAGTACTTTCACCGAGTAGCGGTCCCCTCCGCGCCCACTACACTGAAGCCCATA
>CAZLKK010000395.1:0-3430 GCA_964559995.1 uncultured Chloroflexaceae bacterium
CGTGCGCCCCTATGGTTCCCCTTTCTCCCGCGTAGTGGGACGCGGGGCGAGGGGATGGGGGACAGATGGGTGCTTGGGTTCCTATCCCCTGAGATAAAAAACGGGTTGTCTCAAGCCTATAATGCTCAAGCAACCCGTATCCTCATAGGTATGTATTGTACCCTACATATGCCGGGCTAGGCAATAGTACTTGGGTTCTTGAAACTGGTCGCTTATTACAATTCAACAGCCATCATCATAACGCTTTCCGGCAAATCAAGGGCTTCTAGCTCTTCAAAGGCAAACCCACCCGGATCGGGACCAGCGATAACGTTCCAGTTGTCACCATCCTGCTCCAGAATGACAACCCCCTCATAGCTTTCGTCTGGCATAGGAACATTGACTAACGCATATTCTTCGTCCATATAGTAGACAGAGATGGTTGCATCCTCTTCAATCTCTATGTTTTCCTCTTCAATGTAGCTCATAACAGACTCTTCAATGGCAGAGACATCCTCTGGGGGAAGCGTAGGCGTGGGAGAAGGCGGATTCTCTGGGGTGTTGGACGGGGTAGGTCTAATGATAACGATCTCTTCGTCTGCTGCTGCGTCTTCATCCGCTGCTGCGTCTTCATCCGTTGCTGCGTCTTCATCCGTTGCTGCGTCTTCGTCTGCTGCTGCATCTTCGTCTGTTGCTGCGTCTTCATCTGTTGCTGCGTCTTCATCTGCTGCTGCGTCTTCATCTGCTGCTGCGTCTTCGTCTGCTGCTGCGTCTTCGTCTGCTGCTGCGTCTTCTTGTCCTGCGGTAGGTGATTTCACCACTTGCATGTTTTGCATATCCTGCTGGCTACTCCCGGCACACCCTGCCAACAAGCCAATCACCAGGACCAACACGATAGTCATTGCTAATCTGTACATCAAACAACCTCCTGAACTCCACAAGCACAACCAAACCGATGCGCTTGTCCTTATACTTGCGCTTATCTTACCAGTATAGCCTAAATTTGCTTTTCCTACCAATACAAACGATACATTATGGGGCAATTTGCAAAAGCGGCGAAGGGGAACACCTACCCTTGAAAGTTCCCCCCTAACCCCCGCTCCCAAAGGGCGAGGGGGAACCACTCACCCGCTCGTTGTCCCTCGCGGCTCGTTGGGCAGGGCGAGGGGATGGGGGATGAATAGGCTAGGGATAGGGGGCTGACCAAAGGGCAGGAAAAACAGGTAAACGAGAAAGACCCACGGACACGTCAAAGGGGGGCAGCGGCTTGCGCCACTTGCCCCCCTTGCCTATCGTCTACCCCCGCAGGGCGTACCCTACGAGACTAGGCGGATAGTCCGTTGGTTATTGGGTCGAGCAAACCGGACCGTCAATCGTGCCTATGGTCTCAGTCTGAGCACCCTTCGTCACTAACGTAACCGTACCATTAGTAACATCCACTCCATCAGCGATAGTCACGGTAAACTCGGTACCTGCGGTTGTAACCTGGTTTGTGCCAGTATCCCACTTGGCACCATAGATACCGGTCTGACCATCCTTATCAACAGCACCACCCTCATTCAAGGTCACGTTGCTGCTGGTCAAGCATGCCTTATTCAGTCCGATCAGCCAATGGCTGAGGTCCTGCACATCATCATCTTCACTCACCGTATACGTCCATGTTCTGGTACTTTCGGAATACTCTACACTTACGATGTAGTTTCCATTAGGACCATCCATTATTACCTCGGTAGGTGTAGAAGTGCCACTGTCGCCACTGTCGCCGCTGGTGTCGCCGCCGACTTGAGCATTGCCGCCAGCTTCACAGCTGTATGCTGCTGCTGCGCCAACAAAGGTCACGGAGTCACCACAGTTACCACCGGGAGGACTACCACTACACGTCTTGGTATCACCATTCTTGTCGGTGTAGGTATAGGATTTACCACTCGGTGAGTAAACTTCCACCCGAATAGTGGTAGCACCTTCTGGCACATCCTCAATAGTAATCTCCTCAATATTGAGTTGGTAGGTGCCCATATTCGGTTCATCAACCGCTATTTCATTCGCCTCAGCAACAACAGTAGTACCATTGAGTGCATAGGCACGCAACACAAACAACCGTGGGTCGTCAGCATCCAGTTCCATAATGGCAGCCTTGACATTCACGTCCCTGCCGCCTGCTGGCACTGGTTCTGGCAATACCAAGTCCAAATGTCTTGTGTTGTCTGAATTACCACCCCAAGCTACCTGGCTAGTCGTCGCTACTGCGCCGGTATACTCACCCTCTTCCAATGGAATGGCATAGTAAGCTGCTAGGGCTTCGGGTCCCTTAATCTCAACGTTACCATCCCACACTTCATTGTCATTTTTGACATTCGCAACAGAATGGTTTGCCCCCGGTATGCCGTTGGTCTCATAGACGTAAGCCATATAGTTGGAGGCTTTTTCGCGTGGAGTCCTCTGAGGAGCTACCAGTTGAAGATTGAACTCTTCAACATCAAACATTACCTCAGTATCTTTCCTGTCTGAATTTTCCTCGCTCCAAGCCCCAAACTGCACACGAGACCAGGTTGCGTTGGCTGGTACAAAGACCTTTTGTTGCGTTAGGTCAGTGTATTCTTCAGGGTGCATACCCACACCGCTAATGCCCACCTCAACGGCTTGGCAAACAAACTCGGTTGCGGTCTCGTCTTCAGAGACTTCAACCTCTGGCGGTGACGTGGAGTAACCAGTGGAGTCATCACAGGAGTTTGCAAAACCCAAGAACTTCGCAGTAATGGTATTCTGCTTATCATTGCCACTCGGCAGATGATAGCTCGTGATACGCACTTTGGCAAAGTTCCACACACGGTATTCCGAGTTAGAGCCTTTAGCCGTTGCTTCATCCCACACCGGTACGAGAATGTCATAGCTCTTGAGGATGTCCAGATTGGCTCGGATGTCATTGCTGTTCATCACACCAGTAGCACCCTCAACCCAATCGCCAATTGAGACAACGTTGTCGTTCTCATCGTATGGGTTGACGTAGGTATCACTGTTGCCAGGTACTTCCAAGCTGGTTGCCAACGTTGGTGCGCTGGGGCTGCCATCCCATGTGAGCCATCCAAAGTTCCCTTCTCCAACGCCATTCCATATGTCTGTTACCACAGTACCCACTGGGATACCTACGACATTAGACTTATGCAAGGCAATGGGGTACAGGTCACAGCCAGCTTCAGCTAAAGCCGTTGCCGTCTGGGCTGCTGCCGTGTTCTGGGCATCCGCCGTTGCCGTCTGGGCTACGGAGGTCTTCTCAGCATTTGCCGTCGCCGTTGCCGCTACAGCCGTCTGGACTGCCGCCGTTGCGGTCTCTGCTACGGAAGTTTGGTGGGCTGCCGTTGCGGTCTCTGCGACAGAAGTCTTCTGGGCATTTGCCGTCTGGGTCGCTGCCACAGAGGTCTGGTTTGCAGCCGTTGCGGTCTGTGCCACAGAA
>CAZLKK010000396.1:0-3422 GCA_964559995.1 uncultured Chloroflexaceae bacterium
CGAATCGGGCTGAACAGGCCCACCACGCCCCCGCCCCGATAGACCGTCACGTTGCCCTCGTCTACTGCTTTGGGCAGGCGATAGCCAACTACGGGGTAGGTGTCTATAAGTCGCGTGACAGGTGGGAAAATCCCCAGGTGGCTAAAGCCACGGCGGGTATGTTGGAGGATGGTTTCTGTGACGAAGGTAGGGAGTATCCGCAAAAGCCGGGCATGCAACCGCATTGCCAGTGGTGATGTAGGGGGATTCACAAAGGTTGCCCCATTCCGTATGGCAATGGCGACAAAGGTTGCCTGTTCTGCCAGTTCAACGGCTATATCTGCCCCGCTATTACCGCCGCCAATGACCAACACGCGCTGCCCCTTGAACGGCTCTGCATTGCGGTATGCACTGGCATGCATAAGAGTCCCGGTAAACGTCTCTTGTCCATCAAAGGTCGGGATATAGGGGGTGCTCCATATGCCGGTTGCAGCTACCAATGTGGACGCTTCCCGTTCCCCCGCGCTGGTCTGGATACGCCATACCCCATTGCCCCATGTTGCTTTGCTTACCTCGCAATGGCTTGTCATGTTCAAGTTGAAATGACGGGCGTATTCTTCCAAATAGGCATGCAGTTGGGATGCTGAAGGAAAAGACGGATAGTCTTTTGGCATGGGCAAGCCTGGCAATGCCGACACCTGCTTGAGCGTGTGCAAATGGAGCCGATCATAGTGGTTGCTCCAGGTGGCACCGGGCGTATGCCGCTCCAATACGTGGTAGTCAAGTCCGCGCTTCTGCAACGCATACGCGGTAGCTAATCCGGCTGGTCCTGCCCCGACAATACAAATCATGCTCACTCATCCTTCACTTCAAACAGGTGCTCCATAGGGAACTGCACCGAGACATGCGCTCCTGGCGCATAGCTCGGCGTGGTGTGATAGGCGCGTATGCGGCTTGTCTGCCCCGGCAATGCCACCTGATACTCGGTATATTCCCCCTTGTAGAGTACATCGGTTATGGTCGCAGGGAGCGTATTGTCGGCGGGGGTATCAAGCAGTCGCATATGTTCAGGGCGTATGGCAAAAAGCGCAGACGATGATGGCGGTGCTGCTGATGCTGATGATACTGGCGATGATACCGGCAATGATAATCGGGAGTCTGCCGCTATCGTCAGGGTGCCGCTACCCATAACCAGTTGGTTGCCCATCACCTGCCCATACAGAAAGGTAGAGACCCCCACAAATCGCGCCGTGCTGCGCGTGGGTGGACGCTGAAACAAGCGTGAGGGGGTATCGCATGTGGCGATAGTCCCGTTGAGGAGCAGGGCGGTGCGGTCTGACATAGCTATTGCCTCGCTCAGATCGTGCGTGACCATAATCGTCGTGATGCCCATTTCGCGTTGGACCCGGCGTATCACCTCTTGCAGCGTCTGTCGCACAGCGGTGTCTAGGCTACTGAGCGGCTCATCCAGCATCAGCACACGAGGTTGTATCACCAGCGAACGCGCCAACGCTACCCGTTGTTGCTCCCCCCCCGAAAGCTGCGCCGGATACCGTTTCTCCATACCAGGTAATTCTATTATAGCAAGCATCCGGGCAACTTCGCTACGGATAGTCGCTTTTGGCACCTTCTTGACCTTTAGCCCAAAGCCGATGTTATCGGCAATAGTCAAGAAGGGGAAGAGGTAGGCTTTCTGAAACATCAACGCCGCCCCCCGTCGATTGGCAGGTATGGACAAGATACTCTCGCCATTGAACCGTATATTGCCATCATCCGGCTGGTCAATACCGGCTATGAGTTTGAGGATGGTAGATTTGCCACTACCAGAGGGACCAAGCAATGCCAGTAATTCGCCACGCTGCACGGTCAATGAGATGTGGTGAATAGTCGGTTCTGGTTGGCGGGGAAACTGCCGGGTCAGGTTTTCTAGGATAACTTCAGTCATGCCAATCTTGCCTTAGCAACGAGAAACTCAATACATCCCAAAACTTTGCTTTGAACCATGCATACTGGCGAAGTTTTCCCTCCAGGTGAAACCCAAGCCGTTGGAGCAGGTGAATAGAGCGGGTATTTTCTGGCAGCACCAACGCCTCTATGCGGTTCAGGTTGCGAACGGTAAAGCCATAACCAATAATACAGTCAAGGGCTTCATGCATAAACCCCTGCCCCCAATAGTTCTGTGCCATATCATAGCCGATTTCCCCGCGGTAATTTTGGACGGGGTAGCCCCAATGATTATACCCGCATGTGCCAAGCACTTGTTGACTATGGCGCGAGGTGATGATCCATCGGATACCACGCCCCTTCTCAAAGCGTTCTTTCATAATCTTGATAAAAAACATGGCTTCAATTGGACGCTCCATAGTTGCTATATCTAGGTAGGTAGTCACCGCATCATTGGAGAATATAGTAAAGATGTCCTCGTGATCGTCAAAGGTAATCTCGCGGAGTACCAATCGTGGGGTGGTTAATACGGGAAACGTTGGTTGTTGGGCATTGTCCATCTTGAAAAACCTCGCTCAGGAGTTCTAGGTCAATAGTTCCATGATTGTCCAGGGATCATATGATGCCCTATCGTGCGGGCTGCCAGCACAATGCAGAGGATAGGCGGGGCAATGAACAGGAGCGAAAGAGCGGCGATAGTCGTGGGATTGCCGCCGGCAGCAGTAGAAAACAACAGGATAGGCAGCGTGAGCACTTGCCCACTGCCAAGAAAGAGCGTGAGCAGATAGTCGCTCCATGAGATGAGGAAGGCGAAGAGGGCTGCCACTACCAAGCCCGGTAGGATCATGGGGAGCGTGATGGTAAAGAAAATCCGTAGTCTCCCTGCGCCAAGTACAAGGGCTTGGTGTTCATAGGTGGGATCATAGCGGGCAAAGACGCTGGTTAGCGAAAAGACGGTATAGGGGAGCACCGGGATGAGATGCACCAAGATGACCCCGACCATCGTTCCTGCCAAACCTACTTTGAGGAAGAGGATATTTAGCCCCATGCCCGTGGTGATAGGTGGCACCACGGTGGGCAAAAAGAGCAACAGCAGGATGACCGGCTTTCCCCGGATGGGGTGTAGCCCTAGCGTGCGGGCAGCAGGATAGGCTACCAACAGCGACACTCCCGTCACCAATACGGCTATGAGAAAACTCAACCAGAGGGCAGAGAGCGTATGGTCATTGGTGATGCGGTCAAGAAATGGCTCAACGGTCCAGGTTGCCGGGATAATATCTGGATAGAACCAGCGTTTGGAGAAGGCGTAGGGGATGAAGATAAGCACGGGTAGGATGAGGAACAGCGTAATGGCAAACCGGGCGAGCCACAGGGATGCTGCAATCCCATGCTGTGCTAGGGTCATATGGGGCGGGTGTTTGTGGTTGTTTGTCATATTGTATTTCATTTTCTCCCCCAGGGGGAAAAGGTTAGGGATAGGGGGGCTGCCCGGTGAGACA
>CAZLKK010000397.1:0-3417 GCA_964559995.1 uncultured Chloroflexaceae bacterium
CCAAGATGTGATACCTACGGCTACCAGCGCAGCGAAGGGATCAGGCGACTGGGCTGCAATACGGTAGCCCCGGTAGGCGATGAGCGCAAACGCTGCCAAGACAACTACGGTGCCTATCATCCCGAGCTCTTCCCCAATGATGGCATAGATGGCATCGGTGTGGGCTTGGGGGAGCCACTGAAATTTCTGTCGTCCCTGCCCCAAGCCTGTGCCAAAGATACCGCCGCTGCCCAGGGCGTAGAGCGCGTGGATAGGCTGGTAGCCATAGCTGCTGTAATACTTCCACGGGTCATGAAAGGCGGCTATGCGGGCGTTTTGCTGGGCAAGGTGTACCAGCAGCAGAAAAGCGGTAATGCTCAGTCCCGTTGCCCCTAGTATGTGCCGAATATTTGCGCCAGCGACAAAGTAGATAGCCGTAGCTATGAGAAAGATAACCATTGTGGTACCGCGGTCTGGCTCTAGCATCACCAAACCACAGACGACCCCCAAGACAATAGCCAGCGGTATGAGCCCATAGCTCACATTGCTGAGGCGGTCACTGCGCTCGGATAGCCAAGCTGCAACGTAGATAATCATGGCGACTTTGGCGATTTCCGATGGCTGCACACTGAAGGCACCGCCGCCAAACCGTATCCACGAGCGGGAGTCGTTGACCTTTGTCAGCGATTCGGGCAGTATCAGTACCAGGATGAGCAAAAAGACTGCGCCGCCCATAATGGGGACGGCGTACCGTTTCCACACTTGGTAGTTGATATTTTGCAAAACGAGCAACGCGCCTGTCCCGATGACCGCCCCTACCATTTGTCGTAGCAGATAGTAGTATTGGTTACTGTGCAGGTTGTAACCTTCTACGAAACTTGCGCTATAGACCATCACGAGCCCTAGAGCTACAAGACTGATGACGGTTATGAGCAAGATGTAGTCTGGTTTGCGGGTTGTTTGCTCGAACACGTCTTTGTTTCCCCAATCCTTCGGTATACCGTGTGGCGACATCCCCTCCCCCCTGTGGGTGTATGCGGGTGTAGGGGCGCACGGCGGTGCGCCCAATGTGCCCCCCTCGCCCCCTATATTGGCGGGGTGATGGTGGCGACAATCCCCCCCAACACCACCACGATAGCAAAAACCCCTGCCCACCCTACCTGGTTGACCCGCCGCTCAATCACGGGGGGGTAGAACCGTCTATCTAGCGCATAGCGGGGGACGAGCAACCATCCGCATGCTGCCCCCCCAACCAAGCCGCCCATATGGGCATAGTTATCAATGGTACCGCTGGCACTTAGCCCAATGATCACATTGATGATGATAATGCCGAGCATATTTTGCAACTGCCGCTTGCCCATCTCGCCGAGCATATCCCGCGAGGTGGCGAAAAAGACTGCCAAACAGCCAATCAAGCCAAAGATAGCCCCGCTTGCCCCCACGGACGGATGCGGCGAGAAGACGTAGGAACCAACCCCCCCGGCTATCCCCGATACAAAGTAGATGGTCAGGAAGCGGGGGACACCATAGATACGTTCAGTCTCAGGACCTAGCACGTAGAGGGCAAAGCCGTTGAAGAGGATATGGAGCACCCCGCCGTGCAGAAACATTGCGGTAAGAAATCGCCAATATTGCCCCTGGTAGATGAGCGCGTTTTCTTTCCAGCCCATAAGCTGGAGCACCCCGCCAGCGGGGACGTTGCCAATGGTTATCCCCGTGACAGCTTGTAGTACAAGGCTTATCACCACCGATGCAAGGAAGATGAGGATGTTAAGCGCGAGCAGCACCCACGTTGCCCAAACCCGATCTGTTGCAAGCGGTAAACGAACGAACCGTTGTTCTTGTGGGAAGTCTGGGTCATCTCTCATGCGTTCCCTCTGCTTATGCGGCGTGAGGTAAGCGTCTGGACTATGCGCCGAAACTCCTCGCCGCGGTGAAACTCGTTGCGAAACATCCCAAAACTGGCGCAGCCCGGTGAGAGCAACACCACATCACCAACGGTAGCCAACTGTTGTGCGGCGGTTATCGCGTTGGCGAAGTCATCAAACGGTCCTTGTATCGCATCTGGACTCAGGCAGCAGCTATGCCCCTGAATGAGCAGGTTGTCAATGTCCGCTTGCAGCCGTGGGGTTGCACTGCCTGCCAGCAACACCAGACCTGTTGCCCGTTCAACTATCGTTTGGGCTAATGCGCTGGTAGGTAGACCTTTGTCTGCCCCACCAGCAATCAGCACAATCGGCGCATCAAAACTGGTCAGCCCAGCTTGGGCAGCAACGGGGTTGGTGGCGGTAGTATCGTTGATATAGGAAACGCCATCGAGCTCCCGCACGAGCTCTAGCCGATGGTCTATCCCCCCAAACGTTCCCACCGCCGCGCCTATCTGATCCATACGACCCCCTGCCAGGTGCGCGAGCATCACCGCAGCCTGTACATTTTCCAGGTTGTGCCGTCCCGCTAAACGAATATCCCGCTGGTGTACTATCCGCTCGCCATACAGGACAACATACCCCGCTGGGTCTATGTGGCAATCTGCTGCCGCTTGTGTCCCCACAGCAGGGTCGGCACTAAAGGTTAGCATCCTGCCAGGGAAGTATTCCCCCCAGATGCCCGCTTGCACATCCGCATGGTTGAGCACGATAACCCCTTGTGACGACTGGTGACAAAAGATCTGCCGTTTGGCAGTACCGTACTCTTCCAGAGTACCGTGGTAGTTCAGGTGGTCGGGCGAAAAGTTCGTAATGCAACCATACGTAGGGCTAAGATGGGCTGCCCCTAGCCGCATCAACTGGAAACTACTCAGTTCAAGTATCACGGGCGTAGTTGGCGTAATGCGTTGGAGCGTTTCAAGCGCAGACACCCGCATATTGCCAGCAATCACCGTGTCGGGATGCTGTGTACGCAGTATCGCCCCGGTGAGCATCGCCGTGGTAGATTTGCCCTTCGTTCCCGTGATGCCAATGATGGGGGCGGGGCAAGCCCGGAAAAAGAGCGTCATTTCCGTTTCCACGCTGGCACCCGCACTGGTCGCCATCTGGAGCCAGCGAGAGTCTGGACGCACCGCAGGATTCACGACAACCATTGGGTGGTTGGTGAAATCTTCGGCACGATGTTCGCCAAGCACATAGCGTAAACGGTCTGTAGCCTCGGCTTCTGCTGCCGCTTGGTTGAGCGTTGCTAGGGGTTTGGCGAGTTGCTCGGCACTGGCTAGGTCAGTAATAGTGACAGACACGCCATGATGGAGCAGCCAACAGGCTACCCCCAACCCTCCGCCATGCACCCCTAGCCCCATAACCAGCACCTGTTGGGGAAGGTACGCCGGTTTCATAGACTATCCATACCTTGTATCCTTACATTGGGCGCACCGCCGTACGCCCCTACACGCCACATTGGGCGCACCGCCGTACGCCCCTACACGCCACATTGGGCGCACCGCCGTAC
>CAZLKK010000398.1:0-2217 GCA_964559995.1 uncultured Chloroflexaceae bacterium
TCTGCACCTCTGCATTTTCATACACCAGGTCCCAATACTCTCCCGCATATGTGCCAAATTTTTCAACCCCCACGCCACGAAAAACCTGCCGCTCCAATGGACCAACGTACACATAGGAAACATCGTGTTTCTTGAGCAAACTTCGGGCTACATCCGGGTCGGCATCCAGATAGATTGCCTCAAGGTCGCGCTGGCGTTCATCTACCATATTGCCTGGCAACAGCGAACGCCGATACTGCACCGCATCACGCCAGCCAACGATAACGGGCAAGCCGGTATACACAGACACCCGCCCCGCCCACGTCTCTTGGGGATGGGTCGCCTCGGCAATCACGGGCGAGCCGGGGATATGCTGCCGCATCCAGTGTATAGCGTCATAGTCTGGTTGCATGGAGAAATCAAACCCAAAATGGGTATAGCGTTCTTGCTGCATATACGCCATACTATCAAACGTTGGCTCCTGATCAGTGGCAGCTTGCTTTTGCAGCAGATTAACCGTCCCAAAGAGCGGGTAGTGGAGCGAAGCTACTACCAACACTATCAGCAACAACCACCACACCTGCGCTACAAGCCACGAGACTACTGGCAACTGTTCTATTGCAGACTGGACACTGCCGCGCTCTATGGCACTGAAGAAGACTGGCAACCGCTCTATGAGCACCATCAATGCCACCGCCGAAGCAATGCCCCAGATAACCCATACCTGAAAATAGCTGATAAAGATGGTCAATTGACGGTAGGGGTCTTTGACTATGGCTTCAAATTCCTTGTACGTTGCCACCTCTGAAAAGAGGATAATCCCACAGCCAATGGCAATAAGCCCTAGCGTCAATTGTCGCTGTGGGTCGGCAAAGGGACGCACGAGCAACAGGGTTGTCACCAGCAATATGAGTAAGACTACCGCGATGGTCCAGAGTTTGAAGAGGACCAACAGGATAAGCAATGCAGCCGGGAAAAGCACCGCATAGAGTCCTAGCTCAAACCAGACCCCCGGCTGTACTAGGGTTTCATACCGCTGCCACACCCGCGGGATACGCCGCCAATGCCGCCAGAACATCCGTAGCAACCGCACGAGGGCATTTTGTCTTGGCTGCCATATCTCCTGAACGAGAAAGGTCCCGATAATAAACAGGAAAAAGCCATTGATAACCAAAAACGCCGATAGGGGGACATGCTCGCCTTCCCATCGCTGTATTCCATCTATCAGCGGGGCATAGGTAGCGTGAAAGGGATAAAACAGCAGCTTCCCAAGCCCTACCACGACAATCACGCGCCAAAGCAGATTCAGCAACAGGGCTACCACATCAGGCGTGGGGGCATTCCATCGCCGCGACTCCCCATTGGGGGTGGGGGGGGTGGGGCGCGATTGCCAGCGCAACCGAGCAGGCAGGGTCGCTAGGCTCCATGACCGTTGTTGGGCATACCGCTTCTGGCGATACTGTGTGAGTACAGTGGCTTGCTCCTGCTCGCGTTGGTGATAGAGGCGTATAGCCAATGCTGCGACAGCCAGTACCACCCCGATAAACCAGTCTACGTTGTTGAGCAGGGCAAGCGCACCGGTAGCCAGTGCCAGCGGCACCAACACGATGGCTTCATTTGCTACCTGCGGCAGCAGATGGCGTAGTCGAGCTTGCCAGGGGTGTGGCTGGTTGGTGTCCTCATTTGTCCGTCCTATATCCGTATCAGGGTTGATAGACGATGGTATAGGTATCCGTATGGTATGCACTGCCAACACGATTACCAACAAAAGGTAGGGCAGGGCTAGGATGTGGGCTTGGAGCTCCCCGTGGATAAAGGCAAACAGGGGAAATGAGGTGATAAGCTCTGGTTCGCTAGGCACCTTTGGGATGATGCGCGTCACTTCTAGGTACTTGTTAAAATCCAGGTTGCCTTCAAGGTTGAGCAAAAAGTGTACTAAGTTGAGGTTGCCAAAGAGCATGACGAAAAGCACCGCCAATCCCCCGGCTAACAATGCGCCACTCAAGCTGCCCTCTGCCCATTGTTTGGTCTTTGCTGCATACCACGTCTCGCGCCATCCCTGTGCCAGATGAAACGCCACGCTCCACACGCCCCCAACGGTTAGCGCAGCCCATGTGGGCAGGGCGAGGTTGTACGCCACTTCTGGCAAGATACCCGTGAGTTTGACCAACACCGCTACCAACATCAAACCAAAGGAGGAGCCATTCAGAAAGCCGCCAGCATACCAGGGGTCGTAGG
>CAZLKK010000398.1:2245-3405 GCA_964559995.1 uncultured Chloroflexaceae bacterium
CCATAGATGTCAAAGGTGCGGCGGCCGGGATCGGGGTCGTAGACGGGAAAGTAGGGGGTTTTGATAATGGCGTTGAGCGTGGCGAGGTAGTCAAAGCTCGTTCGTGATTCATAGGCAGAGACTATATCGGGATTACGCCAGCGTAGGAAGGCAAACAGCGCAAAGAAGAGCCAGAATACCCCTTCTTGCAAGAGCAACAATCGCCAACGATGGCGGAGAAACTGGATTATCTCGCGGTAGCGCAGCGCGACCACCACCACCGAAGCGACCACCACGATCAGCAGGGACAAAAGTAAGGTAGAACGGGTGAAGAGCATCACCCGCCAGCTTGCCAACAGCCATGCGATCCAACCAACAAGCAGTAAGCCAATCGCTTTGGCAAAGATATAACCGCGGTCTTCCAAGCGGTGAAAAATTCCCCACACCAGCGGGAAAGCTACTACTCCTAGCAGTTGTATTGCCAATGCCCACACGAGCAATGGCACCCGATTTGCCAAACTTTCGGGGGTAAACATCTCTGACCATGTACCATACTGCTGGTAGAGATGGCGGTCTTCTTGGTCAAACATGATGCCATGTGGAGCCAGGGTCATCTTGCGCGGGGTGGTATGAAAGTAGGTATACCAGTCTATATCTGCGGTCAACAGTTGGCGCACCTGCTCCGGGTCAAAGTCTGCGGTCTTTTTGAAGATCATCACCTTTGGATGGTCATAGACGGTGAACGACTCATCTGCACTCTGGTCGGGTAGCTCTATCCCAAACAGTTGCGGGTATGAGGTAAATTCTGCGACCTTTGCAAAGCCAAGTTGTTCAGCAAAAAGGAGTTGGTAGTAGCGGGTTGCTACCGGGTAGCGTTGGGGTAGTCGTGTGACGGAATCATACAAGCGGTTGCTAGAAAGGCTAATGTAGTCGGCTTCTGTTAGGCTATTGACCAGCGAGTTTACCTTTTCGGGGGAATAGTGGTCATAGTTTTTGATCTCGACTGAACTATACCAATCACGGTAGCCATCCTTGCCATCCACCCGTAGCGGCAGGTCATCATCCCAATGCTCATTGGCAATGACTGATCCCTGTGGGATGTGTTCGTACATCCAGCGGGAGGCGGTAATGCGTGAGACGGGACGATTGTAGATAGAGGTGAACGCCAACGCATAGAGCAA
>CAZLKK010000399.1:0-369 GCA_964559995.1 uncultured Chloroflexaceae bacterium
TGGTCGGGGTATCTAGTTGGGCAATGGTAGCCAGGGCAGTGAGCAGGTCGGCGTTGGTTTGGGGAGCATCTAGGGCAAGCGGTGCAGCAGCACGATGCTGCGTTATCTGTGCTGCTGCCCAAGTGACGAAATCGGCATACCAGCCGGGGGATGGCGATTGCGCGGCGAGGAGCGCGAGCAGGTCTGCCTGCTGGCATGAACGGGGAGTGCGCCGCAGGAGGCGATAGAGGGTATCGGCTTGCTCTGGGAGCAAATCTACCGCCGACAGCCAATTGCCCTCCTCCCACTTTTTCCAACGCAATTCGACTATCCCCTCATTAGCCAACTGTTGTAGGGTTTCATTGCAACCCTTTCGTAGAGCAACGTATG
>CAZLKK010000399.1:379-1175 GCA_964559995.1 uncultured Chloroflexaceae bacterium
AGGACTCATCGATTAGCGTAGCAAAGTCGTATGAAGTATGGGTTAAGGTTTGTTGGTGTTTGTGTTAAATTGCCGTATTGCCAACTCAAATCCCCAAGACAAGATCAGACTTCTTGAACTTCTCTTCAAGGAACCGTCCGTGGACGAGTAAGCTGTTCGTATTGTTGCTATGAAAATCCTTAGCTATCTCTTGCATTTGCTCTTCCAGCAGGTCAAGCTGTTCTATGAGCAAATCTTTGGCAGTCTTGCCATTTCGCACCGGGTGCATGGTCGCAAAAGCCCGTGGCAGGTTGAGGTAATGTTGGATGGCTTCTGGCAGATAATCTAGGGCAGTTTGCCGAATGATAAAGATGTTATGCTCTGAGCTATTGACATCTATAATATACGGCAAGATTTCCAAGATAGACTGCCGAATACGATCAACCTTCTCGTAAATATCCTGCGACACCTTCTTGTTGATCTTCTGCATCAGCTGGTCTAGCTCTGCCCGTACCGCTTCTACCGTAGCTTCATTGCGAAAATGCAACTCGTAGGTCGGGCTGCGGGGAGTCGCAAACACGCCAATGACATAGAGTCCTGGAACGATAATGTACCAGAAACTCTTGATAATGCCGGTGAAAAAGAGCAACAACCCAATAATTCCTAAAAGAGACCCTACAATGTTCCCATTACTATAGAGGAAAAAGAGGATACGTTGTTTGGTAGTCATGGTGCTTCCCTTCATAGACCTTTTGCTGATTTTCCCTCGTGCTTCCCGTACCTATTGATACCCACGTATCTGCTTAAAGATCAGGGA
>CAZLKK010000399.1:1185-3401 GCA_964559995.1 uncultured Chloroflexaceae bacterium
ACGGACCAGCCGAACGCATGGAACTTCGTCGCTAAGGGTTCAAGGCCTAAAGTCTGCGCGACGGTGGCCAGGCTTTGCAGTTTGTTGTAGTCAATTATCGCTACCAGATTATCGAGGCCATGATGGGCGGCGAACATCATTGCTTCCCAGTTGCTGCCCTCGTCGAGTTCCCCATCGCTCATAAGCACAATCGAGTAGTAGCGTTCGGGGTCTTCAGCTTTGGCTGCAGCAGCAAGCTCATAGGCTGCTTCCAATGCACTAAAGATTGCCGTGCCACCTTTGGCTTGTAACTCGCTAACATATCCGCGAATATGCTGCATACTTTGGCTGTCTGGTGCTGTTTCCTCAATCTGAAACTCACGTACATCATTAACATCAGTGCTAAACGTAATAAAAGTGATGTGTTCCCGATGGCGAAAACGAGAAAAACGCCCGGTTAGGCTTTGGTCATTCCCGGTGAGATTCACCAGGGCTGCCTTGAGATCGGCAATTCCCTCACCATCCATTGAGCCGCTAGTATCCAAAACAAAGAAGGCATGGGATGGGAGCCGCTGTTCGTCAAGATAGGCAAAAAGCAGTTCGTCTATCACCTCTAGGCTATTGGGAAAAGGCAGTTCTACCAACACCTTATTGGGGAACGTGTCATCTGGCACTACCTCTGGGATAGCGGGTCGGCGTATGGTCTGCTGCATCAATGTGCGCTGCATCTCTGGGGTCAGCAGGTAGGCTACCAATGCATTGTAGGCTTCCCGTTTCTCGCCGTTAATCAGCATCAGCGGGTAGTCGGCGGTGATGATACCCTCTTTGGGATAGACTAGGTAGAGCGGCTCTTGAAGCTGTCCGCTCTGGTTAAGTTGCAATAGCACGGACTCATAGTTGATAAGTCCATCTAGCCTCCCCTGCTCGCGCACATAGCTTTCTGCTAACCAACCAGAACTCCCAGCGGTCAGGGCTTGCCCCTTGAAAAAGTCCTTCATCGCTTCGGTGTCAATGTCCTCTGTGGTCAGAGTATCACTGCTGCCAGACAACGCCGATGCTACGCCCATCAATGCGGTAAACCCAGAGTTAGACGAGGTGGGGTTGGTCATAGCATAGCGCAAATTGCCACTCTTCGCTTTATCGGCTACATCTGCCCACGTTAGGTCGGCGTTGTCTACCCACCCCCACTGCTCTGCTTTGCTCTGCTTTACCCCCAGCACCACCGGGGAGAGCATCATCTTTTCCTGGGCAGAAATTAGCCCACTATTGCCTTGTAAAAGGGTGAGATACTTTGCATGGGAAAACCACGCCATATCTGTTGGTGCGCCAGCCATGAGTTTTTCTGCACCATCAAGCGTCCCAATGTAGCTCATCTTGAGCGCATACCCCGTCTCTTCCTCTATCTGAGGCAGGAGTGGCTCTATATCTTTGAGTTCAGACCCAGCCAATATCGTGATGACATTTTTGGGTTCTCCCACGAGACCACACGCTGCCAAGAGAAGTAGGGCAATAAGGAAAAAGATGCTGCTAAACCGAATACGCAATTGCATAGCTAACTCCCAAATAGTTCTCGTTAGGGTGAAAGAGCACAGTTTATGCTGTTCCCACCGGTACTACAATTCAAACTCGTTTGTCTCAGATTCCATCACATCTGCCGTTGCTGCTTCAACCGTCTCACTCCGTACCCGGTCTACATATTTGTGCGCTTTTGCTACCTCTGTGGAGAGCGTATCTACGGTTGCTTTCATCGTATGTAACGCCTCAACCTTGTAGGTAGAGATCATATCCATAGCTTCATAGATGTTATTGAAGGCGTTTTGCAGTTGGTCTATATTGATAGTCGTGCTCACTGCCTGCTGGTGAATATCGGCAGACTGCTGCTTGAGCAATTCAGAGGTAGACTCAATGATGTTGCTGGTTGTCTGATTAAGCGCATTGATCTGGTCCAACACCAGCTTTTGATTTGCCAATGCCTGTGCGACAATAACCGCCGTTCGCAGCGCAGCAACAGTAGTGGTAGTGGCACGGTCTACCCCTTTGATAAGCTCTAGGTTGTTCTTACGCACGATGTCGAGCGCAAGGTAGCCCTGGATGCTGACGGCAAGTTGGGTGAGCAGGTCTTGTACCTTCTGGCGCACATAGAAGAGCATCTCTTCTTTAACTACTCGCGCTTTTTCCGGGTCGCGCAGTTCTATCTCGGCAATGCGTGATTCTAGCTTGGAATCTATTTGCTTGCC
>CAZLKK010000400.1:0-3384 GCA_964559995.1 uncultured Chloroflexaceae bacterium
GCTGTTTTTCGAGGAGCCGACAATCGCGGGGGCGAGCAGACGATGGTTCTCCCGCGACCCGACGAAAAGCTAGGCGACCTGTTGTATAGATGCTGTTCACCTGCTTGATCCATTGCCCCTTGACCAGCACCAGGTCGCCCTTGCGGAACCCATCTAGTTCTTCGTTGACCTGGTAGCGCACCCGTCCCTTCCCTTTGACCGGGAGCGAATGGTATTGTCTGCGTGTCCGCCTTGGACGGAACGACACCGACCAGAACGCCGCTCGATGGAACGGTACCACATCCCCTGTCTGCAGCGTTGCGATGCAGAGCGCGTCACTGTCGTGGGCTTTCTCCAATCCCAACGCCTTCCGAAACGCGGCGGTCTCGTATCCGTACACCAGCGAGACCGGGGCTATCCGGTGTAACCGTTCGTACAGGTGCGTTTTGCCCTGCATCGTGTGCTGGGCAATCTGGTCGAGGTGTCCCGACATGCCCGTCTGGTTCAGGGTGATGCTCCCTGCATGCACCTTCCGATGACAGGCTGAACACAGCGTGATCAGGTTGGTGAGCGTGTCCTTGCCCCCGTGTTCCCGGTGGATGATGTGGTGGGCTTCCAGCCGTTTCCCGGTGCGGGTTCCGCAGTGCTGGCACTGGTAGCCGTCCCGCATCAAACAGGCGATCCGCAGGTTCTCATCCAGGCGGGTCGGGTCTTGGTAATGGTTGCCGCGCAAGGTAGGGTTGTTCAGGCGGGCAATGTCCACCTGCACATCCTCAACAACAATCCTGCTGATGGGCAGCGGGATGCGTTCCCCGACACGCACGACCTCTTCAACGTTTGTGCGGATGCTTGGCGGCAGTCGTCCGCTCCGTTTGCTGCTGCCGCGGTTCAGGAACCGCGGTTGGCGATACCGCAGGCGGTTGCGTCGTTGTCTGCGGTGTCCGCGTCGGGCATCCATCTTTTCCTTTACGTCGCGGCGATGGTGGATTTCCCCCGACAGCAGGACCCGCCCGTTGCCCACGGCACTGAAGCCTGTCACCGAACTGCCTTTGTCAAGACCGAGCGTCACGTCTTGGACATGGGTCTCGCATGCCCAAGACAACTGGATGGTACATGGACGATAGCCCACAATTCGCGCCCTGCCATCCCGCAGGAGTTTGCGGGCCTTTGCTGGTTTGCACGGCATCAAAGGCGTTCCATCCTCGTTTTGTACATACACGAACATACCGTTATGGTCTCCTTGCAGAGTGTGATGCCCCTTGACGTTGTTGCGCGGAGTTGTCACGACTGGCTCACCGTCACCTTTCGGCTACCCTTAAAGCCAGTCCACAGAGCAGGGAACTGGGACACGATCCCCTGGTGTGCTTCACCCGCGCAACGGCTGCCCATTCGAGCCGTCTGGTAGCTCCATGCCAGAGATTTCTACGGGTTAGGAACTATTGCCGAGGTTTCGCCATTGTGTGCTATGATACCATTGGCTAGGGGAGCATGCAAAAGCGGGGTGGCACGTAAGGTCGTGGTAGTGGTACAATCTAAAGAGAAAGGTAAGGTAGAAAAGAGGAACACACCCATTATGGCAGGAAACGAACTCACCCTAACGACCCCAACCGCCAGTTACTCGGTGGTTGTAGGTCCAGGGGTACGACAAACGCTCCCAGACCGACTGGCATCGCTCAAGGTTCATGGCACACTATGGTTAGTCAGTGATAGTGAAGTCTTCCCCCACTACGGGGCAGAGCTAGAAACGCTCCTCATCCACGCTGGCTATGGGGTAAAAACCCACATCATCCCATCAGGCGAGGCAAGCAAGAGCCAGGAACACCTCTGGCAACTCTACACCTGGATGATAAGCGATGGGGTAGAACGGCGCGATTGTGTCCTAGCTCTAGGCGGTGGGGTGGTAGGCGATTTAGCAGGCTTTACCGCTGCGACCATTCTGCGCGGTATCAGCGTTGTACAACTTCCCACAACGCTGCTTGCTATGATAGATGCCTCTATTGGGGGAAAAACCGGCATCAATCATCTGCTTGGCAAAAACCTTGTGGGGGCTTTCCACCACCCCCTGCTCGTGTTGGCAGATACCCATACCCTCTCCACTCTGCCCCCACGCGAATTGCAGTCTGGTTGGGCTGAAGGTATCAAGCATGGGGTTATTCAAGATGCCTCACTGGTTGACCTGCTAGAAACTCACGCTGCCGAATTGACGAACCAACAGAACATCCAACATCCAGACTCCAGCGTACATACGCTATTGGGCAATATCCTGCGACAAGCCGCCGCGGTAAAGGTAGCTGTCGTGAGTGGGGATGAGCGCGAAAAGGGGCAACGAATTTTCCTCAACTATGGGCATACGCTAGGGCATGCCCTAGAGACTGCGCTAGACTATAAAACGCTCCTGCACGGTGAGGCGGTAGCTATCGGTATGCACCATGCGGCAAAGATCGCCGCAACGCTAGGGATGTTTGCATGGGAAGATGTAGCACGACAACAGCGACTGCTGGAAGCCTACCATCTCCCAACGGATTTTCCTGAAGGGGTAGATCGTGACTATGTGTATGACCTCACGATGCACGACAAGAAGGTGAAGGAAAAACGGGTGCAATGGGTTTTGCCAACGAGCATAGGTAGCGTGACTACCCGCAACGATGTACCCGAGTCGGTAGTGCGTGAGGTTATCGGCTTATAGGCTTGGCAACGTGGTACACAGAAACAGGGGGGATAATGATCTATCGATCACGCGACCCACAATTTCAACGGCTCAATAAGGTACTCCATCGCGTTATTCTGCTGCGCGAGACGGGACCAAAGAGCACAGCATGGCAGCATGCACGGGTAAAGACCCTTTGGCGGTTGCATACATTGATGGACTCCTGCCAAGCGGAATCGCAACAGGGGTTGTCACATTCCCCCGATGAATCGGGGGAATATACGGGAGCATAGCCTATGAAAAGCAAACAAATAGCTTCGCTAGTGTGGCGGTTTATGCGCCCCATTATCGGGTGGTGCTGTATCCTGCTAGGGGTGCTTGGTCTGGTATTGCCAGTGCTCCAGGGAGGAATATTCCTCGCGCTAGGGGTGTTGTTGGTAGGGCGGCGCAACCGCCTTATCCGTTGGGTAGCGGTGCATATCAAGCTGCTGCTACGACAATGGGCATCACACACCCAACCGCTTGTCCGCATCGTAGGAAAAGTACTGCTTGCTGGACAGCAGCAGATGTCCCGTCAGCGGCGCAGGTTGATGTGGTGGTATATGCAGCGCAAGAAGGCAGGCAAACCTACCACAGCATAACACGATAGCCCCTGCCCCCCTTTCAGGAATCCTCTCTCCCCTGCCCCCGCTTTCATTCCAGGGCAACAACCCGCTCATCCCCGCGACTGCTCCCATGTTAGGGCAAGGGGGAGCCGA
>CAZLKK010000401.1:0-3380 GCA_964559995.1 uncultured Chloroflexaceae bacterium
GCCCCCTGTGGTGTCCCCCCCTCGCCCTGGGATGGGAGCGGGGGGGAGCGGGGGGGGGGAGGGGGAGAATCTATTCCCCCTACTCCGGCTTTATTGCCTCAAACGTATACTCATTGTCAGAGTTCCACAATGCCCATCCTGCCGTGCCAGTAAAGGTTTCGGTGGCATCTATCTGCGCCCGTACTTCTGCTGCCCCATACTCTACAATGTACTCATCTGGTACCCAGAGCAGCGTGAAATCTTGGAGCCAGGGACGCTGTTTTGCCCATTTGCCTGCCATCATGTTGTGTCCATGCTTTAGGCTCTCATACACAATCTCGTAGGGGTGAGCCGCAGCATTTTCAAACCCTAGCTCATTAACATAGTAGTGGGAGGGGTAGACCATTGGGTAAATATAGTCGGCATGCTCTGCCATGAGCGACACATTTTGCCCAATCGTGGGTTGGGGTGCCCAACTGGCATAGCCAAAGACATCTGCCGAGAAGAATGCTCCCGCAGCATTGATGGCTTCGTGGGCTTGCTCCATAAAGGTAGCGATGTTTTCATACATCGGCTCTGGGTTGTTTGCCGGGTCTATTGGCTTGGAGAGGACCATATCTTTTAGGTTCTTGGCATCGCTGGCAAAGCGGATATAGTCAAACTGGATTTCATCAAAGCCAAGCAAGGCGGCTTCTACGCCAAGCTGAATATTGTAATCCCACACGTTGCGATTCCAGGGGTCAAGCCAGGCTATATCCCAATCGGCATAGAAAATATCCCCATTGCACTTGCGGTTGTCGTTTGGCTCACAGCCGTTTTTGTCCTGTGCTGCCCATGCTGGCATCGTCTCTGCCAGCAGGTTGTCGTGGGAAAAAATGTGGATACGGGCAATGGTATAGATATTGCGGCTCCGGGCTTCCTCCAAAATAGCCCCTATGTCCATCCAATCTGCCGATGTGCCTAGCTCCTGAATAATCGGCACTTGAGAATCGTAGTAGATAAGCCCCAAGTCTGAGATGTTATCCGATTTTAGGTCTATGACAATCGCATTCAGTTCGGTACTGTCTATCGTATCAAAGAATTCAACCAAAACTCCGGGCATATAGGCAATAGTCGTACACTTAATGTAGAGTGATTTCACAAAGAGCGGCTCAAGCTCAATGCTCGTTGGGAAGGAGCCGGGCGCAAGCTCATGTACAGCTTTGCGATAGCCGGGCGCAAGCACCTGGATATACCCTGTTTCTGGTAGTCCCTCTAGCGTAAATTCGCCATCAGTGCTGTTGCGTATGCGCTCCATCGCCACCGCCGTGCTGGTCATACTCATCGTGGCGATAATCGTAGCGAATGGGATAACCTCGCCGGTTTCTTGGTCGGTCAATGTGGCAGTCAAGCGGTCTGGACGCAGCGCAGCATCCAGCGTTGCGCTCTGCTCCACCGTGCGGGTAATCGGGGCAAAGCCATCGGCACTGAACGCCACACGGTACGGACCATCGGGGATGTCGTGCAGGGTATAGTGACCATCGCCACTCGTCATCACCGTATTGGTGAGCGTTGTGGCATCAGTAGCCAACACCACACTTGCCCCATCGAGTGGTTCATTGTTGTAGCGGTTGGTGACAACACCGGTGAGGATGCTTGGGCGCAGGGCTATGTGTTGGGTTGTCTCACGGGAGATGGCTGTCTCCAGGGGCTTGTAGTCGGGGGCTTGCACCTGAAGCGTAAAGGATTCGGGAAGATTAGCGAGTATGTAGCTCCCGTCACGCCCGACAGTGGCGGTGATAGGAGTTGTTGCTCCATTTGTCATTTCTGTCTGTTGGTCACTTTGCGGTTGTGGCACACTCGCGTTGACGGTCAGGAGCGCATCGGCTACTGGCTCGTCAGTATACGCATTGGTGATGGTCCCAGACAGGGTATTGGGGCGTAGCTGAAAATCCGCGGTCACATCGGTAGATTCACTCGTCACATCAGCCAAATGGGGAACAGAAGTCACCGCTATCTGTTGCGGTTCGTAGCCATCGGCACGAATGGTCAGCGTAGCATCACGGCTCCAAGACTCGACAACCACCTTGCCCTGGGCATTAGTGGTGTAGCCTGTTTCACCACCGGTATCGGTGGTAGTGGTAATAGTTGCGTTGGCAACGGGATTACCCGTGTACGCATCCAAGATGGTAGCTTGAAGTGCTGGTAGCGGTTTTGCGTTGCCGCAGGCGACAATGAGCAGCAACAATACAAGCAACCAAAACGAGCGAAACCTAGATAAACGGGATATTTGCGAAAAGCATTGAGAAACCATTGAGCATCCTTGTAATACATAACTTGAGAAAGTAGACCATATGATATAGACTCGTAGGGGAGTTGTCAAGCAATGAGGTGTGGGGGGGGCAACAAACCACCGCAAATTTGCTATTTCTTCTTGTTGTGAGTAGAATAGAGCGCATGAACATTTCAACCTCTGAAATCTCCTGCGTCCTAGCAAAGCTAGTATGGTCGGGCTACCTAAAGGTGGCTTGCTTTTTATTTCCTGATGATTTTCACCTATTACGTTGGACGTACCAAGAAGGGAACATGTCCTAACAGTAGACAAGCGGTTTTTGTGATACTGACAACAGCTGCCAACAAAATCAGAGTACTGGTCATGTGTTCAGGGTACCTGGGGGGGAGGCAGGGATGGTAGCCTGAAGCATTAACGTATAGGATAAGGACAAGAATAATGCGGCGATATACTGTAGATGTGCGCGGCAAAGCCTATACCATAGATGTCCAAGAACTAGGCGGAGACACCTACCGCGTTCAGGTTGAGGGTCAAGAGTTTGATGTACGACTGGTGGGCGGCGAAGATGCTGCCCAAGCAATGGAGATGGTCGCCATAGGAGCCGTAGGAGAACCAGAGGGCAAAGCTGTCGTTATCCCCACCCCGTCACTTGCAGGGCTGGAGACTGGCGATATTGGCATGACTATCCTGCCACAGCCAGCAGACCAAGATAAACTTGAAGACATTGTTGCCCCTATGCCGGGGGTTATCCAAGCTGTCGCTATTGCGTCCGGGGATACCATTCAGCGGGGGCAGCATATTCTGGTCCTAGAAGCCATGAAAATGAAAAATGACCTCTATGCCCCACGCGATGGTATCGTTGCGGAGGTGCTTGTGGTAGCCGGGGATCATGTGAATAGTGGTGATGTCTTAGCGCGATTGCACGGGGGGGCGTGACAGGTATCGTGTATCTCGACGTGATATACTGGCATATTGATCTGGAGTGTGGAGAATCTGTGAGTAGGTCCGTTTCTTGTAGCTTTTTCAGGAGCTAGAGCTAGGTAGGCAAAACCTACCCAACAGTGAGCAGAAGTACTCGGTAGACACACAAAAGAAAGGAGTAGCATGCAACAACCGTTCTTTCCCAGAG
>CAZLKK010000402.1:0-3365 GCA_964559995.1 uncultured Chloroflexaceae bacterium
CGCACCACCGTGCGCCCCTACACCCGCATACACCCACAGGGGGTAGGGGATGGGGATCTGCCCAGTGAGACGTTGCTATTGCCTGGTTTTTTGTGGTCTCAAATTGGTATGAGCTACTCGATATTGTCGCTTCCTAGCACAAGGCTGCCATCTTCCAGTGCCCACGCCCCCCGACGGTTGTCGGTGAGGTCGCACCCCTCAACACTGCCGCCGCCATCCTTGCGGGCAACAATTGCCACCTGCTTGTTGCGATTGATGTTGCACTGGCGAATAACGGGATTGCCATAGTGTCCAATCTCAATACCCGCTTGCCCATTTTCTACGATAGTACACGATTCAATGGTACCAGCACCATTGTCCCAGACCAGTATGCCCATCTGTCCAGACTCGCGTATCTGGCATGTACGAATGGTCGGTTGGGCATATTTGCCTATCCCAATGCCCATACGGGTATTGCTAAAGATGTCACACGCCTGAATAAGCCCACTGCCATGATCCATAATGACAATACCGCGCTGTTTTTCGCTGTGTATCTGGCAACGATGAACAAAGGGGTTTGCCTCTTGGGTAATGCCAATACCGGCTTCCATATTGCCAAAGATATTGCACTCTTCTATGATTCCCTCGCCATGATCGTGAATGTAGATACCGTAGCCCTTGACCTGCTCATGGATAGTACAAGCCCGGATAAAGGGGCTACTTTCCTGCTTGATTTCAATACCTGCTCGCTCATTGTCATATATATCGCAATCTTCAATCGTGCCACTACTCCGCTCACCAATGTACATACCATCTTGGCGGTTATGGTGAATGGTACAGCGGCGGATGATAGGATTGCTTCCCTGGAGCAAGCCTATTCCGGCGATACTATTGCCCGTTATATCGCACTCTTCTACAATGCCGCCGCTCTGTTTGGTAAAAGCTATTCCCGTGCCAATGCTGTTGTGGATGGTACATCGCCACAACAGCGGGTTTGTCTTTGTTCCATGAATAGCGACCCCCGCTTGCGTTTCTGATGAGATGGTACACTCTTCTAGCACCAGCCGACCTTGGGGAATATCTACCGCAACATGCGGCGTGTTCTTGGCACTGCTGCGGGCATGGATCGTCAAACCGCGCAATAGGGCATAACCGGTTTTCATTTGGACACAGTGCGAGCCGGTACTCTCAATGATAATCTTGTCTCGCGGACCATCGCCGATAATCTCAACGTGTTTATCCAACAATAGCCCTTCTTTGTAGGTACCCGGATGCACAACAATGCGGGTACCGGGTTGGGCATGCATGATTGCCTCGCCAATGGTTTTGAAATGGGCATAGCCTCCTGGGGCAACCACAATGGTGGGGTAAGGTTGATCGAGGTCTGAGGGAGAGCCACTCGTAGCTTGGGCAGCTTGGGCAGAGCTTGCAGACGAGGCAGGGTCAAGCGGGTTATCTTCCGTGGAGACAATCGTTTGCGCCCCACTGCTGCCGCCATTGGATGGGGCTTGGGCAGATTTGGCTTGGGCTTGTGAAGAAGCTCCCTTTTGCCCGTCCATTATGCGCGACTGGCTCGCCATACGGAGGGCTGTTCGCATAGCTGTCGCTGAGGCAAACCGATGTTCTTTCTCCTGCTCCATCGCCTGCATCAAGACCAACGAGGTACTATGGGGGACATGCGGGTTGATCTCGTGTGGGGGACGTAGCGGGTCGCTCTTGCCGCTGAGGGTGGCAGAAACGCGCTCAAGGGCATCTATCGGTGGGCTACCCGTGAGGAGGTGGTAGAGCGTAGCAGCCAGCGAATAGAGGTCACTACACGGCTCAGTTCCGGTGCCTTGTATCTGTTCTAGCGAGGCATACTGTGGCGTATAGCCGCGCACACTTTGCACCGCAGAGCGTAGGGTGTGGTCGCTGGCACTCTTTGCCAAGCCAAAATCAAGCAACTTTATTTGTCCCTGGGCGGTAATCTTGAGATTTTGCGGCTTGATGTCCCGATGGATAACGGGGTATTCTTGCCCATGCAAGTAGGCGAGGGCATCAAGCAATTGGTCAGCCCAATTGAGCACCCAGGGGATTGCCCCTGGGGAGAGAAATTTCTTTGCCTGGCGTTCAATAATCGTTCCCAGGTCTTCACCGGGGATGTATTGCATCACGAGAAACTGCCCCGTATCTTCAACAAAGTGGTGGCTCACCATAGGGAGCACGTTGTGGCGGAGTCGGGCAAGCATACGGGCTTCCCGCTCAAAGGCTTTGCGGAGTTTTTGATCTTTGACAAGCGATTGTTTGATGGCAACGACTTTGCCCGTCTTTTGGTCGGTAGCCTTATAGACGGCTCCCATCCCACCACGAGCTATGAGTTTGTCTATATGGTAGCGTTCCTGTATGAGCGTTCCAGCTGTTACTATCATCACTGACCTACTGTAAGAGATGCGCTAAGTTCATCAACCATTGCGGCACTAATGCCTTGAATGTTCTGGAGGTCTTCCAGCGAAGAGAACTCCCCATGAGATAAACGATACGCAATAATACGATTTGCAATGACCTTGCCAATTCCTTTGAGTTTTTCGAGTTCATCTGCTGTGGCGGTGTTGATATTGATGAGTTCTGCTGTTGTTTGTGCCGGTCTGCTACGTCTGTGATGGGGGCATAGTCTGGGGGCGAGGCTTCCCCTTTGTATGGGATGTGGATGTGGTCTGCATCGTAGATGTATGCTGCCAAGTTTATGCGAGTGGTATCGGCATGGTTGGTCAAGCCCCCTGCTACCAACACTACATCATACAACCGAGCGTTTGCGGGAAGCATGTATACCCCAGGAGCGAAGACGGCACCAGAGATGTAGAGAATAACTGGCGGGGGCGTTGGGGTTGCGGAGGGGAGCGGGGAGATGGTTGCCGATGGGGGGGAGGGGAGAAACGGGGAGAGATTGTCGGAGAGGAGACCTTCTTGTGGTACATGGTTAGCCGGTGTAGCTGGTGTATGGGTAAGCAACTGGGTAGCTAGAAGACTGGTGCCGACAATCATAATGAGTATCCCCAGAATCCATAATCTAGCTTTGCGATGTCGTACACTTGTTGACTGGTGCATACTGATTCCTGTCTTTAACTTGCCATTCCCCCGGTTTGACAGTGCTCTCATGTCCATCCGTCAACTTGATTATAGCACGAAAACAAGGCAATTTTGAAGCGCGGGGATAAGGCTAGGGTGTGGCAGTCATTTTTTCTTGTCCTGTGTCCCCTTCGGGCAACCTCCCCCATCCCTAGCTTTCCGGGGTAGGTCAAGCGGACAAATTTTTGTATTTCCCGCGCCCCCCTCGCTCCTGTGAGTATATGCTGGTGTAGGGGCGCACGGTGGTGCGCCCCATGTAGTGGCTCCCCCTCGCCCTGGGA
>CAZLKK010000403.1:0-3364 GCA_964559995.1 uncultured Chloroflexaceae bacterium
TAAGCCGTTGCACTTGGGGCAGCCGGGCCATTGGGGAGAGCATGTAGTGATCTTCAGGCTTGCAGGGTCCAGCGGTGTTAAACCAACGGGGCATAGGATGGTCTCCTTGTGTGGTTCCTTCCACAACTATTTTCTTCTATGTATAGTACCATAGAATTGGTTATGGTACTACCTAACGTTACATCACTAGCATCATTTCCCCAAGTACAAGGTGTGCTATCGGGTAATGAAGGTAAACCCCTATCATTACCATCAGTACCATTAGTACCATCTTAATATAATCAGCAAAAAGAACGATTCCTAGACTAATCACGTCCCGCCTCGCGTTCATTATCCACTTCATCTTCATCCCCATCACCTGGATAGATGATACGCACCATATCTACGGCAAACCCACTCACGCTTTCAACGATAAAGAGAGTCTGGGCGATGGCTACCTGATCACCTGGAACCGCCGGGCGACCAAGCAAACTCACCACTAACCCCCCAACGGTATCTACATCCGGGAGTTCTTCATCTTCATCATCTGGCAATATCCCAAGCGCAGCATCCTCCAAATCATCAAGCATTAAATCACCACGAGCAAAAAACATCCCTGGCTCAACCTCGTAGAGCAAGGGTTGCTCTACCTCGTCAAACTCATCATGCACTTCCCCTACTACCTCTTCCACAACATCCTCCAACGTCACAACCCCCGCTGTCCCCCCATATTCATCAAAGACCAGTGCCATATGAATGTGGGAATGTTTGAATGCTGCCAGTAGTCGGTCTACCATCATCGCTTCTGGCACTGCTGGCATATGACGTAAAAGGGACTTCAAGTCCATACTGTCTGGTTGTTCAAGCTGCTGCTGCACAAAGTCTTTCACGAGAAGCAAGCCAACAATATGGTCTAAGTCATGCTCATAGACGGGAAATCTGCTGTAGGGAGAGGTAGCGATATAGTCGCGTAGCTCTTGCTCCCCTATATCTACAGGGATTGCCTCAATACGAGGGCGTGGGGTCATCACCTGCCCCACCCGTCGTTCGCTGAGGTCAAAGATATTTTGGATAATGCGCTGTTCATCATCACTCAGCATCCCCCCCTTGTGGCTTTCCATCACGACCAATGCCAACTCTTCTGGTGAATAGAGCCGACGATGGCTTTCTATCCGGGGAATATTCAACACCCGCAAAACCACATTGCCAAAGCCGTTTAGCAAGATGATCAATGGGAGAAAGACCAACCGCATCAAGCGCAAAAACCCATTCACCCCTAACAATATGCGCTCAGGATGATGCAACGCAAGCGATTTTGGTATCACATTGCCGACTACCACAAGCAGCAAGGTCATCACCGAAAGGGCAACAAAGAACCCTGCCCCCCAAGCAACCAGTGGTGTCCATGCGCCCCACTGTACAAACACCCCTTGTAGATACGCAGCGATACTATAGACTCCACCCATACCCAGGGCAAGACTTGCTAGGGTAATACCAAACTGTGCAGCAGTAATGAACGAATCCATCTCCACCGAGTCGTCCAGGAGCAAGACCATACGCTCGATGTGTGGGTCTCCTTTTTCCGTCATTTCTTTGAGACGTGATGGACGTGTCCCAATAAGCGAAAATTCCGCAGCAACAAATATCCCGTGTATGGTCAGCAAAATAGCGACCATTACCAGCGGGATGAGCATGATGCTCATGTATCTTCTCCATCTGCATCTTGTACAAGCGGTGTATTGTCCGTTGTAGAGAAATTGAGCGATACTTCTATCACTGTCGGACCGTTGACCGCCTCTACTCGAAGAGTGACATCTTCCAAAACGACCTCATCCCCTACCTGTGGCAATCGCCCAAGTATAGCCATAGTCAACCCCCCTAGCGTATTGACCTCTTCGTCTGGCAATTTCAACCCAAATCGTTCATTGACATCTACTATGCGAGATTCGCCTTGCAGACGCAACCAACCATCACGCCCTAGTGACATAAAGGTATTGCACGTATCAAATTCATCTTGCAATTCGCCAAACATCTCTTCCAGCAAATCAGAAACCGTTATCATTCCCGCAGTGCCACCAAATTCATCAAGCACTACCGCAATGTAATTTCCCTCTTGTTTCAGTTGATTCCATACCGCTAAGACGGGCATATTCTCATGAACATAGGACACGGAACGGAGTACATCTTGAACGTAGGTATTGTTTTCAGTATGCAACCGGAAGAGGTCTTTGATGTGTATGCTCCCAACTACAGTATCTATCGTATCGGTGTAGAGTGGGATACGTGATCGCCCCGAATCTGTTGCCAAGACCAGTAAGTCATGAAGCGAAGTCTCTACTGAAGCTGCAACCATGCGAGTACGTGGGACCATCATCCTTGCCGCGGTAAGTTCTCCCACACGCAAGACATTGTGTAACAACTGGCGTTCGTCTGCCTCTATCAATCCCCAACGAACACTCTCCATAGCCAGTTGCTCTATCTCCTCTGGTGAAAGGATGTGTCGTCGGGTAGCGGGGGTAATCCCAACGATACCAAGTAAGAAGGCAGCAATGCCATTACACACAGCAATAGCCGGACGAAACAGAGCCAACGACCATCGCATAAGTGGCACCGAAAAAAGGGCTACCCCTTCCACATAGCGAAGAGCCAATGACTTGGGGAGCAACTCTCCTATCACCATCTGCAAGAGGGTCAGGAGCACCAACAGTCCGATAGTTACAAGCACGTATATCCCTAGTATATGGTTCCACCCAGCAGCAGTCAGGGTCGGGTGGAGATAGTGGACAACAACCCACTGCCCATAAAAGCCAAGCACCAAACTGGAAATTGTAACCCCTATTTGGCTGGCAGCAATGTACGTATCAAGCCGGTGTGGATTGCTAATGATGGTTTTGAGAAACTTTGCAGCTAGACTTTCCGATGCTCGGTACTGAGCAAGCCTGGTAGGTTGGGCATGAATGGTCGAAAACTCTGCTGCTACATACAACCCATTGACAAAGATTAACACGGAGATTAGCGCAATAATAACCAGCGCAGTTTCCATAAATTACCTCATCAGAAGATTCAATCTCCAGAGAACCCACTTAGTTCTTTCTGGATACCATCATTCTACTGGTAATCAAGGCGAGTTTGCAAGAAGCAATTGGGAATGTAAGAATGGTGTACAATACAAAGGGGTCTTGAGGTTGGTAGAAGTTTGTCTACAAGATACGCAAGAGTTACCTTTTAAGCGTTCCCTTTCCCCTATGGGTGCAAGTTAAATGATACTGAAACACACAAGGAGACCATCCCATGAAACGTTGGTTTAACACCGCCGGTCCGTGCAATCCAGAAGATCACTACATGCTCTCCCCAATGGCCCGGCTGCCCCAAGTGCAACGGCTTA
>CAZLKK010000404.1:0-2040 GCA_964559995.1 uncultured Chloroflexaceae bacterium
TCTCCTCCTGCGGTTGCGGCTGCGGTTGCGGCTGCGGCTGCGGCTGCGGGTCTACTGGTTGCGGCTGCGGTTGCGGCTGCGGGTCTACCGGTGCTATGGGGTTCTCAACCGTTTTTGTCAGTTCTGGGGTAGCAGTGGGCCAAGGTTTCCCATCTGGACCCAAGTCAACAGGGTTCATCTCATAGATATTGGGCCAAGGCTTAAATCGTGTGGTAAACGTTGAACGCTGGAGTTCTTTACCATCTTTTTCAATGATGCGGGTAAACGCAATATCCATACCCCCACGCGCTCTATCGCTCCGATAGCGAGAACCGGGTGATATATCTGAATTTGGTATATAGCGTGGCTCAGTTGGGGCAGGTTTGCGGTTGCTAATCTCAGGACCTTCCAATGTGACGACCCGACCATCAGAGGTACCGTAGATGGCAATTTCAGCCAACGCTTGGGAAACATTAACGTAAGTTTGTAACAATATCCAATTATCGGTGTCATTCACAAACTTGAAATCTGGACCACCGGTAAAGATGGTAGCATCCATACCAGGACCATCGCCATATTCCCCATAGCCATAGGCATCATACCAATCAATATAAAAGGCATGCCCCCAACGTTCGGTAATGGGCAACCCTGCCCAAAAAACCGCACGAAAGAGCGTGGTTGAATCTTGGCAGATACCGCCACCCCATTCTAGTTGGGTGCGATTCTCTACAATGGCGTACCCCTCAACAAACCCATTTTCCTCACTGATAGACCCGATAGTCCGATTGAAAGAAAACTCCTCACCGGGGGCAATGAGCAACCCGTGTAATAAGTTCATGCCAGCTTGAATATTGGTAATACGATAGTCTTCTGAGCCAGTAAAATCGCTGTGTCCAACACCGAGCAATTCGGTAATACCAAGCTCATCCAGATTTTTTTCCGTAATCAGTGGGGGGGCATCGGTGAAAGGGAGTGATATGGTGCGCTGAGAAGAGGTTGTTGCTTCCATAATGAGCTCTTCCGCTTGCGATACATCTACCCGAATACCGGATTCTCCCTCTTCTATAATGGTCAAATCGCCACCATTCCATGCAACTCGCGGGTATCTTCGTCCGGTGGCTGTTTCATCTGCAATAGTTTCCAACCGGTTGCGAATCATCGTGCGATCTAGCGTAACGAGCAGGTTATCTTCCCCCGTATCACTATCGGGATGGCGATAGATACGTACCATACGGGAAAGGTCCTCTACGGTCCATTCCCATGTCTGCCCATTGGCATCTAGGATAATCGGGGCTTGGAGCAGGGTATCTATGGCTTGTTGGGCTTGTTGAGTCTCTGTATCATTCAGCAGTGGGAGGAGCAAGCGGGTGCGAACAGGCACAGTTTGGGATTGAAGCGTTTGTACTGCTGCGCTAACATCCTGTACCATATCATCAATCTGCACCTGTCTCCCCGGAATGGCTGTGGTCGTTTGGATATAGGCATTATTCACCAAAATCGTTGCATCAGTTGCCGGTGTGGTGATTTCCTGTGCGATAGCTTGGAAGTAGCGTTGCATGGTCTGCTGGTCTACGGTCATTTGTACGGGAATATCGCGCCCAAATAACCAGATAGCAGCTATCTGTTGGAAGTGTTGTGAAGATTGATGTCCAATGGCATAGGCTTGTTCTACAGCTTCAGTAATATGAATCTGTATTCCCAAATCTTCAACGGTTGGGAACCACTGTTTTTCCCCATAGGTCAGGACAACCGGCTGGTTGAGGAAGGAGGAAAAATAGGCTTCCACTGCCTGCTGAGATTCATCCTTGCTCATTTCGCTTACTGCTACGCCTTGAATGGTAATATTGGGGTATATGCGGTCTTCAAACGACTGGGAAAGGGAATACATCACACTGATTATCCCGATGATAAGGAACAGGACTCCCCCACCAAGTATCTGGAGCAGCAAAACTCCCCACCTACGAAACCGGTGCGGTGAGGTGGAAGAGAAATCATCAGACTGAAGGGGGGTTTCTGGTTTTTGGTATCCTTCAATAGCCACGCCAGTAGCTCCTCAAGAGA
>CAZLKK010000404.1:2072-3343 GCA_964559995.1 uncultured Chloroflexaceae bacterium
CTACACCCGCATACACCCACAGGGGCGAGGGGATGGGATATTATTTTTTAGGGATACCTATGCTATGCTATAATGGACAAGGCAAAGAGTTTTGGGTAGGGTAAATGTATAGGGGGCATAAGAACTACTCGGTAGTTCTTCTCTAGGATGAATACATTGAAAAAGAAATTTGGCGCACTGCGCCTTATCGCTACGGTCTTTCTCATTATTGCCGTCCTTTGGGTCATCTTTACCCTATTTTGGTTTTTTGGGAGCTTGATTGTCGGTCTGTTTCTTAGTGAACAAACCGGTATAACCTTCCTATCTGCTCTCCCCCTTGCGCTCTTTGGGGCTTTTATGGGGGTACTCAATGCCGTTGCAATGTTTGCCCTATCAGAAACGATAAAACTTTTTGTGGATATTGAAGAACATACCCGTGAGACCCGAAGGTTGATGGAAAAGCTCGAAGAGAATACCCATGCAACCGCTGTTATCCTTCACCATAGGCAAAGTAAGTCAGAATAACGGTGGATATACGCCCTATTCAACAAAAAGAACACGCGGTAATTGTCGCCTTACAAAAGGGCAACAAAGCCCAAGCCCGTGAACTGCTTATACAACTCCTCAAGGAAAATCCCCAGGATGAGCGGCTATGGCTTTGGCTTTCTTGGGCTAAGGAGACGAGGGAAGAGCAACTCGAGTGCTTGAAACGGATTTATGCTATCAATCCGAATAATCCAGCCGTAAAACGTGAGTTTGAGCGGGCAAATCAAGAAAACCAATCATCAACTTTGCCCATACAGGGTAATCCTGTGCCGACACCAATCAAACCCCATACCCGAACAGATTCGTACCATACGGAGACGGAGGATCAGCCACCTTCTGAGATACAGCATATCTTGTCCTCCTATACGACATCTGCTGATACTATGGAATATATGAGAGACTCACTACCTATAGCACAAATTTTAGCTACGTATGATACCGCTGCCGTGTCAACCGCAAATCAGCCTTCGGATGATGAACCTATGCTACATAGACAGTCAGATTCGCCAGAAGCAACACCCCAAACAGATAATGAACAGCAGGATACAGCTGTTCAACCAGCGGGGGAACAGCAACCTTCCCCTACTGATAGCCCATCCCCAGATGCTGCACCCGCACAGGAGGCTGCCCCCACGCAAGAGGCTGCCCCCACCCCAGATGCTGCCCCCACGCAAGAGCCTGCCGCCACGCAAGAGCCTGCCCCCACGCAAGAGGCTGCCCCCGCACAGGAGCCTGCACCCGCACAG
>CAZLKK010000405.1:0-3342 GCA_964559995.1 uncultured Chloroflexaceae bacterium
CCAACATGGGGCAGGGGGCAGGGGGTGGGGGGGGGGACGGATGTTGACACCGCCCTGTTTGGTGGGGTGGGGACAGGGCAAACACGCATGATCATGATATAATGGCAGCAGAACAGCAAATGAGACTAGTAGGTCTGTTGCTACGCTAACCTATCGAGGAGAGATTGTTTGATGCGAAACGTTCGTGCATTGATGCTAGGTATCACCATGCTTGCCCTTGTGCTGGCAAGTTTTGGCTATATCATCTTGCGAGAAGTCCGTACCCCCGTTGGAGGCGGCTTACGCCCGATTGAGGTCGTCATAGAACCAGGCGACTCGACCAACCAGATAGCAACCAAGCTCCGCGCCGCACGGCTCATCCGCCAGCCGGTGCTCTTCTCCGCGCTTGTGCGCTACAACAACCTTGAGGGCAACCTCCAATCAGGCGAGTATACGCTCAATACGAGCATGACCATGAGTGAATTAGCTACCGCTTTGCAAATTAGCGAAACGATAGTTGAGGTAGAAGTGACTATACCAGAGGGATTACGCTTAGAAGAGGTGGCAGAACGGTTTGCCAGTACCGGCGTAATCCAAGAGCAGGAGTTTCTTGCCGTTGCCCGTCAAGGGTCGCAGTTCCGTGCTGAGTATGACATGCTCAGGAGCCTGCCCGTAGATGCCTCACTGGAGGGCTACCTCTTTCCTGACACCTATCGCATTGCGGAAACAACCACCGTCACAGATATTATTGAACTCATGCTCAATCGGTTTGAAGATCAATACCAACTGGTAGAAAATGAGGTAACAGTCCCTGATGTCAGCATCCACGAAATTGTCACGATGGCTTCCATTGTCCAGCGTGAGGCGATGCTCATTGAGGAGATGCCCAAAATAGCCGCCGTGTTCTGGAATCGGCTCAAGCCAGAAAACTTTGATGAAACCGGCAATGGCAGGCTACAAGCCGACCCTACCGTGCAGTATGCGCTTGGATATAGCAACTTTGAGCAAACGTGGTGGCGCAAAGAGTTGACCTTCTCTGACCTCAAGGTAGATAGCCCCTACAACACCCGCGAATCTCCCGGTCTGCCGCCCGGTCCGATTGCCAACCCCGGTTTGGCTGCGCTGCGTGCTGCTGCCGTCCCAGATAACGAGGCAAATTACCTCTACTTTGTCGCTAGTTGTGAGGGTGATGGTAGGCATAATTTTGCTACCAACTTCGTAGACTTCCAGCAGTTTGAAGCTGAATACCAGGAGTGTAGTGGGAACTAATCTGCTGGTTTTGGGTATTGGTCTGGTGCTAGGCTCGCTACTCAACGTGGTTATCATTCGGCTACCGCGTGAGCAGCGACTCCTCGGTATGCCACGCTGCACCCGCACGGGGGAAGTGCTGGCGTGGTGGCAGCTGCTGCCCATAGCCGGCTGGCTTATCCAGCGGGGCAAAGCCCGCAATGGGAAACCGCTCAATTGGATACACCCGTTTGTTGAGGTGCTCACCGCGGTGCTGGTACTGGTCCTCTACCAAAGCTACGGGGTATCGCCGCTTTTCTTCTACCTTTGCTTTGTGGGTATTGTGCTTATCGTCACAGGCGCAGTAGATTGGACGCATCGGTATATCTATACCTTTGTTATTCTTGGGGCAGCAGCGTTGGTCTTTGTCGTCAATGCAATGGGTTTGGTGCCAAACATGAACATCCTCAATGCCGGCGTGGGTATGATCATCAGCGGCATCACCTTTATGCTGCTGTTTATGCTGGCAAAGGTTATCTTCCCGGCAACGGCTGTGCCGTTTGGTCTTGGTGATGTCTTTCTTGCCATCTTCATTGGCGCAGCCTTCGGGATAACGCGGCTTATCCCAACCCTCTCCTATGGTATCTTTATGGCAGGGTTTGTAGCATTGCTCCTCGTGGGGGCAAAACACCTGTTGCGCCGCCGTGTGCCAGTATATATGTCCTATGGCTCCTACCTCTGCTTGGGGGCTATTATCTCCCTGCTGGTGCAGGGGTGGTAATGAGCGCATCGGATCGGTAGGTTATGCTGAACTCCCGGACAAAAGCGACCATACCCCTGCTCCTGTTCCTCCTGGTAATTGTGGCAATAGGTGGATGTAGTGGATGGAGTAGCCCACTGTTTGCCCCCCCCACCCCCACGCTAGAACCCACTGAGACCGCGTGGCAAACGGGTACCCCTGAACCGCTCTTTGCCCCAATGACTGCCACCTGTCCCGGCGGGGGCAACGTTCCCCCGCAACTAGACGGGGTGCGCTATGGTATCAATGTCTTTCTCTTTGGCACCGATATGGACCGCGTGTTGTCGCTAACGAGCATAGGCGGCTTTGGTTGGATACGCCAGCAGATACACTGGCGTGATCTTGAGGGCGAGCAGGAGCAGTATGTCTGGCGACCCCTAGACCAAGTGGTCAGTGCGGCACGGGCGCGTGATATGCATATCATGCTGAGTGTAGTTCGTTCGCCACAGTGGGCAACCGATGGCGGACACACCGGCATGCCCACTGATACCCAAGCGTTTGCCAACTTCATGCGACAAGTTGCCACCCGCTATCGGGGCAGAGTCTCTGCCTATGAAGTGTGGAATGAGCCAAACCTGGCGCATGAGAGTGGCGGCAAACCCGGTGACCCGGCGGTCTACTTGGCTACCTTACAGGCAGCATACCCGGCTATCAAGCAGGCAGACCCGTGTGCGCTGGTGTTGGCTGCGCCAATGGCTGCCACCAACAATCCTGACCCTACGGTTGCCAGCGAAGACCTCCCCTTTTACGAGCAGTTGTATACCCTAGACGATGGGGCATTTTTGCAGGTAGCCGATGCCATAGCCGTACACCCCGGCGCAGGGCAACATCCCCCCGCTGCCCATTGGGGCATAGATAACCCGCACCATTCCCACTATTATTTTCGCCATATTGAGCGTATTCATAGCCTAATGCAACGCTATGGGGACACGCGGCAGGTGTGGATTACCGAGGTAGGGTGGACGGTGACTGAGGCTGAGGGTGCGCCATTGCCTGTTAGCGAAGAGCAACAAGCGCAGTATCTCGTGGATATGCTGTGGTATGTTCGCCAACGCTACCCGTGGGTTGCTGGTGTGCTGCTATGGAACCTCAATTTTAGCTTGGTAGCCCCGGCGAATGATGAAAAGACCACGTTTAGCATCCTACGCGATGATTGGTCAGTACGACCAGCATTTATCGCCCTCCAGCACAACATCCCCGCCCTACGCGACCTAGACCAACCGCCGCTACTTTCGGCAGATGCAACCCATACCTACGCTTGGAATTTCCCTGGGCGGGGGGGGATGTATAACACACCGCTTCAGCATCCCAATGGCACATTGTATGCCGTCAGTGAC
>CAZLKK010000406.1:0-3335 GCA_964559995.1 uncultured Chloroflexaceae bacterium
AGTTTTTGAGTGCCTGGCTCAGGTCGGCAAACGGCTGTTCGGTAGCACACTTGGTTGTTTCCATCACAAACGGAAACTGCTCCCGTTTGATGCGGTTGAACTCGGCTTTCAGGTCGCCGACCAGGGGAAGGGGCATTTGCTGTGCTCTCGCGTCCCGCATCAGCGCAACCGCCCAATTCCAGGCAAAACGCGCATTGCCTGCGGCTTGTCGGAAATACTGTTCCTGTTCAGGTGTTGGATTCAACCGTATTTTGTGGGCGCGTATCGTTGGGTCCATCTTGCGTACTCTTGTCCACTTCTGGGTAGGTTTTGCCTACCTAGCTCTAGCTCCTCTTCTGTCTAGGCTACCGGTAATTGTACCATTGTTGTTACACTAACTCCGGGCGTTTCTCCTTTGCACTCCTCAAACTTGAACCCTAGCGATGCCTGATAATCGTTCATCATCGTGAGTAAGCCGAGATGGGATTCTTCCGATTCATCCTCAGCCGTTTTTTCTAGCTGTTGCATATACATTTCGTCTGGGTCACAGTCCATCAGTTCTTGGATGAACGCCTGAAATCCCTCAACGTGGGCAGGGTTGACACAATTGCGTACATAAAAGCGCAAATGATTAGCGTAGAGGTGCAGGGCAATGCTGATGACACACTGAGACGGGGCATAGTTGAATTTCATCGCATTTTCCAGCAGTTCATTGGCAATGTAGCTCACCGCACTGCTGACCTCTTCTTGACGGTTTGACGAAAGGGTCTCGTCGTTGGGAAAGAAGGCTGCCCAGTAGCTCCCCAGAAACTCTGCCGATAACCCATTATTGCGCCAGCGTTGCTGAATGGGTATGGATGAGGGGGAAAAGTTCAATATCAAAAATTCTAGGTCATTGTCACTCTCGATATAGTTCCCAAATGTTTGTACCATACTCTGCTTCCTCCAAATGATTAGCGTTGCTCAATTGTATCATATCACACAAGGGCATAGGGGGCGAAATTACCTACTCCCCCCTGCCCCGCTCCCAGGGCAAAACAACCCGCTCCTCCTGCCCTCGCTCCCAGGGCGAGGGGTAGGTCAACGTGACAACACCCGACAAAATTTAACCATAGATGGACATAGATGCACACAGATACCGGGCAAGATTTTCGGGCAAGATGCTACCATATAGCCCGTTGTTGTCCGATTCTCTGCGTCTCTGCGTCTCTGCGTTCTTGTCGGGAAACTCTGCCCGGCATCTAGGTCTATCTGTGTGCATCTATGGTTTATTCCTGCCCGGTAATGTCCCGGTATATCGCGTTGACCTACTCCTGAGAGTTCCCCCTCATCCCCTGCCCTTCCCCCGCAAGCGGGAGAAGGGAGACCGTACGGCTCCCCCTCGCCCTCTGGGAGCGGGGCAAGGGATAGGTGGCAAACCGGACATTGACGTAACCCTATAGCAACATACCTTGCATGTAACTTAACTATACGCTATACTAGCAAGAACAATGGTACCCATGAGATGATCTCACTATTTTGGTCTTATGCCTATGCATGTGCTTGTATGTACGACGATTGTTGCTCTGTTCCTTATCGCTGGATTTATCAGAGAGTACCTGCGGCTCCGTTCTATGCCGCATCTTGCCCCCTCAGATACCCAACGAGAAACAGCCCTCGTTTCTATCCTCATACCGGCACGCAATGAGGAGCGGAATATAGCCCGCTTGCTTGATGGAGCCTTGCAACAATCCTACCCCCTCTGCGAGATCATCGTAGTTGACGATGGCTCTACAGATGCCACATCAGACATTTTAGCAGCATATGCTGCCAAACATACCCGTGTGCGAGTGCGTCAGAGTACCCTCCTCCCGGTTGGCTGGACCGGCAAAAGCTATGCTTGTCAACAGGCGGCGGCGATGGCTCAGGGAGAGTGGTTGTTGTTCCTCGATGCAGATACTGTCCCCCAACCCGGATTGGTCTCTGCTCTCATTACCCATGCCCAACGCAACCATATGCACATGGTCAGCATTTTTCCTGCAATAGAGCTAGGCAGTTTTTGGGAACGAATCATCCTGCCGCCCTTCTATACGCTGCTGCATGCCATCTTCCCTTTTGAGCGACTGAATGCTCCCCACACGTCCCCCGATGAAGTGCTCGCCAATGGGCAGTGTATTTTGGTGCAGCGCGAAGCCTACGATATAGTCGGTGGGCATGGGGCTGTGCGTGGTGAGGTCCTTGACGATGTGATGTTGGCACGGGTATTGCGATGGGCTGGCTTTCACACTGGCGCGGCACTAGGGTTGCAAGAGTTGCGGGTTCGGATGTATACCAATAGGCACGAGGTCGTTGAAGGATTGACGAAAAATGCCGCAGCAGGGTTTGCGAGCGGGGGACACCATGCCGTACGTGAGGGGGGTATCCAATTTGCGTTGGCACTCTTGCCTGTTTGCCTACTGCTAGTAGGGGTGTTGCTGATGCAAGGGGTACCTAAGCATGTCGCTTGGATAGTGCTTGGTGAGGCGGTGTTAGTCCTCAGTGTTGCGGGGAGTTTTTGGGGCATGTTGCTCCACCGTCGCTACCAACTCTCGCCGTGGTATGCTTTCCTCTGGTCATTTGGTCTTGTCTGCTATGGTTGTATCGCGCTGCGGGGCTGGTGGCAGGTGCAAACAGGACGCGGCGTTATCTGGAAAGGACGAACATATGCAGGAACATAATCGCTCATACAATGCTACCCAAAGACGACACATGTTGTCGTATGATGAGCTTGAACAACCGATGAGTCCGCGAGAAGCCACAAGTCTTATGGGCAAGCTCAAACAGCTTAGACCGGCTTTTCGCCAACTGAACAAGTATATTGAACGGGCATTTCCCAATACGGCAGATGATATAGCCCATCGCCTGATAGCCATTACGCCGCGTGTGCTAACGATAAGCTACGTTGTGTTGGTGTTGGGCGTTATTGCCTCACAACTACGCCTTATTTGGCAAGACGGGTATATGTGGGGGATAGCGACCCTTGCTGTGGCGATGGTGGGAGTTTTCCTATGGATTGCCTCATCTGCTATTCTGGTGCTGCCGGATATGTCCGAAGAGACCCGTGCTGCGCTCCGGCGGACAATGTGGCTCCAATCTAGTGCGCTGGTGGTAGCCATAGGAACTTTTCTGTATTTCTTGGGGATGGTCATGGCTTGGTGGTGAGGGGGCAATCTTACGCGCTGTTGTATTCCCTACACCCGCTCTGCCCCCGCTCCCATACATCCGCTCGTTGCCTAGTCTTTTGTCCTCCGGGCAGCCCCCCATCCCCTGCCCTTTCCCCCTGGGGGAGAAAACGATCCGTAGGGACGCACAGCGGTGTACTCAATGTTCGGCTCCCC
>CAZLKK010000407.1:0-3302 GCA_964559995.1 uncultured Chloroflexaceae bacterium
TTGTTTAATTAGTTCATTTGGGATCGTGAACGTTACGTTAGCAGCACTTTCATTCCCTGCTTTATCTTTAGCAGTCACTGTCAGGGTGTATTCGCCATTTATTAAATTTTCTTCTGTTTCTTCTGGTGTACAAGACCATTTTTGTCCATCATATTCAATGTTCTCAAGGGTAATTTCTTTTTCTTCCCCATTCTTCTCAAGGGTAATTTTTTTTATTTCTGCCCCATTTCCACTACCTTCAATCTTTTTAAGTTGCTGAATCGGCGGTTTTTTTGTCATGTTTGTCATGAACGTTAATTTAGTAATTTTAATATCTGGCAACGGCGCATCCACCGTCAAATCTACTGACTCCCTACCTACTTCAGTACCACTCTGGTCTTTGGCAATCACTTCTAGGGTATACGTCCCGTTTTTTAGATAGTCGGTGCTTGACCACTTACCATTGGCATCTGTAGGGGCGGTGCGAGAGATTGGGGAAGGGGAAGGGGATTGATTCTGTTCCTGAAACGTAAGCGTAATTGTTGTACCAGCGGGTGCAGTACCACTTATCGTTGGTTGAATGGTAGTGAATGTTTGATTGTCTGTTGGTTCAATAATATCCAGATTGATTTGTCCGCCAGCACTCATCCCACACCTCCTAGCAAAAATAGCCCATACGCATCATTGCTAGTATAGCAAGCCTTGCCCCCCTCGTCAATATACCGCTTCTCGCCGTTTCCCCATTCCCATCACGAGGCGGGGGAAATTGCTACAAGATGTCGCCAAGATGTCGCCATGCTTGGATAGCTTCTTTTATGTTCTCTATAGCCTCTGGTTCGTCTTTTGGCTCCTTTGGCGGTACCGTTCGGGGCGGGAGTAGCCTATGCGCTGTATACTATGTTCATATTCGAGGGTAGCCTTATCGGGGCAATGTCAACATTGTTGCAGCCAACCACACGGTGGCAGGGGACAGAAAATCTGCCCCCGCTACCGTCCATCCCAACCGGCAAAACCTACCGTCCCCAACGTGCTCAATCATTTGGCAACCACTCGCGCCATATCTCCGGGTTCTGTGCCATCCACTGCTGCACCCCCTGTTCAAACGAATGATCATGTTCTTCAATAGCCACCAGCAGCATCAGCTTCTCCTGGCTTGAGGGATACGCAAAGTTCTTGAGAAAGGCGTGAGCATCCGGGGCGCGTTCTTTCAACGTTGGGTTCGCCACCTTGAAAACCACATCTTCTGGATAGTCACATTGCACCCCGCCGACATCCGCATCGGCATAACATTCCTCGCTATAGGTGGGAAGCTGAATTTCTACCAGATCATATTGCAGGTGTATCAGATGGGGTCGCCAGAAATAAAACAAGACCGGTTCTTTGCGCTCGTACAACTCCGCGACATAGTGCAGCATAACCTCCTCAGTGCCTGAATACGCAACCGTCAGATCAAGCTCCAGGTTGCGGATAATATCATCCAAATAGGCTTTCCAAGAAGGATTACCAGAAAGGAGAATACCTTTTTCATTGGATTGCTCATTGGCAAAAAGCTGGAGAATATCCGGGTCTTTCAGCCCTTCCCACGTCTCCAGCGCAGGGTACTCTTCCAATAGGTAGGCAGGCACGTACCAGCCCGATTTGCCTATACTGCCCTCTGACCCCAGATTTTCAATAATGCCCGCTTTCATATAACGCTGGTAGACCTCTCCGGTAGAACTACTCCAACGTTCCAACGCAACATCTACCTCACCGGTAATCAGAGCTTTAGCCATATCATCTGGGTTGGCTATTTCTCTCGAGCGGACATCATATCCCAGCTGGGATTCGATGATTTGCTTCGCCAGTTCGTTGTTTGCCCGCGAACCAGTTGACGCATCTTGTCCAAGCGTAATAATACGTGACGGGTCTTCCGTCTGCTCCTCGGAAAAGGAGGATGTATGATTGGTATGCCATATCCACCATGTGATGCCAACCACAAACAGCACAATGAACATCTCGCGTAGTAATCGCATTGGGTTACTCCTGGGTCTTCAACGGAAACAGAGCATTGGTAATACCAGCGGTAAAACCAGCATAATAGAGGGCATACGCATGCACCAAACCAAAGTGGAGCAGATAAACCCCGCCGGTAGTGATGATGCCTGGTACGACACTGAGCAACATATTAATAGACATCGTGTGCTCAAACTGATCTGCCAGTTCAAACAAATTCAGCAGGTGCTCCAGGTTTGCTTCTAACAGCACAATTTGCGCCGCATCGGTGGCGATGGCGGAAGACCCACGGAGCGAAACGGAGACGTTGGCTTTTCTGAGCGCAATAGCATCATTGATACCATCTCCAACAAAGCAAACAGTCTTACCTTCCTGCTGCAGCTTTTCTACCAGAGCGGCTTTATCTTCAGGCAACATCTCGGCATAATACTCCGGTATGCTCAGTTCATCCGCCACCTGCCGGGTGGGCTGTTCATAATCGCCAGACACAATAGCGACTGCCAGTCCACGTTGCTGCAACTCTTGCACAGTCAAACCAGCTTCCGAGCGCATACTGGCACGGATTTCGATACCCCCCACTATCTGTTCGTCAAGCGCAACGTAGATGAGTGAATAGCCACGCCGAGCACAGTAAAACTGTATGGTCTCAACACTTTCCGGCAGATCTATCCCTTCATGCTGCATAAAACGTTCGCTGCCCACCCGCACCAGACGCTCACCGGTGCGTACCTTGACTCCATAGCTCACCTGGTAGCTTGCCTCGTCAATTGGCAACAACGACAATCCACGATCCTGGGCTGCCTGAAGAATTGCCCGCGCTGAAGGGTGCTCCTGGTTCTGTTCTGCAATCGCAGCATAGCGCAGAATAGTATCCTCACTGGATGATGCAAAGGGGTAGATGTTGCCAACGCGGGGTTGTTCGCGGGTAAGTGTGCCGGTTTTGTCAAAGATAATCGTATCTACATTCCGCAAGACCTCCAGCACCCGTCCATCTTTGATAAGGATATTGTATTGCGAGGAACGTTCAAGGAAATGTAGCACACTGAGGGGCCCAAGAATACGCATAGCATAGCCAATGTAGGAGCAGAGCACGGTAAGCGCACTCATTGGGCCTAGCAGCAACAAGGTTGCTGAGGAGAGCAGCAACATGGGCAACGCGCTGCGATCACCGATGACTTCCCCGCGCAACGTCAGAGTGGACGTATAGTTGCTAGTCTTTTGCAACATATCGCCTATTTGCGCGGCAATCGTTTCGGTGCCGTGCTGTTCTACCCGCACTCGGCAGGTACCAGCCAGCACCAGCGTGGAGGCAAACACCCGATCACCAGCTT
>CAZLKK010000408.1:0-3299 GCA_964559995.1 uncultured Chloroflexaceae bacterium
CCGGGCAAGGTTTAACCATAGATGCACACAGATGCACACAGATACCGGACAGGATGTCCGGGCAAGATGCTGAGGGTTAGCAAAACACATCCTATTGCGGGGTGAAAGACACCTCTAGCCTGTCCGCATACATATTATCACTAATATCATAGGTCGTGCCATTATAATTGACAACAACGCTGACAATTACCTCTGACAACGTATCTGGCACCGTGAAGGACAACTTGGCTACCCCGTTGGAGTCGGTAGGAATGGGGCTAATATCTTCATCTACCGCATCACGGACATCAATGTAGCTATACTTCCCCGAAACCGATGCCCCATTTGCGGGGGAGCCATCGAGCACCATCCAAACGCATATGTGGGCAGTATCACCAGCGGCAAGGCTCGTGGATGGCATCCATGCCTCTGGACCATTCGGCGGCTCACTTGGCGCATTGCTGGCACAGTCGCCAGATGGTCTCTCCAGCGACATATCCGGTGTGGGGGTCGGCGTGTTGGTACTGTTTGGTTCTGGTGTGTTGGTCGGCGTGTTGGTAGTATCCGATTCCGGGGTGTTCGTATTGGTTGGCAGCGGCGTGTTGGTGGGGGTATTGGTTGGCGTGTTGGCTTCCGTAGGGCTATTGGTCGGCGTGTTGGTGCTATTTGACTCTGGTGTGTTAGTGTGGGTATTGGTCGGCGTGTGGGTTGGGGTGTTGGTGTCGTTTGGCACCGGCGTGTTGGTCGCAGCTAACGAATCTGGCGATGTAGTGTTGGTTGGTATCGGTGTGGGTGTTGTCGTAGCAGCAGGATTTGTCCCCCCTGCACTATCTGGCGTAGGGGTAGTAGGTGTTGCAGCCGGCGTGGTGGGCGTTGCCCCGTCCCCACTCCCCGATGGGTCGCTGGTGGGGGAGAACGTGGGGGTAGGCGTGGGGGTAGGAGAAACAGTCTGAGGTACCCCCATTGGTACGAGTGTTGCCTCTTGTACGGGTAGGCTTGGCGGTATCTCCTCTGGCTGTGTTGGCTGCATATCCGGCGACTGCCCCGTTGTCGTTTGGGGCGTTGTCATTGCCGGCGATGCTGTTTGGGCAACCTGGGTTGTAGCGGGTTGTCCCTCTTTTGGCTCGCCTGTGCCGGGAATTTCCCCACCAGTATCTGCAATGTGTCTTGCATCTATCAGCGTAGAGTACATCGTCACGCCACCATCTGGTGGGTGATTTGTCTGGAGGGGTATCTGTACCTCTTGCATGCCGTTGGCTGGCATACTGGCAATAGAAATATATCCCCCCCCAACTAACTGATCACTGGTATCATAGGCAAGCACAGAAATCTGGATATTGCTGAGATTCTGCGCTGTGGTATTCCGTACTGTCCCCACTGCTATTGTGCGCTCTTCATTCAAGAAGCCCACATTTTCAATGGTAAACCTGGGTTGCACCTGCATCTCACTGATGGGCTGAAAGGTCGTCCCTACCGGAGCAACGTCTATCTTGGTTGCCTGAGCTACTGAGGCATCGGTGAGTTTATGGTTGATACCTACAAACTGATCGGGCATATGCGATGGAATCTGGAGTTGCTCAGTGGAAAGTTGGTTGTTGGCTGCGTCATAGAAGGTAATCTGGTAGGTTGTATCAATGGCTGCCTGTTCAGGTGCCGTATTTTCCACAATAAAGCCATACATCACCCCGTCATTTTGTGGGGCAACCTGCGGGTCAATGACATGCAGGTAGGGTATCGTTGTGGGGTAAAGCCCCGGTATGGTTGTAGGTTGTTGGTCTGTGGGTTGCATAGCGGGATTCGCCATATCTGCTTGGGCAGAAGCGGTGAGTTGTGCGGGAGCATCTTCATCTTTGCTTCCCTCTTTTTTGCCAGGCAACCAGCCACACCCCCCCACAATAATCAGGAGCAGAATCAGCAGGGCAATACCATAGGCAGGCTCAAGCGAAACGCGCAATGGTCTTTGTGCTGTCTTGAGTGGTTTCTTCAGTCGTTGTTTCATAAGGCAAATCCTTTCGTTGCAAGTTTGAGATAACAGCAAGGCTCCCCCTCTGTGGAGATGAACGAGTCGCGGAGACGGGTTCGCCCAGATGGGGTAGGAGTGCTGTTGACAATCGTGCTGTCATTTCCAACCATACAACCGTTGTGTTCTCAGTATCATTATCAGAAAGAAGGGCCCTCCAATGATAGCAGCAATTAAGCCAACTGGTATTTCTGCTGGCTCTGCTATCGTGCGGGCGAGTACGTCTGCCCCCACCACCAACGATGCCCCCCCAAGCGCACACGCTGGCAGCAGTAAGCGATGGTCTGGACCTGCGACTAGGCGGATGAGGTGGGGGACGATTAAGCCAATGAAGCCGATAAAGCCTGCGGCTGCAACGGCAGCTCCTGTGGCGATAGTGGAGAGGATGAGGGCAATGTGTTTGGTGCGTTCTGTCTCTATCCCCAGGTGGCGAGCTTCGGTTTCACCTAGCGAGAAGAGGTTGAGTGCTCGTCCCATAAAGGGGGCTATGATAATCGTCAACAGGATGAAGGGCGAGGAGGCTTTGACGAAATCCCACAGCGCATCATTCAAGCCGCCCATAGTCCAGAAGGTGACAGAGCGTAAGCGGGGGTCATCTGCCATAAACGTCATAATCCCCGTTGCGGAGCCGGCAATGGCATTGACGGCAAGACCGACCAGCAGCATTGTGGTGATGTCTGTGCGTCCGCTGCGCTGCGATAGTTTGTAGACCATCAATGTTACGAGCAATGCTCCGATAAAGCCGCCTACCGGGATGGTAAACAGGTCTAGCGTAGTGATGCCAAGCATCACCACGGCAACCGACCCCATCGCTGCCCCACTGCTCACGCCTATCAAGCCGGGGTCTGCCAGCGGGTTGCGAAATACGCCTTGCAGCATAGCCCCTGCCACCGCTAGACCTGCCCCCACCAACGCCCCCATCACCACGCGGGGCAGCCGGACGATCCACAGCACCGATTCTTGCACATTGGTAAATTCAGTGGTAGTTGTGATGCCGGCTTTGCTGAGTAAGATGGCGATAGCAACATTGGCAGGGATGTCTACCGACCCTGTGCCAACGGCGATAAGCATGACGACCATGAGCAATACGAGCAATATGGGCAGCAATGCCAATCGTATGATGTTTTTCTTTTGTTCTCTTGACTCCTTTGAAAAAGGAGTGGCTAGAGCACGCATAAGTTGTGCTTTCCTGTTATTGTTTTACTGAAACCATTATACTGTAGAGCCGTTTTTTTACCTGCTCCCCCTGCTCCCCCCCCCCATCCCCTGCCCCTGTGGTTGTATGCGGGTGTAGGGGCGC
>CAZLKK010000409.1:0-3289 GCA_964559995.1 uncultured Chloroflexaceae bacterium
GATGCCCCCGTTTGGCGCGGGGGCAGTGCGATGGTAGCAGGGGTCAAGCAGGGGGAAAATGGCGATGTGGTCATCCCCCTCACCGGCGGACGCTACAATGTAGCGATTGTGCGGTCTAGCAACTGACCAACTGCCAACACCAATACCACGATTACCAATACGCATATCCATACATAGGGTTTTGCTCCTTATCTGTGCATAGTAGCACCCCTTACAGAGATAGGCAAGCAGAATCCCCAAACATCCTTGCCATACTCACATAGCCTATGGTACGATTCCTTATGTGTTCATGCTATGGAGCATACGTGAAGAGAGGAAGTAATTATGAGTAAGTTTCAGCAAATCGTGAACACCGTGTCCGACTTGGTGGAGAGTGAAGAATTTGAGCAATTTCATGTGAGTGCCTCAGATTTTATCTCCGCCCGCGAACGCGGTGAATCAGCCGGTACACAAATCACCCAAATGACGGTTGCCCTAGACGAAGCTGCCGAGCACGTTCATCGTAGCTTTGTCCGACAAGAAGAGTCGGGGCAGTACATCAACGTCATCTCGCCAGTAGTCGTGCCAAAAGGCGGACGCTCCTACCTCTGGATCATCCCTGCGATCTTTTTGATCATGGTAGGGTTGGGGGGGTTGGTCATTACCTCAGCAGTCGAGATCATCCCAGGGGTTGATACGCTGTCTATTGCGCTGTTTGGTCCCCACTATTGGCTCTTGCTTATCGGCTTCGTTGCCTTTAAGCTCTGGAAAAACAGCTTTGTGATGATACCCGATGGTTGCCAAGCCCTTATTACCAAATTTGGCAAATTGGAAACGATTGTCGAGTCGGGGCGAACGTGGCTCTTCCACCCCTGGAAGAAGGTGAGCTACATTGTCAACACCACCAAAGAGTACCCCTACAATGCCCCCATCCGAGAGGCTCCCACCTCTGGGCGCGTGAATGCTTCGGTTGATCTCTTCTTGCAATTCAGGGTAGAAAACCCATCCGACTTTATCTTCACGCTAGGCGGAGCGCAGGGGTTTACCGAAAAGCTAGAAAATGCCATTAGCGAAGTGACCCGTGCGCTTATCTATGAGCAGAAAGCCGAAGAAATCTATGATCTGGTAGGCGAGAGTACGCAATCCCTGCTCGACACGCTCAACAAGCAGTTTTTGCCGGCGGTACGCTTTGTCAATGCCAACATCACCCACGCCGAGCCATCCAATCAGCAATACCGTATGGACCTCGCCTCACCAGAAATGGTGCGGGTGGCAAAAGAAGCCTATACCTATGAGTATGAGCTCAAATTGCGAAAAGAGCAGGACGAGGGCGATTTCAACAAAGACCTAGCTACCATGCGGGAAACGCTGTCCGACATTCGGGCGGTGATAGCCCGCTACCAAGCCCAGATGGACACTGCCCGCGAGAAGGAAACCAACCGCGCCAATGCCTACGCTCGGCGGCTTATGATTGAGGCAGAAAGTGAGGCAAAGGCAAATGCTGCGTTGCTTGAAGCCCAAGCCCTAGACATACGGGCGATGAGTGCTGCCTACTATCCGCAAATCCTCGAATACCGGTTTCAGCAAGATGTACTGGAGAAGGTCCAGTCGGTGGCAGACAAGCTGCCCCAAGTGGTACAGATGGGGGACAGCCACGATGCCCCGATAGACTTTATGACGATTGCTCAGCAAATAATGGGCATACAGGATGCCAAGCTCTACTCGGAAGAGGATATACAGGCTCTCCGTAAGCGCATCAATGAAATTGCCGCACGGGTAAAGGAACGGGCAAACCATATCAATAAGCTGGTAGAAAAAGGGCAGATGACTGCCGGTGCGGGAGAAGCAGATGCGGATATTCCCGATGCAACAGAGATTATCCCGGAACAACCACAGGCAAGCCAACCACAGGCAAGCCAACCACAGGCAAGCCAACCTAAAGCAAACGAAGGAGGCGAATAATGGCAAACACCATGCAGCGTCAAGATTTTTCCAAGATAAAAGAGGTAGTCGCTAGTTGGAGTACTATTCGCCAGCTACTCCGTTCGGGTGAGGATGGACAGATTGTCCCTGTTGTTATCCCCAAAGACAAGCGGGGTTATGGGGCATTATTTTGGCTTGGGTTAGCCGTCTACCTGCTCGGCGTGGCGATGTTCTCTGGCAATGGGGTTATCTTTGGTGTGGCAATCGTGCCAACATTGATTATCTTGATTGGCGTTGGGGTGTCGGTTATGGGCAAGGTTATTTTGGAGGTTGAGGAAGGTACAACGGCGATTGTCTCCAAATATGGCAGGATTGTTGAGCCGCTCGGTCCGGGGCGACACTTTCTCTGGCTCCCCTGGGAGAAGGTCGAGTTTATCGTAGACACCTCAACCGAGATACCCTACACCGCACCGGTGCTGGCGTGTCCTACCCGCGAGAACGTCCCGCTCAAGTCCATTGAGTTTTTCCTCAAATTTCGCATTGTAGACCCCATCGCTTTTGTTCGCAATATCGGGGCGAGCAACTTTGACATTGTGCTCAGTAGCGTAGTCCAGGATGCCATACGCCAGCGTAGCCGTATGGTGCAGACAGAACGGGCATATGATTTACGCGGCAGTGATGTTGAGGATATGCAACAAGACCTCAACCGGCTGATGCAACGATATGGCGTGAAGATTATCGGGGCAAACATCCCCGATGTGCAACTCCCCGACCAGTACCAGCAGCACCTTGCCACTCGTGAACGGGTGTCAAAAGAGCTTTCTGCCTATGAGCGCGAGTGGGAACTCATCCGCAAGCAGCGCACAGATACGCTCTCCATTGAGATTGAACGGGCGAAGAAAGAACGGGATGCCCGCTTGATTGAGGTGAAGACGGCTACCAACAAGGCGCGTGAGGATGTGGCGCGTATGCTCCAAGATAAAGAGACCGCAGCGCAAAAGGTGCGTTGGGAGATAGAAGCGCGTGGACGAGCAACGCTCAAGGCGGCAGAAAATGAAGCCCGTGGAACGCAGCATCTTGGTAAGGCATACCAGGACAACTGGGCTGTGTTGCAATATGAGTTAGCGGTACGTCGGTTGCAGGTGGCGGAAGAACTGATGCAATATGCCCCACGCCCAATATTTGTCCGCAGCACTGGCACAGACCAATCTGCGCTCTCTACGCTGATGCTGGCACAACTACTCCCACAGTTGACACAAAGCACAGCATCGGACAAGAGCAACCTGTGGGTACAGCAAGGACAGCAAGGACAGCAAACACAACAACCATCACAGGCAAAGAGCAAACAGCAGCAGTATCAGCAGCAGGCTGCGGAAATACAGCAGGC
>CAZLKK010000410.1:0-3264 GCA_964559995.1 uncultured Chloroflexaceae bacterium
GTCGCCGTTGCGCTCGGTGTCGCCGTTGCGCTCGGTGTCGCCGTTGCGCTTGGGGTGGGGGTCGCGTTTGGGGGGGGGGTCGCGCTTGGGGTGGGGGTCGCGCTTGCGCTTGGTATGGGTATGGGGGTAACATCTGCACCGCAAATGTCATCCGCAAACTACAGTACGGGCAAGGTAGCATCCCATGCCCACCCTTCCACTTCGCCAGCTTGCACTACCGAACTCGCTACTCCCTGGTTCGCATACTGCCATGCCCCATCTACAAGCTGCCAATAGCTCCAGTAGCGTTCGCTTTCACAAAAGCATGGCACATCGGGATAGTGGCACCCAACGTTATCTATCTCACAGACAATAGCACCCGTAGCGGGGTCGCCTTGCATCACCACATCCATACCAGAAGCAAGCAGCAGGTCTAGCCCACTCACCTCTTGTCGTTCTCCCAGGTCTATACAAAAGGTCTGGACGGTGCCACTTTTGCTGACCACAAGACCCGCAGTATGTGTGCTACTTGTCATGCTGTGCAGTGAGGATGCAGCCTGAAGCCCACTGGTCAGCACAAGCAGCAGGGCAAGGGTAATTAGCATAATGGTGATAGTCGCCAAACGTTTTGGGTGCATGATACCTTATCCTGTAATCGTCCATTCCAAGCAGGTTTTAACCATAGATGCACATAGATGCACATAGATGCCGTGCAGAGATTCCCGACAAGAACCGCAGAGATGCAGAACCGCGGAGATTCGGACAGTAACATCGTATATCTTGCCCGGAAATCCTGCCCGGTATCTGTGTTCATCTGTGTTCATCTATGGTTCCATTCTGCCCGGAATGTCCGGTTTTGTCACGTTGATTTCCCCCTGAGAGCAACGCCCCTCTCCCCCTGCCCCCGCTCCCATAGGGCGAGGGGGAGGAACCCGCTCGTTGACCCTCGCGGCTCAATAGGGCGAGGGGGAGGAACCCGCTCGTTGACACTCGCGGCTCAATAGGGCGAGGGGGAGCTACCCCCTGGGCTTTACCCGCTTGTCCTACTGCGCGGCAGAACGCTGTACCAACGGCAGGTAGACTGGTCCTAGTGCTGCTGGTGCTGCCTGCACCGTGATAGCCGCCGACTCGGTAGCGGTACCACCCGGACCGCTTACCGTCAACGTTGCCGTAAAGACCCCCGTTTGGGTATACGTGTGCGTTGGGGCGGTGAGCCAGCTTTGCCCCCCATCACCAAATGTCCATAGGCTCGTTGTATAGTCGCCGGTAGAGCTATTGCTAAAGGTGACGGCAAGCGGAGCCGTGCCTTGCAATGGGCTTGCCGTAAAGACAGACTGAACACTGACTGCTTCTTGCTGCTGTATCGGGAAAGCGACCTCGTTTAGCCCAGGCAATGCCTGATAGGTTGCCATTGGATCGTTGGTACCACTAAAGCCCTGGAAACCGCCTTCGCTACTTTGCAACCTATGCAACGCTTCAAACGGGGTATGTACTGTCAGTTGGGATGTTCCATCTCCACTGCTGCTAACCATACTCCACGCGCTGCTTGACGGGTTTTCGCCAGCGGCAGTAAGCCCCTGGATAGCATAGGCTGTTGAGGTGGCACTCGTGGCAGGATAACTGCTACTGTAGCCCCACCCGCCATCGCTATTTTGCGTTGCCCGTAGGTAGTCAAGCGCATCGTTTGCCGCACCGGTTGCGGTGAGGGTGCTGTCTGTGATGCTGCCAGCAGCAGCCAATGCTTGCAATGCCAACCCGGTGCTGTCGGTATCAGTCCCCCCAAAGCTAGGGCTATACCCCCAACCGCCATTGCTGTTTTGCATGCTGATGAGGTAGGGAGCAGCGTTGGCTGGAAGGGTCTCACCCGCAGCAACCAGCCCAATCATTGCCCACGCCTGGTCCCATGTCGTTGTGCCATAACTACCGGTGGTTGCATTATGCCAGCCTTGTAGCAGCGACACGAGGTTGATTTCCCCAAAGCTCGTTGGGTCAGCACCTGCCCCGACCACACATGTTGCCAGTTTGCCAGCGGCAACCGGCGTGGTGGCATAGTCCCCCGCTTGGCTCTGCATATAGCTGATCATTGCCTGCTTGTTGACCTGACCAAAGCTCTCTGTGGCAGCCAATGCCAGACAAGCATCTACCGTCATGCCCATTGCATCATTGAAGCTGCCGTCCTCGCTTTGCTGCGTCTTTACCCATGCCGTGCCTCGATGCACCATCACACCACGCCCAACAAAGGGGTATGGCTTGCCCATCAGAGCCGCAACAACCTGCTGTGTTGCCATCAAACTGGACTGGCTATCGCTTGCCTGCCAGAAAAAGCCGCCATCAGATTGCTGCATACTCAACACAAAGCTAATCGGGTGGGTAGCAGAGATACCCTCGGTTGTCCAGTCTGCACTCAGTGGGTCCTCACCCACCGCAAGTAGACCTTGCACCGCGTAGACCGTCGAGTTGGTATTGATTGGCGGGTTGGTGTCCACAGGTGAGGGGGTGTCAGCAAAGCCGCCATTGCTCTGTTGACGCTCGTGGATGTAGGCAATAGCCGCTTTGATAACCGGCGAGTCGGATGATTCACCACCGGCAGCCAATGCCTGCAACACCAGACCAGTGGTATCTACGTGGGCATAGTCCAGCTGTGGACCATAGTTCCAACTGCCGTCATCGGTTGCCCGTTCTTTCAACACCGTTACCGCCTGCGTTGGCACCGTCTCACCAATGGCAGCATAGGCGAGGATACACCACGCTTGGTCCCAGTTTGAGCCGGCGGCGAGGTTGCCCTCGGCATCTTTGCCAAACTCACCAGTAGTCGTGTTGTAGTAGCCCTTGACGATAGGCACAAGGTCTAACCCGCGGAAATCGTAGGGATTCTCGCCTGCTGCCACGACCCCAACAGTCAACTTACATGCTTTAGCGGCAGTCTCCTGGGCATAGGATTCGCCATAGCTACGCAGATATTCAACCAGCGAGTTGCCAGTGCTGCTGCGCCATGTGCTGGCATCCTCATTTGCAGCGGCTACGGCGAGGATAGTATCCAACGTGCTACCTACGTTGCCCCCAAAGCCGGGTGTGCTGCCATCGTCAAGCTGCTGCTCTTTGAGCCAAGCTATGGCTTGGTGTGCTGCCTTGACCTCGGTTTTGTTTTCCAACGAGGGGGGCGGAGGGGGCAACACTGGCTCTGGTATTTGCTCATTGACGGTAATGTACGCGCCCTTTGTTGCGGTGTCTATCCCCCCCGTGCCGCTTACCGCAAGCGTGACGGTATATACGCCGGCGGTGGTG
>CAZLKK010000411.1:0-2157 GCA_964559995.1 uncultured Chloroflexaceae bacterium
GCTATTCAAAAAGAAAACCCGTGGGTACTCCTCGATTCCGACATTCTGGTACGTTCACCTGATGCCGGGCGTAGGGTGCTGACTATCGCTCGCGGGGCAAAAGATGGGGTCACAGTAGGTATGGCGGTGGTTGGGCAAACCAAAACCTCCCCCACCGCGCTGGTCGGGATTGTAGATGCGGTGGGTCCCCACACCGCCAGCGTGCTGCTTATTACCGATTTTGGTAGCCGTATCAGTGCAAGGGTCCTGGCGCAGGAAGATTCGGCATTGGGACTCGTGACAGGACAATGGCAATATGGCTCTTACCTCCAACTTGAGCAACTAGACCGTTCCCTTCCCATCCAAGAAGGTGCCGCTGTCGTTAGTGCCGGGTTGACTGGCAATCTTGGGCTGCCCCTCCCATTGGCATCTGTGCCAGCCGGTATCCCCATTGGCACAATTGAACGTATCATCAAGAGTGATGATCATACCCAAATTGCAGAGGTAGCCCCTATCGTAGACCCCGACAAGGTGCGTGACGTATGGGTGGTCCTCAGCTACAAAGACTAGAAGAGCGCATTGCCTATGAACTCATGCTCATTGTGGGCATGAGTATCCTTGCGTTTGTTCAGGTCACACTGCTGCCTACCCCTTTTGGCTTTCCCCCTGCGCTGGTGCTTATTGTCGTTATTTGCCGCATGATGGTCGAGACTTCGCGTCCCCAACAACGCATCGCGTCTACGTTGCGGAGTGCGTTCTATGGGGGCATTATGCTTGATCTTACCTCGGCTACGCCGCTTGGCAGCCATGCGCTTGCCTTGATCATCGCCGTGACGCTCGTCTTTGCCATCGTGCGTAAAATGCACACCGAAGGGATTATCATTCCCTTAATTGTCGTCTTGTTTAGCAGCATCGTGTATGAGGGTATCCTAGCGATAGTCTATGCCAGTACCGCAGCCGGTATGGTGTGGGTCCCCTATGTGACCACGATTCTGTTGCCTAGCGTCCTCATAACCCTTGTCCCCACGTTGCCCATTTTCTACCTTTTGCGTTGGTTGGCTTCCAGACGAAGCTATCTTCCAGGGATAGGCGATATACTCCCGTAGGAGCGTATGCCCCCAGACATCCGCTCGTTGACCCTCGCTACCTGCCCGATTCCCCTTCTCCCGCGTAGTGGGACGCGGGGCGAGGAGATGGGGGTTGCTCGGATTTTGACGTAGCTACACCCCGTCTGAACCATGTTGTTGCTTTTGTAGGGGGATGCTATACTGATAGCAATACCACATATGCATCAGGGAAGGAGCATGGCAATGCTACCATGAGAGTTAGAGATAGTGACGATGTTTCATCGTTTAGTAGAGCAAGGCGATTGGACGACCTTTATAATCAAGGAATACCTCGGCTTGTCATCGCCCTATGCATAGGCTACAAGGTTATCGTATGAAGTATACCAAGAGGTACATATGCTACGTATAAGAAATCCCCGCTCACTAGTCACGCTTTTCACCATTGCTGTCCTCCTCCTGCTGACCGCGTGTGAAGCACCGTTTAGTGCTGAACGCCAATATCTCTCGACCATGTTTCGGCACGCAGGAAGTACCCTAAAGACGCTCAATACCCTACAAGAACTGGCAGGCAGGGTTGATTTTGGGGATGATGCTTGGGAAAACAGCATGAATCGAGAAATGGACCAACTCCGTAATCTCATTGCTGAAGCACGGGCAATAACCCCACCAGATCGCTTTGCCAATGTGCATACTTCCTACCTAGACGTGATGGATACCTTAGACGAAATGGTAAAGACCTACGATCAAGCAATGGAGCTTCGCAACCACGAGTACATCCAGCGGGGTAACGAACTGCTCAAGCAAGCGGAACAAGCCATAGAGCGGGTAAAAGAGGAAATTCGCAGGTTAAGCGAACAGCTTAATCAATAATTCATCAGAAACCTATGAGGTTTGGGTAATTGGCATCAACAAACGAAACAACAATAGACGAGACGATAGACCTATCTATAGAACGCATTGCCCAAGGGGGAGATGGGGTTGGGCATCATCATGGCAAGGTCGTTTTTGCCACTGGTGGGCTGCCGGGCGAGCATGTCCAACTTGCCATAATAGAGCAAAAACCATCCTATCTACGGGGGCAGGTAACAGCAGTCTTGCACCCCTCGCCAGA
>CAZLKK010000411.1:2167-3243 GCA_964559995.1 uncultured Chloroflexaceae bacterium
GTCTATGCTGCCCAACTGCGCTACAAGCAACAGATTGTCCAAGAGCAGCTAGAACGGCAGGCAAAGATTGCTGCGGTTGAGGTGCAGCCGGTATTGCCTGCCGATCCCTGCTGGAACTACCGCAACACCGCCCACCTGCATGTACAGGATGGCAACATTGGCTACTATGCTGCTGGCACCCATACGGTGATACCGCTGGAGCATGACCCACTGCTGCTGCCGGTTATGAACGATGCGCTCGCTACCCTGCGCTCACTCTTGCCCCAAACAGGCAAAACGGGCAAAACGCCGAAATGGAGCGTACAGAACGTTACCCTACGCAGCAGTGCTACTGCTGGTACGGTGGTTGCCATAGTGTACGGGAGTGGAGCACTGGCAGACCTTGCTGCCGCTTGGCAACAGGCTACCCCAACGTTAGCCGGGTGTCTGCTCACCGAAGGTCGCCACAAGGGAGAAACCATAGGCGAAGTACGGTTGCAAGAGCACCTGGGCGGTATCACCTTTTCCCTGGCACCAACGAGCTTTTTCCAGGTATGTACGGCACAGGCGGAAACGCTCATTGCAGAGGTGACGGCTGCCCTTACCCCACAGCCGGGACAGCGCATCCTAGATGCATATAGCGGCGTGGGGACGTTTGCCTTGCCCCTAGCCAAGCAAGGGGTAGAGGTGGTGGGTATTGAGGAGCATAGCGAGGCAGTGGAGGATGGGCAGATAAGTACCTGCCTCAACCAACTGGACACCATCACCTGGCACAAAGGGACAGTTGAGCGGGTGTTGCCCACCCTAGCGGGACACTTTGATGCTGTCGTGCTCGACCCGCCCCGCCGTGGGTGCCATCCGCTGGTCATCAAAGCGTTGGTTGAAATGGCTCCGTCCCGTATCGTCTACGTCTCATGTCAGCCGGGGATATTGGCACGCGATGTCCGGGGGCTACTTGATGGCGGCTATCGTTTGGTATCGGTACAGCCGGTAGATATGTTCCCCCAGACCCCACACATTGAGAGTGTGGTCCTGTTGGAGCAGTGAGGGTAGTGAAGGTGTAGCGCGAGGTTGGGACAGGCAACGGCTCGTCGGGC
>CAZLKK010000412.1:0-3236 GCA_964559995.1 uncultured Chloroflexaceae bacterium
GAGATAGGTCAGCTCGGGCAGGCTAATAGTCGTAAGCAGCGGCAAGCCCAAGCTGCCTGCGCTTGTCAGCACAAGCGAACCAAGTGCCAGGATAAAGTGCCTATTGATCACACGCCGCGAACTGCTGTTGGTATGCTTGGTCAGATGGGCAAGCATTTCCCGTCGTGAACCGTATGGTCGTCGTCGATGAAGTTGAACCTTTTTCGGTTGCTCTGCCAGCAATTGGGCTAAGGTGGGCTTCTTACGATACCGATAGGCTTCAATACCAGCATACAAGGCACTACCGGCGATTGCCAGTTGAATAATCACGGCAGGGTACCCCCTTTTTCTCTTCAATGCATGCATGTATTGTAGCATGGTATCGCCTTAAAAACGCCTCTGAATCTTTGCCCCCTTGCTACCCCCCCGCCCCCCAACTGGTCAAAATTGACCAGTCCCACACGCACAATGGGAACAAAATGACCATGCCAAATACCCACTTTTTAGGGTTGTGCTTTCCTATGCAATACCCTATGCTAAATAAGTGGGGAACAATTCTGTTGTCACGTAGGTTTACCCCACCAATCATTTTGGGATACAAAAGCCATCAGTGAAGGACTCTGTGAAGGACTGTGACGCTATCCGGGTGTTCATCATCATAGATGACTCGGTGCTTGTACGGGAAGCCCTCATTGCCTTGTTTAATGAGCAAGATGATGTAATCGTTGTTGGGATAACAACAGATAATCCCGAAGCCTTGCGCTATTTGCCAAGCACCCATCCTGATGTCTTGCTTCTCGACCTGACCTTGCCAAACACAGATAGCGTCAAATGTATCGGGTGGCTCAGGCAAGCCTACCCAACTATCCCTATCCTGGTCCTTGCCAGTTTCACAGACGATCCCTGCGTTGTAGCCGCAGCCTTGCAAGCTGGAGCCGTAGGATATATCCCAAAAGATGCTCGCCGTATTGATTTGCTCGCCGCCCTACGCATAGTTGCGGTGTTTTATCGTCCCCTTTGTGGTTTCAAAAAAGGGGTTATGAGGATTGATGTTTTGTAGTTGCCTAGTGTTCGTGCTAGAAGAAGGAATCTCACCATGAAAAAGCAGTCATCTCGTGCCAAACGTCGGTTCATCTTTTCAGTTATGACGCTCGTTCTCGCGTTGTTAGTCGTTCTCTCCCTATCAGTCCAGTTGTTGACTTCTATCTTCCCCAACCCGGTGCAATCCGCGTGGCAGCGCGTGCGCTCCGCCGGTGCCTACCATTTCACCGCCGACATTGTGCAGACAATTACCCCCAAAGCCTCCCTTGCGAATATTGGGCGGACTGTAGATACCCAAGAATTGCATCTCGATGGCAAAACCGACCTGATCAACAGCAGTATGGAAATGCAATTGTGGGGGCAGGGCGGCAGCATTATGCTGGACGACACCAGTATGGATGTGAAACTTGAGCACGGCAAAACCTACGTCCGCCAGGGCGACCAGGCATGGAAAGAACAAGGCGACTTCACCGGCTCCTTTGCCCCCGAAGGCGACTTTCTCGCCTACCTCGCCGGTATGCGCGACCTCACCGAAGCCGGTACCGAGACCCGCAATGGGCAATCCTTCACCCGCTACACCTTCACCGTTAGTGGTCCTGACTACGCAACCTACCTCAAAAAAGAGCTAGAACAACGGCTCGCTCGCAATGGCGACCTCCCCCCCGACATCACGATGGACACCCCCCAATACTACCGTGATATGACGGGCAACGGCGAAATCTGGCTCAACCGTTTTGGTCTCCCCGTGCGCCTAGAACTTGCCCTAGATTTCCCAGAACAGGATGAGGAGCAGGTGAGTGCTCAGATCACCACTACCTTTAGCAACTTCGCCAGCCAACCGGCGTTGTGGTCACTCAATGGGGCAAACCTGCACCATCTGGCAAAAACCCTCGCCCCCTTTGCCAGCAACATCATTGCCACCTGTATTGTCTTCGCTTTCACGATGATGCTCATTGTCTACCGCACCTCGCGGCGGCTCCGCAGCATCTTGGCTATCAGCTTTAGTATCCTGCTCATTGTCACGCCGGTGCTTCGCAATGCCAAGCTGACCGTCTTTGGGCAAGAACAGGCAGCCCTCGCCGCCGAGATGGACACGCAGGGCGAGAATAGCTCGATGCAACAGACTGCCAAGCAGATTGCCGCAGCCCAACAACGCGCTCCCCACGAAGAAATGGCGCAGACTATTGCCAGTATACAAAACAGCCACTTGTTGGGCGATGATGGCACTGATGATGATCAGGATGGCTTGACCAACTACCAGGAAATGTTGTTTGGCACTGACCCCCACAATGCCGATAGCAACCAAGATGGTACAACAGACTACCAACACTACCTCAAAACAGCCCAATCGATTCATATGGTCTTGGAAGACAACCACACTGACTTTATGACAGAAGCGCAAGACCCCAACGCCGATGATGACGGTGACGGCTTGACCAATGGGCAGGAGGCTATTTTTGGCACGAGCTATCAAGTCAAAGATAGTGATATGGATGGCTTGACAGACCGTGAAGAGTTGACCACGCCAATTATCTTTACCCCCAGAGGTAAGATGCAGCAAATACGCTACCTTGACCCCCTCGTGGAAGACACCAACAAAGATGGACTCGCCGATGGGATGGAGTGTCCCAACATCCGGGCATGCCCAGACACCGACGGCGATGGGGTACCAGATGTGTTTGACCGCGACAATGACGGCGACGGGGTGCCAGATAGACTTGACCTCTCCCCCAACGTCTCCACGGCTTCCAATACCTTCAAGGTCAACAGCCCATTGCAGTTTGTCGCCAACAACCTCACCCCTAACAAACCAGCGTTTGTGGAGTGGCAGATGCGCCCCACCAAACCCGACCAACTGTGGTATGCCTACAACGTGCTCGATTGGCCCAAAGGCGACCAGGAGGGCAATATCCAAGATGCCGATGGGCGCACCTTTTACGATATAGACCAAAGCCTAGACGCTAATCCCAACAGTTATGGCGATATGAAGCTCATCCCAATGGTCGAAGTGACGATCCATCAAGCTCCCTACAATCTCCCCGATGAGGAAACACTCAAGAGTTTCAATATCAGCGTTCGTAACGATAAATCCAACAACTCCAGTGAGAAGGTTCTGTACCTACCTGTCAATCTCAACACCGACCCTGAGACGGGAGCGCGAGTAGCCTTTTCTGCCCGTATGCCCTATTTGGCAGGCAGCAGCGGGTGGGGCAAAG
>CAZLKK010000413.1:0-3223 GCA_964559995.1 uncultured Chloroflexaceae bacterium
GCAAAAAAGAGTTATAATCCTTATCATTGGGTAACTTTGGCATGAACCTGAAAGTTTGTGGTATCATGACAAGTAATCAGGTATATTTGATGAGGGGCAATGTGACAACTCTTCTCTTGATACGTCATGCAACCAATGACTGGATAAAAGGACGATTGCCGGGCTGGAAGCCGGGAATCCATCTCAATGACGAAGGTAGACACCAAGCGCAGCAGGTGGCAGAACGGCTGGCATCTCTGCCTATTGCTGCTATCTATAGTAGTCCGCTTGAACGAGCTACCGAAACCGCCCAGATTATCGCCGCGCCGCACCACCTTCGTATTCGCATTGTTGAAGATATTGGCGAGGTGCGCTACGGTGATTGGACTGGTGCCCATCTTGCAGACTTATACCAAGAGCAGCTTTGGGCTGGTATCCAGTTTTACCCATCGCACACCCGCATACCAGGGGGCGAAACGCTCGGTGAGGTTCAGCTACGCGCCATTCAAGCCCTAAACGCCCTACGCGATATGCACGCCCAAGATAAGCTGTTTGTCGCAGTCTCTCATGCCGATGTCATCCGACTCGTCACAGCCTACTATATTGGCATCCATATTGACCTGTTTCAACGTTTGATCATCCATCCCGCTTCTTTGACGGCACTGCGGTTTGAACCAATGGGTCCCCGATTGCTTGCCTTCAATGAGACGGGTTCGCTGGACCACCTGATGCCAACGGAAGAAACATCCCCTTCCCAGTCAAATCATCAGGAACAGCAACCGAAACCGTAACGGTATCTGAACACATACCTAGTTTGGGAGATACATGGCTGAGTTTACCTATGATTTTGATGCAATACAACATATTACCGTTGGAGTAGTTGGGGAACCAGGACAGCGGGTCTTCTACGTGCAAGCTCGCCAGGGAAATCAACTCCTTTCCTTGCTCGCTGAAAAAGAACAAATCCGGGCACTTGCCAACGCCATTGATCGACTGCTTGAGGAATTGGCAGATAAGGACCCAAGCAAAAGTACCACCGATGATCTGTTCTTGCAGGATATGAGCTTACAAGAACCCCTAGAGTCCTTCCATCGTATTGTGCAGATGGGGCTTGGATATGATGTCGACCACGACATGATCGTGCTCGTTATTCAGGGTATGGCAGAAGGTGACGATGAGGACATTCTGCTGGCACGCTTTTCGGTCTCCCGGCAGCAAATGCGAGCGTTGAGTACCCATGCAATGGAAATTGTCGCTGCTGGTCGCCCCGTATGTGGCAATTGTGGTCGCCCGATTGATCCAGACGGGCATTTTTGCCCAGAGCGAAATGGTCATGGTCCAGGTAAGACAACCGAATAATCCAAAAGTCCAGCAAAATACTTTGCTGCATGCTCTGACCCACGGCGACATCGCTATTGAAGGGCTATTGCCCTATAGTAGCAACTATACCTTGCTGGCAGTTATTACCTATGCTGATACCTCGGTATTGACTGTCTACAAGCCCCGCCGTGGCGAGCGTCCGCTTTGGGATTTTCCGCAGGGGACACTCTACCGCCGCGAGGTCGCTGCCTATCTCATCAGCGAAGCCCTCGGTTTCTCGTTTGTCCCCCTCACGGTGCTGCGTGATGGGCCCTTTGGTATTGGATCGCTGCAAGTGTTTGTAGACCATGACACAGAAGCCCATCTCTTCACGATGATCCAAGAAGAATGCTATACGCATGTTCTTCAGCAGTTGGTCGCCTTTGACTACCTTATCAACAATGCAGATCGCAAAAGTGGGCATGGGCTAAAGGGGGATGATGGCACGCTGTGGGCTATAGACCATGGGATTTGTTTTCACCATGAATACAAGCTCCGTACTATCCTTTGGGATTACGTTGGGCTTCCTTTGCCCTCTGACATTCAAGCAGCCCTCCAGATGCTTAAATCCCAACTTCAACCGGGACACCAGTTGAGGCAAACATTGCGGCGGTTATTACATGAACAGGAAATCCAAGCCCTTCGTCAACGACTCGACTCGCTCGTAACAAGCGGGGTGTTTCCGGCACCAGGCAACGAGCGACACTTTCCTTGGCCCCCGATATAGGCTAGGTAATGGATACGCAGGGTACACCAGGAATACCCCTTAATGGGAAACATACCTTTTGAGATCGTTCATACATATGGGAAATACTACGAGAATGAGGGCAATAGGAGCAACAGCAAAACCATGCTCCTTGCCAACACCAAGCACGGTTATTGCAGGTGCCCCCATCCGCCAATCCATAGGGGGTTGGCGGTGGGTCTATGCAACAATGACCACCGTTTCATTGCCCCCTACCCCCCAAGTATGGGGCAATGCTCAGAACCATGCATGGTCTCTCTGCTCTACAACGGCATACAGCATACCGATTATGCACTCTAGGTACCAACCATGCTTGGCAAGGAATAGACGCGCTGGATTATTGCAGAGGGTTTACCATCGAGGACTATCATGAATACTACGCCCTATATCATGCTCATTGAAGATAGCCCAAGTCAGGCATTACAGCTTCGCCTCCTGCTCCAACAGTTCTCCAATTACGAAGTACGGGTCATTAGTGATGGGGTTGAAGGATGGCGACAAGCATGTGCCGAGCATCCCTTGTTGATTCTCCTTGATATAAACCTCCCGTCCCTTGATGGGTTTCAAATCCTCAGTCGACTCAAACGCAATCGGAATACTGTCGACATTCCGGTTATTATGCTGACCACCAGCGATAGCGTAAGCGATGTGGAACGGGCTATTGCTCTTGGGGCAAGCGATTACTTATTCAAAGATGATTGCCTGTTTAAGTCAAAGGAAGCCAAAGAACAATTACAATCTGCTATTGACCAATTTATGTAACGGGCATCGGTGGTCTTTGGGGAATCAAGAGATACAACGCTTACCACCAAAACCACTGGAACATCATCAACATCGACATCGACATCAACATCGACATCAACGAGAGTACCAATACCGGGTACGGGTTTGGAGGTAAAGATCATGCTAAGTGATGAAGAAATTATGGCGCAGGTGCTCGCTGCTTTTCAAGAAGAAGAGGCAGAACACCGACAAGCCATCACCGACATTTTGCTGGAACTTGAACGCGAACCAGATAACCCAAAACGAAAAGAGATGATAGATCAACTCTTTCGTGAAGCCCACAGCCTGAAGGGAGGGGCTCGTGCCGCCGGGCAGGAGGAGGTCGAGCAACTTTCTCACCGGATGGAAGACCTCTTT